>CAJUQZ010000033.1 GCA_910588755.1 uncultured Lachnospiraceae bacterium | reverse complement strand
CATTAGCCTCGTTATAATTTTTTGCGGAATTTAGGTAATAAACGTTTATGCAAATCTCTCTTAAGTAGATGAGGGCTAAGCTCTATATATAAGTCATGATATTTTACATCAGGTTTTTCATTAACCCACTTGAAGATTTTGGATCTATAATCCTGATAAACCGTCATTAGCTCTAACCATGCTTTGCTATGCTCTTTACTAAATACAATCATTGTTTTGTCTCCGTTAAAGATTCCGATAAATATATTTGATTATATAATTTTTATCTACCCTTTACAATGAATATTTTTAAGTCATTATAAAAAAGATAACGCGTTTTGTATTTTTACTCATGAGCATAGCGAATGCTAACGGACAAATTTGTGCATCATTTCCAATTTTTCATTTAAATAGGATTACTTTATGATTGTAAAGAATATACATCTCTGTGCGGTTTGATCTACTTATACTATAAAAGCTGCTTTGTGAAAACTGATTAACAATAAATCAGAAAGGAAAAAATGAAAAATAAAAGGAAATAAAAGAAAGAAAGAAAAAGAAAGGCGCATTTGTATGATCCGCCATAAGGACATAAATTTCGTAAAAAAGACTTTCAAAAGCTGCAGGAACGGGGCTGTTTTACCGACCTGCAGCTTGAGTCATCCGCTATCACCGAGGAGGAGATTTGTGCCTTCGAGCAAAGATATCAAGTGACTTCGCCATCCCTGTACAAGGCTTTTCTGACCGCCAGCAGGCTTCCTCCACGGTCTTATCACATCTGTTCCATCGCTGATTGCGGTGGTTTTGAAGCAGACGAGCCCTGGCTGAAAACTAACGCCCCAAAGTATAGAGGAAATCTCTGATTTGGTACAGTCTGCCGCCGTAGGCGATCATTCTCCATGCTTTTGGGCAATATCCCCATTTTCGGAATCATATGTGTTACCACTGATAAGTCCCGCCAGAAATTCCTCTGTTGTCACCGTAAAGGCCACCGTCACTTCCGCGCCGCTCTCCACAAGAAACTCGGTCAGTCCGTATTCCGTTTTGTTGTCCGCCCAGTCGTAGGTATAGCCAAGCCTTGTCCAGGGATAATTCCCATAATAATATGACCACAGAATGTTGTCGTCAAACCATTCCTTAAACTCCTCGTCTACATTTTCCCCGAAAGCGTTTGTCATCGTCCCCACAGTGGGATCACTCTGGTATGCAGGACGCCTTACATTTTCGGGCCTTACCCAGAAGCCGGTCACGGTGGAGTGCGCGGAGTCTGGTGCAAAGGAGACAATCTGTTTAAGCCGCATTTCGGGATCGTCACTTTTTTTAAGTTCGTCTTGATACGATGCGATTTCCTTATTTGTAAATGTCCACACGGGCCCCCACTCGATTGTTACGCGCTCGCCTGTTGGATAGCTGTCAGGATAATTGTGCCATGTGCAGAGCAAAACGCGCCCTTCACTGTCCCATGTCGTCATCTTGTCATCCGTCGTCAGCGCAACAAGCGGTAAAATCTCATCCTCGTCAGCAAAGGCCGCATCCCTTACTGCGTTTTTGTACATCGCGTCAAAATCATCCGTCTTCTTCGCACAACACGTGAAGGCTGCCATAGAAACGACAAACAGTATTGTCAATAAAATGTTCTTTTTCAGTTTTTTCATTATTGGCTGGTATCCTTTCTTAATAAATTATAGTCAATTCATAAATTGACTTTTACGCAAACTTTTATTATCTTATGAATAAAACTGCAATAAAACAACCCTTTTGGCAGGAACGTCAATTTTCTGGCATAAACGTCAGGCTGCCGCGGACAGTATGATTTGATAAATACAGAAAAAAATGCTATACTAGACTGGGTGGTGAGTGTTATGCATATCGCATTGATTGACGACGAGCAGGGCTGTATAGATGAGCTCTCTAAAATCTGCCGCGAATTTGGCAGGGAAAACTGTATAGAGACAAAAATATCCCCGTTTCCGGACGGGGAGAGCTTTCTTTGTTCTCTTGAAGTATGCGACGGATATGATATTGTCTTTATGGATATCTTCATGCGTGGCATGGACGGCGTCACAGCGGCAAAAAGACTCCGCTTGGACAACACCGCCTGTATCCTGATCTTTCTGACCGCCTGTGGGGAGCGAATGCCCGAAGCGTTTTCCTGCCATGCATTTGAGTACATTATCAAGCCGTTTACGCCTAGGCGCGTCAGGGATGTTCTTAAGGACGCTATGGCACTCCTGCCCCAAACATCAGGTTATATTGACGTATACAGCGACAGGAAAACTGTCCGCGTACCGTATGAAAACATTGTTTCAGCTGTCACCGACGCACATTATCTCGAAATCAGGCTCTGTGACGGAACAACACTGCGAAGTCGCCTGACCATACCAGAATTTATTGCCCGGACTGGTGATCCGCGCTTTCTCTCCATCAATAAGGGCGTCGTGGTAAATGCTGATTATATTATCGGTTTTGAGGAAAACTGCTGCCTGCTTGAAAACGGACGTTTCTCGATACGCGTCCGCAACCGCCTGAAGGTCGAACAATTGTTCTTAGATTATAATTTTGAAAAAATGCGGCGCCGCACGAAACGCGACGGATAGGAGGGCTTATGTTTTCCGACAGATGGTTTAACACACTACTGCAGTTTCTGATCCTTGTTCCAGGGACGCTATCCTGCTATCTTCCTGTAGAAAACAGAATACGCTTTTCTACCAGATTAACGCTTTCCCTCTGTGGTCTGGCAGCCGTATTGATCTCCCTCGCCGCTGCATGTGCCGTGACGTTCTGGAACATTGCACCCAATGCCGTGGGAATCCCCATTCTGGCAATCTCCTTTTTTCTCTACCGTCAGACGGTACGTCTGGATCTGTCGCGCACACTTGCAGTCTATGTAGGTGTCTGTGCGATAGAAACATTTCCCGTACAGTTTGGGACGATCGCAGATATGTATTTCCAACCCACTATCAATCGTGCCTCGCTGCCGGGAAGTCTTGTGGCGCTTGGCAGCTCCTGCATTATGCTGGCTGTATTCGTGCACCCTGCCAGGAGAAGTTTCTCCAGGGCCGTGGAGGATTGCGACATGCCACGTGTCTGGTATTCGGTCACAGTTATCTCTGCAATTTTCCTTGTTTTTAACATACTAGCGACACCTGCCTCCTACGATGTCGTGCGCAATACCAGACTGTGCTTTCTATTTCCGATGTTCGAGGTCTGCGCACTGGCGCTCTTAATCACAGTGTATGTGCTGTTTTATAGCCTAGCGATAGGACGCACAGAACGCGAGAAACTTGAAAAGCGCTCACAGCTCCTTGAGATGCAGTCCCGCCAGTTCCGGGATCTCCAGGAATATATGAAGCAGACCGGGCGGCTGCGGCATGACTTTCGGCAATCCGTACATATCCTGGCCACCCTCGCCGAAAAAGGCGACTTAAACGGCATCAGGACACACCTTGCCGAATACGAGCTGCGCTTTGACGAAAACGTACCTGTACATTACTGCGCAAACGCCGCGCTTAACGCGCTGTTTGGCTATTACGATGAGATGGCCCAAACCCTACGGATCAGAACGGATTGGAAAATAGAACTCCCCGAACCACTGACAGTATCGGAACTGGATATGGCCGCGCTGTTTGGAAACCTGATGGAAAACGCGATCGCCGCATGTACTACAATACCAGAGGAGGATCGTTACTTTGAACTGGTCTCCGAAATCTGTCATGGAAACAGCCTGTATGTAATCTCCACCAATAGCTTTAACGGCAAGGTCTTGCGGGGAAAAGACGGCGCATACCATTCCACTAAGCGCAGCGGAAAAGGCACGGGACTTGACTCAATTACCGCTGTCGCCGAGAAATACGGCGGCTCAGCGCGGACGTACCACAGCGACAGGGAATTTTTTATCGATGTATTTCTCAAGATATAGTACGGCCGCCGTCCTTCTCCAGCCGCATGGTCAGGGAGATCCTTTTCTTTGCCAGATCAACCTCAAGCACCTGAACATCTACGATATCTCCAACACTGACAGCCTCGAGGGGATGCTTAATAAACCTGTTGGTAATCTGGGAAATATGCACCAGGCCATCCTGATGAACCCCAATGTCCACAAACACACCAAAATCAATGACGTTCCGAACGGTTCCCTTGAGAACCATTCCCGGCTTTAAGTCCTTCATCTCTAGAACATCGCTTCTAAGGATGGGTTTTGGCATGTTCTCGCGCGGATCCCTTGCCGGCTTCTCGAGCTCCTTCAAAATGTCTGTCAGTGTGATTTCACCGATCCCAAGCTCCTGAGCCATTTTTTTCTTATCCTTGACACGCCGTTCGAGTCCGCCTGCTGCTTGCGGTTCCGGCATCTCCTTCTTTGTTTCCTGGGACTTGGGCGCATCGAGTGTCACACCGCCCATCGCTGCCGCAAGCGCTTTTCCCATCGCCGTGCTAGTGTTCTTGATGACGATATTCTGCTTTTTGCTGTTTTTCGTATTTTTCGAATTCTCCTGTTTTGCTGGTTTTGCACTCTTGGTAGACGCTGCTTTCCGCTGAAGCTCTCTTAGATCGTCCATCGTCATTCCCAGCTTTTCTAGGAGCTTTCGTGCCGCGTCATAAGATTCCGGGTGCACGCTTGTGGCATCCAGTGGATTGTCACCATCGAGAATACGCATAAAACCTGCGCACTGCTCATATGCCTTGGGCCCAAGCTTTGCCACCTTCAACAGCTGCTTTCTGTTGCGGAAGCGTCCGTTTGTCTCCCTGTAGTCCACAATGTTTCTGGCGATGGTCTTGTTGATGCCCGAGATATATTCCAGCAGTGAGGCAGATGCCGTGTTCAAGTCCACGCCGACCTTGTTCACAGAGTCCTCCACGACTCCGTTTAGCGCCTCGCTGAGCTTCTTCTGGTTCATGTCATGCTGATACTGCCCGACACCGATGGACTTGGGATCAATCTTGACAAGCTCCGCAAGCGGGTCCTGCAGACGCCTTGCGATGGAGGCCGCACTTCTCTGTCCCACATCAAAGTTCGGAAACTCCTCCGTCGCAAGCTTACTCGCTGAGTAGACGGACGCGCCCGCCTCGTTTACGATGACATACTGGACTGGCTTATCAAGTTCCTTAATCAGCTCCACGATGACCTGCTCGGACTCGCGCGACGCGGTGCCGTTCCCCACGGAAATCAGGCTCACATCGTACTTACTGATCAGCTTTTTGAGCTCCTTTTTTGCCTCCTCGACCTTGTTCTGGGGCGCGGTGGGATAGATGACCTTCGTGTCAAGCACCTTTCCTGTCGCGTCCACCACGGCAAGTTTGCAGCCTGTCCGGAATGCGGGATCCCAGCCAAGCACCACCTTTCCCGAAATTGGCGGCTGCATGAGGAGCTGCTCTAAGTTCTTGCCAAACACAGCGATCGCCCCATCTTCCGCCTTCTCGGTCAACTCGTTTCTGATGTCGCGCTCGATTGCTGGCGCAATCAGCCTGTTGTAGCTGTCCGCAATGGTCTCCTGCAATGCCGGCGTCGTATTTTCATTCTCTTTTGTGATAAGCTTCTTCTCCAGAAACCGGATAATGCGCTCTGTGGGCGCCTCAATCTTTACTGTGAGGATCTTTTCGTTCTCCCCTCTGTTAAGCGCCAGAACCCTGTGCCCTGCTATCTTGTTTACAGGCTCCTCAAAGTTGTAGTACATTTCGTACACACTCTGTGCTTTTGCGTCCTTTGCCGTGCTTGTAACTTTTCCCTCCTCAAAGGTTGCATTTCGAATGTATGTTCTATAATCTGCCTCGTCCGATATCATCTCCGCGATGATATCCATTGCGCCCTGCAGGGCTTCCTTGATATTGTTTACGCCCTTCTCCTCGCTCACATAGCACTCCGCCTCCACAGTGAGCGGCTTTGTTGTCTCCTGTGCTAGGATAATGTCCGCCAGCCCGTCAAGCTCTTTCTCCCTGGCAACACTGGCGCGTGTTTTTCTCTTTGGCCTATATGGCAGATACAGGTCGTCAACGGCAACGATCGTCTCCGCCGCGAGGATCTTTGCCTTTAGCTCGTCCGTGAGTTTCCCCTGCTCCTCAATACTCCCGAGCACCTGCTCTTTTTTCTCCTCCAGGTTTCTAAGATACCCCAACCGCTCGTTGAGGTTTCGCAGCACCTCGTCATTGAGCGAGCCGGTAACCTCCTTGCGATACCTGGAGATGAACGGGATCGTGTTTCCCTCATCGATCAGTTTGACGGCGGCCTCGACCTGCCACTTCTCCACGTTTAATTCTTCTTTCAGCTTTAAAATAATGTCCATAGCCCAACTCTTTCCTTTTTCCTGTTTTATCTGATATAATGGTATAAAAAACAACAACTCAATTATATCGGAAAATCCCGCGCGATTCAAGAAAATTTCACTTTGATTTCATTGTTTTATTGTATTAAACATGATACAATGGGTTACAGTCTGATATGTCATATTAACCGTCAGACGAGAAAGGACCAAACATTATGCAGCAGCCACATTATAAAAACAATTTTGAATTAAAATTCCTTGCGAGAATGCAAACCGGACAGTATCTGGGCATTCTGGTTGGAGCGATCCTGCTAAAATTTGTCATCACACTTTTTGCGGTGAACCTTGTCTCCTCAATGATTCCCATGACCACGCCAGTGGGTGCTGTCATCAACTATATCGCTGTATTTGCTGTGCAAGTCGCCGCGTCCGTACTGAACGCCGGAACCTCCTTTATCTTTCTGAAATCAGCGTGCAACATGCAAAGCACCATCGGGGACTTATTCTGCGGTTTTCATCAGAACACGGTTAAAATCCTGAAAATCGGTGCTGTGATCGCCATTATCGAATCCATCTGCATGATCCCGGTCGAAATCGCGTCCTCACAATACCTGGAAATCGTAGACTCTCTCTCCCTGTTTGGTGGGGGAAATGTCAATAACCTTGGACACCTTTTGGCCGGAAACGCTACAGACAACAGTGAACTTTTGACGGCATACAATGTTATGTACAGCGCGTCCATGAAATTTTATCTGATCATGTTTGTGTGCACGGTGATCTCACTCGTGTTAACGCTGCCTTTCTTCCCGGCTTTTTACATGGTGCTCGACTTTCCCAGCTGGAGTGCATCGACAATCTTAAAAAAGAGCTTTGAGGTCATGAGCGGCCAGAAATTCCGGCTCTTTATGCTGTATGTGAGCTTTATCCCCGCATTTGTGCTTGGACTGTTTACCTGTGGCATCACGCTGATCTGGGTGATTCCTTATCAGAGCATGGCGCTGACGAATCTCTACCTAGATATCATGTCCGCGCGAAACAAGACTGTCGCATAATTTACAATTGGAGGTTGTACTATGAAAAAAATTGCCTTGATTATGGACGGCTGGAAACGGTTCTTTACCTACGCATGGCCGGCTGGAATCCTACAGAAAATACGTGAGGCCAATGAGGATATCAACCTTTATATCTTCAACAGTTCCGGTGACTGGAGCTGGGATGCCAACTACAATGCGGGGGAGTACAATATCTACAAACTCCCTGATTTCAATGACTTCGACGGGATCATTATGGATCTGAACAATATCCGTTATCCCGAGATCGTCGATGAGATCGCCCAGATCGTTCGAAATACTGGTAAACCTGCTATTTCTATATCAAACAAGCTTCCTGGCTTCTACTACGTCGGAATTGACAACCGCAAATCCATGATGACCATTATGGAGCATCTCTACTCCACGCACAACTGCCGGCGATTCTGGTTTATTATGGGGCCTAAGAGCAACTATGAGAACAGTATCCGCGCAAATGCCCTGAGAGAATTTATGCAAAGCCATCAGCTGGATTACAAGGAGGGCGATTTCTACTTTGAGTCCTATGAGTACTCCTGCGGATACCGGGGATTTACTTATCTGATGAGCAGACTGGGCGAAAACGAAAAGCTGCCGGATGCCATTGTGTGCGCCAGTGACAACATTGCTGTCGGGGTTTTGGAGGCCGCTGGCAAAATGGGATACCGGATACCAGAAGATTTCTGTGTGACAGGCTTCGACAATTTTGACAAGGCCGCTTTCTACTCCCCGAAAATCACGACTGTCGGTCATATCCGCGAAGATATCGGTTATCTCTGTGCAGACCTGCTAATACGAATCTGGGAAGGAAAGCCCGTAGAACAATACAATTACACGGATTCGCAGTATGTCTTCTGGGACAGCTGCGGATGCAAAAATAATGCGAAAATAAACCAGAGCGAGCACGCAAAAGGGCAAATTTTATATGATATCGAAACAACGGATTTTGAGGAGCAGGTTCTTGGTCTGGAATATGCCCTGCTAAATTGTCAGTCCATCCAGGAGATCGCGGCCTGCCTCCCCGCCTGTATCCCTGCGTTTAAATGTGACGCCATTTACTTGGTGCTAGATGACCATATCAATGACTTCCACAGGGACGTGAGTTACTTCAACCAGAATCTGATCGATGATGGAAAGTTCCACACAAAAGGATATCCTGACACAATGTCTGTGGAATTTGCCTATGACATGAGAGCCGGCACAACCCATGACAGACAGACCATTGACAGCCTTTTCCCCATGTTTGATTCCCCGCAGCAGGGCGGAACAGACTTCCTGTTCATGCCGCTGCATTTCAGGCAGTATACTATCGGATACTTTGTGATTAAAAACGCAGTGTATCTGCTGGAAAAGCAGTATCTTTTCAAGGTGATGAACGTGCTTACTTCCGCCATGCGGAATCTGTATGAAAAAGAAAAGCTTGGTTACATAAACAAAATCCTCGCAGATATGAATGTCAAGGACGCCATGACAGGGCTGTACAACCGCCTTGGTTTTCAGGAGCTGGTCTGCAGCCTCTTTGACGAGAAGAAGCGTAAGGGCGAAAATCTGCTGATCCTGTTTGTGGATATGGACAGGCTCAAATATATCAATGATACTTTCGGTCATGATTATGGCGACATCTCCATACGCATTATCGCCTCGACTATAATGGAATACTGCGGAAAAAATGACATTCCGGTGAGAAATGGCGGCGACGAGTTTATCATTGTCCGCGAAAATATGGACCCTGCGTCCTATGAGAAAATGATCTGCAATATGCGCAGCACTGTCACCGCGAAAGCCAGACAGCATCAGCTCCCGTTTGAACTGACGTTCAGTGTCGGGGCTGTGTGCACGGATATGCGTTCTGACCAGACTTTAGATGACTATATCCGCATCGCCGATGAGACGATGTACGAGGAAAAGACACGAAAAAAAGCAAACAGGGTGTAGCGCCCTGTTTGCTTTTTTGTATGATAATTCTTATACTGCCTTTTCGCTGTTCTTCCATTTCAGATAGGCATTGATGAACCCGTCCAGCGCGCCGTCCATCACCGCGTCCACATTGCCTGACTCAAAGTTCGTCCTGTGGTCCTTCACCATCGTGTAGGGCTGCATCACATAGGAGCGGATCTGGTTGCCCCAGCCAATCTCCTTCACCTCGCCGCGGATATCTGAGAGCTTCTCAGCGTTGGCTTCCTGCTTTAGCAAAAACAGCTTGGCCTTTAACATCTGCATCGCCTTGTCCTTATTCTGGAACTGGGAGCGCTCATTCTGGCACTGTACTACCGTGCCTGTCGGAATGTGGGTGATGCGGATTGCCGACGAGGTCTTGTTGATGTGCTGGCCGCCCGCACCGCTGCTGCGGTAGGTATCAATTCGCAGATCGTCCTCGTTGATCTCCACGTCCAGGTCTTCCTCGATGTCCGGCATCACGTCGAGCGACACAAACGATGTCTGGCGTTTTCCCTGCGCGTTAAAGGGCGAGATGCGCACAAGCCGGTGCACGCCCTTCTCCGATTTGAGATATCCGTAGGCATTCTCACCGTTTACCTGGAAGGTGACGGACTTGATTCCTGCCTCATCCCCGTCAAGATAGTCAAGCACCTCGATGGAAAAGCCCTTCCGCTCCGCCCAGCGGGTGTACATGCGATAGAGCATGCCTGCCCAGTCGCAGCTCTCCGTGCCGCCTGCACCCGCGTTTAATTTTAAAATCGCATTGCACTTGTCGTATTCTTCCGACAGGAGCGTGCTGATGCGCAGCACTTCAAATGTCTCGATAAAACTGTCAAGTTCCTCGCGGATCTCCGGTATCATCTCCGCGTCCTGCGCCTCATAGCCCATCTCAATCAGTGTCTCGATATCCTCGTACTGGGATTTGAGTCCGTTGCACTGGTCCACTGTATCCTTGAGCTGTTTTAATTCCTTCATCTGTTTGTTAGAACGGTCCGGATCGTCCCAGAAACCGGGCGCCTCCATCTCGCGCTCTAACTCCTCAATTCGCCTCTCCTTATTAGCGAGGTCAAAGTGAATCCCTCACTTCCGCTAATGGACTTTCGTAGGTCTGTAACTCCTGTTTCATCTGGTCGAGTTCTACCATTGCGTTCACCACCTTTTTACTTAAATCATACTCATCGTGAAGAATGGCTCTGCCATTTTTCTTAAAAGATTCGTTATTCTTGGCGTTCCGTCCAATGGCGGGACGTCTTTAGAATAACTTCGTTTTATGCCTTCCGCCCGCAGCACTGTTTGTACTTCTTTCCGCTTCCGCACGGACATGGATCATTTGGATATACCTTCGCCTCCACGCGCATCTTTGGCCCTTTCTGCAGCGTGTCGTCCTTGTTTGTGCCTGTGACCTTTGCCACTTCCTCACGCTCTACCTTCTGCTCTACTCTTGCGTGCAGCAGCATGCGCACAGTATCCTGCTTGATGTTGGCTGTCATGGCGTCAAACATCTCATAACCGTTCATTTTATACTCTACCAGAGGGTCTCTCTGCCCATACGCCTGCAGCCCCACGCCCTGGCGCAGCTGGTCCATGTCGTCGATGTGGTCCATCCACTTGCGGTCGATCACCTTTAAGAGAATGACACGCTCAATCTCACGGATATTCTCCGCCTCCGGGAATTCGGCCTCCTTGCTCTCATACAGCCTGACGGCTTCCTCCTTCAGCTGATGTTTCAACCCGTTCTTAGTCTTCTTGGACACACGGTCAAGCACCACCGGGTGAAGCGGCACAATCGGAAGCAGCAGTGTATTGAGCTCCTTCAGATCCCACTCTTCCGGTTCCAGATCGTCATTGATTGCCGTGTCTACCGAGCTCTCGACAATGTCCGTGATCATTTTATAGATTGCGTCGCGCATGCTCTCGCCGTCGAGAACGCGGCGGCGCTCCCCGTAGATAATCTCGCGCTGCTCGTTCATGACCTGGTCATATTCCAGCAGATTCTTTCTGATACCGAAGTTGTTGTTCTCAATCTTCTTCTGGGCATTCTCAATCGCACTCGTGAGCATCTTGTGTTCAATCTCCTGTCCCTCCGGAATGCCCAGTGTATTGAACATGTTAATCAGACGTTCAGAGCCGAACAGACGCATGAGGTCGTCCTCGAGCGAAATGTAAAAACGTGACATACCGGGATCGCCCTGACGCCCTGAACGGCCGCGCAGCTGGTTGTCAATACGCCTTGACTCATGACGCTCCGTGCCAATGATCATCAGCCCCCCTGCTGCCCTTGCCTCCTCGTCAAGCTTGATATCCGTACCGCGTCCTGCCATGTTCGTCGCAATCGTGACCGCGCCGTGCTGGCCTGCGTCTGCCACGATCTCCGCCTCGAGCTCATGGAACTTTGCGTTTAATACCTTGTGCTGGATACCGCGCCGCGTGAACATCTTACTCAGCTCCTCGCTCGCCTCGATCGTGATTGTGCCGACAAGCACCGGCTGACCCGTGGCATGCGCCTGCTCTACCGTGTCAACGATAGCTTTGAGCTTTTCTTTTCTGGTCTTATACACGCAGTCCTGCTTATCCTCGCGGATCACCGGACGGTTTGTCGGCACGACAACAACATCCATGCCATAGATATCGCGGAACTCCTTCTCCTCGGTGAGCGCCGTTCCGGTCATGCCGCACTTTTTGTCAAACTTGTTAAAGAAATTCTGGAATGTGATCGTGGCAAGCGTCTTGCTCTCACGCTTTACCTTGACATGCTCCTTTGCCTCGATCGCCTGGTGCAGGCCGTCGGAATAGCGGCGCCCCGGCATGATACGCCCTGTAAACTCATCGACAATCAGCACTTCGTCGTCCTTCACCACATAATCCTGGTCGCGGAACATCAGGTTGTGCGCCCGCAGCGCCAATATGATATTGTGCTGAATCTCCAGGTTTTCAGGATCTGCAAGATTTTCTACCTGGAAAAATTTCTCCACGCGCTCCACACCTGCAGCTGTAAGGTTTACGACTTTGTCCTTCTCGTTGACGATAAAGTCCCCTGTCTCCTCCTGCTCTGTGCCCATGACGTAATCCATCTTGGTCATCTCGGGAACGTCCTCGCCTCGTTTCATCTGCCTTGCAAGAATATCGCACACTTCGTAGAGCTTTGTGGATTTGCTGCTCTGGCCTGAGATGATTAGCGGCGTCCTCGCCTCGTCAATCAGCACGGAGTCCACCTCGTCGATGATGGCATAGTGCAGCTCCCTCAGGACTAGCTGTTCCTTATAAATCACCATGTTGTCTCTCAGATAGTCAAATCCAAGCTCGTTGTTGGTCACGTAGGTGATGTCACAATTGTACGCCTCGCGCCGCTCATCGGATTTCATGTCATTGAGCACCACGCCGACTTTTAGTCCCAGAAATTCATGCACCTGCCCCATCCACTCGGCATCGCGCTTTGCCAGATAATCATTGACCGTGACGACATGGACTCCCCGTCCTTCCAATGCATTCAGATAAGCGGGGAGAAGCGCTGTCTGTGTCTTACCTTCACCAGTTCTCATCTCTGCGATACGTCCCTGATGTAGTACGATACCGCCGATCAGCTGTACCCTGTAATGCTCCTGATTTAGTACACGCCTTGCGCCCTCGCGGACGACTGCATAGGCTTCCGGAAGAATGTCATCGAGGCTTGTTCCCTCCGCCACCCTGCGCTTGAACTCTGCGGTCTTACCCCGAAGCTCCTCGTCCGTAAGGCTGATCATCTCATCGCGGTAGCCCTCGATCTTTTTCACGATGGGTTCAATCCTTTTCAGTTCGCGATCGCTGTGTGTACCGAATACTTTTTCTATAATACTCATATACGGCTCCAATCTAATAATCTTTACCTGGCCAGGCAACCTCCCTGCCAGGGTGTGTCTGAAAAACCCCGGGCAGAAAAATGTATGGGCAGGCATTTTACAAATACTCTTTTGCAGTGTATCATGATTGACATAATACGGCTACTGCACAAACCAATGATTATTGTAGCAGATAACACACACAAATTCAATGAATTTTACATGAACTTTTTTCCAGGACTGATTTTCCTCCCTAGTACACCAGTTCCATGCCCGGTGTGATCATGTCCGGATTTTCACCAATCACAGTCTTATTCCTGATATACAGGTCGGGATATTTCGCGCCATCTCCAAGATATTTCTCGGCGATGTTCCAGAGGGAATCTCCCTCCTGTACGACAATGTACTGGTCTTTCTCCGCGGTGTTCTCCTCCTTTTGTTCCTGCCTTCTCTCCTGTATGCGGTCAGACAGCTCCCACTCATCCATGCGGACAAACAGCTGCTTTTGATCATCCCATATCCAGAACCAGGGAATGCCTCTATAATAGTAATATTTATAAGAAAACTGGTCTTCGGCATCGGACTCCGCAACAACAGAATGCTCCGGATACACGATATGCATATCCAGATATCCGTCCCCGTCCATATCCTCAAAACGCAGCGTGTCAATCGCGTCCACACACAGGCTCGCCTGCGCCACCTGCAAAAGCTCCCCGGTCATGGCGTCTGACACCTCCATCTGATATGTATGATCCGCGGGGCCAATATTCGGAAGGTCTACCTCCATCGCCTCCCCCTCAAGCGTAAAGCGAATCCGCAGTGTCGGACTCCCCGCTGACAACGCAGTCGTGTACTCTGCCGTCTGTATGACGGCACATGGCTGTTTCCCGGGAAAATGCGACCACCGGCCGTCCCTTCCCGGAACCTGGATATACACCCTTGACGGATTTTCGAGTTCAATCACGCGCTCATCGTGGTCCCGCCAGTAAAACAGCTCATCGTCCATCCCCCACAGACAATGTTTTTCTATATTTTTCAGCACCCCGCTCCAGTAAAAATAGCTGAGTGGTTTTAAGGTCTCCTCTCCGCTGCTGACCTGATTGTCCACACACTCCAACACATAGAGAAACTCATCTTTGATAAAAACCTGCCACATTCCGCACATGGTCCCGTCATCATACTCACAAATCCTGCAGACATCTCCTGTCTCATTCACACTGGCATATATTTCATGGCCGTCCTTCAGATCACGGCCCCATACCTCCTGTACTTTATGCCAGATATCCAGATCGTAAACGTCATCTGTCTTTACCTTCAGAAAAAGCCAGTAATCCGCCTCCTCCCTGCCGCCGCGCGCCGCAGGCTCCTTTCTCGCGTCCGCATACTGCCCTGTCAGGCCCTCCCGCGTCTCGCCAAATGTCCAGTCAAACACTGCGCGCTCCCTGCCTACGCAAATCTCAGCCATCGCATAGTCATAAGCCTGTGAATCCTGCATCAGCGACCATGTAAAGCTCTCCCGCTCTGTGTAAAGTGTCACGCTGCCCCAGCCGTCCCTGAGCGGCCTGACCTCATCGCCAAAAACAACAGCGTTTTTATCTTCCCCGTTGGTCAGCAGAATTGCTGACGCGATGCATACTATGACAAAAAATACAGCTGTCAGTGCCTTAACAGACCTCCTCATTGTGATTCCGTCATCCTTTCCTTCTATGTGCCTTTTTGTGCTTTTTAATCTGTATCAAGGAACTGCAGAAAAATAAATGATGCCGTTTGCGCAGGATATTTCTTCGAGAGTTAATTCCTATGTAGTTGTGCAAAAACGTAAGCGTAAAAGGCTTCTGCAAGGCTTTTTGTCAATTGTCTTAGCCGTTTGATATCGGAGAAATAGACAAGTCAAGATGCGTCAGTTATTTTTCTACAATTCCTAAGTATAACACAGGCAGCATCTGATGAAAAGGTTTTGTACCCTATTTGCCAGCACTCTTGTCAGTAAACTCACTGAGTTCTTATTCTGCCCATGTACTCCTTCTGCAGAAGGCGCAGTAATATTATATCACAATACTGATTGTCATGAAAATACCCCAGCTCCAAAACCCCTTCCAGCTTGTAGCCTGCTTTTTTGAAGAAATGAACCGCAGCCTGATTGCACTCTGCAATCTGCACGGCAATGCGCTGGTATGCCAGACTTTCAAATATGTACCGTTCCATCACTTCAAGCGCCCCCAGGCCGTATCCTTCCCCGCGGTTCCTCTCATCGGGGATCATGATACACAGACCTGTATTTCTCCACTCCGGGCGCTGATGCACCATCCCGATCATACCGATCGGGGCACGGCTTGTTTTGTCGATGATCGTATACCATGTATTGATCCCGTCATCTTGTACACTGTGACCTGGAAGCGGGATCATCACAATCCTCTCTGCCTCCAGGGACTCCTGATAAATCGTTTGGTTGTTATTTGTGTCTGTCATTCTGTCATCTCCGCTCTCCAATAAATTGTCCTGAACCCAGCTTCACTTATTTTTCTACAATTCCTTACTGCATGGTTTGTGCTACAAATCAAGATGATTAAATCCCTGATTTTACGCTAACCAAACCCGTGTGTCAGGGTGCTCACCGTTCTTCTGCACCGTCCCAATCCGATAACACCGATGGAACTTTTCAATCAGCTCCACCGCCTCGTCACACCGTTCTTTGGGCACTGCCAGCACCATGCCGATTCCCAGTGAGAAATCCCTCAGGAAACACTCCCGGTCCATCATGTTCAAATCATATATATACTGAAACAGCGCGGGAACCGGTATCTGTGAAACCAAAACCGCCGCGCCAAGTCCCCTGGGTATTGTACTGTAACACTTCCTGTTAAATATCGAATTGCTGATGACAAAAATCCCATGTACGAGATTTTGTTCCTGCAATGCGCGGACTACATTGACATAACAGGCATTTGGCTTCATCAGGGTATCCATCAGATGATTCTGTTCGTCGATCTTTGCATACAGAATGTCCGGTCTCCTGTCCAGGATTACTTTCACAAATGGATAACTGACGGAGGATATCCCATCGGTTTGCAGCCCAACCAGTACATCACCTTCTGTGATGCCCTCCCCTGTTATCAGCTCCTTCCTGTCCGCAACCCCTGCGATCGAGGCCGCGATCCTGTATTCTCCCTCATGATAATTCACTGCCTGGCCGCTCACCTCCAGCCCGGCAAACGTGATCTGGCTGCGCTCACACGCTTCCTTGAGCGCTTCACCCATCAGCAGGAGCTGGCCGCTGTCATTGTTTCCACAGACAATGCTCGCCTGTAGATACGCCGGTTTTACGCCAAAGCGGATCAGGTTGTTTGCCGCGCTTGACACCAGATCCATACAGATCTCCCTGTCGTATCCGTTTTCCACCGCAAAGCACTCTTTAGAGCCAGGCACATGGTTTGCGGACACCCACACCGGGTCGTCCATCCCCGATACGTCAAACCGAAAAAAAGAGGGTTCCGTATATTTCGCACGCAGCAGTCTCTCATCCGGGGTGACAAGGCTGTTCAGCCGCTTTTTGATCATATAAAGCTTTTTGGTATCAAGTCC
This sequence comes from uncultured Lachnospiraceae bacterium, assembly GCA_910588755.1. Lineage (GTDB taxonomy): Bacteria > Bacillota > Clostridia > Lachnospirales > Lachnospiraceae > COE1. The sequence continues at coordinate 13,922 of CAJUQZ010000033.1, read as the reverse complement.
TGTATCCTCGTACTTGATAACCTTCCTCTCCTCCGAAAGCCCGTTCAGCAGAAAATCAACAGTCGTCTCCAGCGACTGTGCGATATCATAGATCATATCCACCGATGGAAGGCTCTGTCCCTGCTCCCATCTTGAGACGGCCTGATAGGACACGTTCAATATATCCGCAAGCTGCCTCTGCGTCATTCCCCTGATCTTCCTCTGTTTTGCAATCGCCCTGCCGACTTTCTCCCTGTCCAGCATCGTTCTCCCCCTCGTTACCTTTGCCAGTATCATGCCTTATTGGCCTATATCCATATTATTTCCTGTTACATAAGAGTTTATCATATGAAACCGCGATTCACAATCAACAGAATATTGAGTCCATAAACACAACTCAACCAAAATCAGTACTTTTCCTGAATTCTGATTTTGAGCCTAATGCGTCCTTCTTTCCTTTTATCTATATTGTATCCGCTCTATCAGGCAGCTATGCGGCTTATCCGCCTTATTTCTGTCATAATCCACTCCCACAAGCACGATTTCCCCGCTATAACGTTCCAGCGCCTGCGTGTACTTTCTGTCCCTGATCTGCTGCAATGCCGTGGCTGCGGATTTGTCATACTTTAACTCAATTATAAGCGCGGGCTTATCTGTATGCGGCAATGGCAGAAATACAATGTCCGCAAAGCCTTTCCCTGACGGGAACTCACGTATCAGCACATAGTCCTGCCTTGCACTGTAGTACGCAAGACCGATCGCTGCGGCAAGCGAATTCTCATCATTGTAAGTGAGCATGGACGCCACCTCCGTATGCGCCCTGTCCAGCGCCTCGGCGACACGCTGCGCCTCCCCGTTGATCGTAGCTTCGAGGAGCTTTTGCGACGCTTTCAGCACGCGCATGACTTCCGGCCAGCCGCCGACACTCATGGCATTCTCAAATTCCTCCACAATTTCCTTATTCGGGATAAAGGCTTCCCTGTTCCCCGAATCGTACGCGAGATACCCCAGATGCACCAGCAGCGTCAGCACATCATCTTTCGTCTCAAAGGTACGCATGTCATTCTTAAAGCTGCGCGTGTTTATCGCAACACGCCCGCCGCCCAGCATATGCACGATATCACTCCGCAGCCCGTCAAAATCCATGTCCATATAGATTTTCAGCGCGTCGTAAACCTCTGTGGAAGTCCAATAATTAGAAAATTTGTGATAGAGCATCGACTCCACCACAGACTTCGGGTTATAAATATGCCGAAATTCTTCAAACATATATCCGTCATACCAACTGCTCGTCTCCCCAAAATCCATGTCAAACCGCACACACAGTTCTCTTACTTCATCCTCGGTAAACCCTGTGTACTCTTCCAGCGCCTTCTGGTCAGTCATGGAATATTCCGTAAACATATTCAGGGCGGAATGCTCCCCATACTTCTTCACGGGCAGAATCCCTGTCATATAAGCAAGCGCGACATACGGCTGGTCTTTTAACAGCAGTCTCAGAAAATCAAGGTATTGTTTCTGTAACGCCTCCGACTCCTGCCGTTCCCGCATCACGCAGTCCCACTCATCTACCAGGAAAACAAACTGTCTGCCTGTTTCCGCATAAATATCCATCAGTGTGACAGCAAGTTGTTCTGTTTTCCTGTCCAAAATTTTCCCATAAGCTTTCCCGAGCTCACGAACCACCTCCTGCTCCAGATATTCAGTGACCTTCCCCTGCTTCTCCCCAATCAAAAACTGCTGCATATTCAAGTAAATCACATCATATTTGTTCAGATGTTCCGCGAAAGATTCATCCTGCTCTATTTTCAGCCCCCTGAACAAATCAGCGGAATCACAGCCGCAGCTGTAATACGCCGCGAGCATTTTCAGAGCCATTGACTTCCCGAAACGGCGCGGCCTGCTGACGCAGATATACTGCTGCTCCGTGTTCATACACTTATTTGTAAATGCGATAAGACCTGTTTTATCCACATAGATTTCAGAACGTGCCGCTTTCCAGAAACCTCTATTGTCAGGATTAAGATATATTCCCATAAAGGCACCTCCTCTTGTATATTTAGAACTGTAGAAAAATAACTGACGCATCTTGACTTGCGCAATCTACATCACTTATTTTCCTACAATTCCTTATGACTCTATTATATGGGAAACCAGAAAAATTAACAAGCGGGAATCGCATGTCCAAAAACACAACAAAGGACACTTCTCCATCTGAAGTGTCCTTTGCACCATGATCAATTGTCGTATGATAGTCCAGTCTGCAAATCAGTCAAAATCAAACTTCGCAAACCGCTTCGCCCTGTCGAGGTAGCGGAACCGCACCATCTCGTTTTTCTCGAGCACATCCTGTTCCGTTCCCCTGTACTGGCAGCGGATACAGCTATAAATGCCTGTATCTTTATTATAAAACATGTCGATGTCAAGATCCCGCATAAAGCAAGACGGGCACCTGTAATTTAATTTGCCTTTTCCAAGTTGAGCCATGTTGCAAATACCTCCTTATCAGAAATAGTCTTCTTGTAGCCGAGCTTGAACATCGGAGAGAACGCATAGCCTTCCTCGATATATCCGAGCGCTTTGTCGGAAGCAGTGAGGGAAACCTTCGTCTCGATCGCGGGGATCACTGCGCTCACTGCGCGCGCACCGTCCAGCTTCGCGTCACGGCATCTGTACTCATAGTTGATCGTCGTGCCGTTCTCACCCTCGCATGCAAGCGTGATGCCTGTCATATCCTCAGGATACTCTGTCGTGCCGTAGCAGGCTGTGATATACTCGTCGAGCGTAATCTCCGCGGAGGGATCGCTGATCTCGAGGATATTCCGCTCGATCTTGATGTTGGAAGCGCCCTCCTCAAAGTATTCCTTTGTCTGGAGCTTGACTGTGACGCCGTTAAACTGAATCTCTACCGGGTCGAGCGTCAGGATACGGGTCTTTTTGCCGTCGATCACTTCCTCCGAGAAATGGCAGTGTGTCGGGCAGAGGCAGAGGTCAACCTCCTCGCCCTTGTATGAAAGCTTCGCGCTTCTCACTGTGCCTGCTCCTGCATAGTGTGTGAAGTAGCCCGCGCGGTACTTCTCCTGAATCAGGAACGGATAGGAAGCGTCCTGCACATGCGGTGTGCCGATGCCGACAGGCCAGTTTAATTTTGCCACATACGGGCGCAGGTCTACGATCGCGCCGCCCTGATCCATGTTCACACAGGCTCTCATGTACGGATCGCAATACCAGAACAATTGTTTGTCCGACCCATAGAGAATATCTCTCCACGGCGCACACTCCGGCTCATTGTAGTTTCCTGCGTTGACGCCTTTCTTCTCTCTATAGTAATCTGCAAACTCCGCCATCGTCATGTCGATGAGTTTGCCCTCTTTTTTCAGGTCGCCGTAGTACTTGCAGCCATCGCTGTAGGACTTGTACAAAAGCTCATACGGCTGCTCCCAGCGTCCCATCTTGTTCATCCAGCCAGGCCCCACGAACATCATGTTGTAGGAGTAGCCGTTGTTGTACTTTGCCAGGTCACGGTACTGGTCTATCAAATTGTAGAGGTATGGATACTCCCATGTCTTGGTATCGTAGATCATGCCGCGGAGCACGTTCTGCGGATGTGTGCCGAAGTTTGAGCCGTTTCCGTCATAGCACGCGATCAGATCCCTTGACAGATGCGGGATCGCCACGATGCCGGAGTCCTCCGCTGCGTTTGCCGCAGGCGCATGAGTGTTCTGCTTCGACGGAATCCAGGGAGCCCACGGGCCGCCGTCAAACAGCGTATACCAGGAGTTGTTGCAGGTGTGGTACGCCTTCGGGCCTTCCTCCCAGCAGGTCGCAACCGCGCATTTCACGGTCGGATATTTTTCCTTGATATAGTTTGTCAGCTCTGCATCCATGTAATAGGAACCTGTTGACTCCGGATAGAAGCCAAACCGGTCATGGAATTTCTCAAAGACATCGTTTACAATCGCCTTCTTGTCCTCCATCGAGAACATCCAGATGCAGAAGTCCTTTGTCTTGTACTTCTCGCGGAACTCCTCGCAGGGAAGTCCAAGCAGGGAGAGCGCGATCTCATCGCCAAATTCCTCATGGTCATGCTTTGCGATCGCCACCGCCTCATCGTTGAACAGTGAGGCGTAGGTCATCTGGATTGTCACCTTCAGACCATTCTCATGTGCCAGTCTCTGCTGTGTCTTGAAGATATCAAGGGACTCTGTCAGGAGCGCCTTGTCTCCGATATCCTCCTCTTTGCCCTGTCCTGTGACAGTCGCAGAATACTCCGGAACCATCTCCGGACGATGGATAATGTTGACTACAAATTTATCCACTTTCTTTCCTCCTTATCCGGGATTATTATTTTATATCCCTTTGAAATTAAATGATAGAACGAGCTTATGGGCTGCGTCCACAAGATACTCGTCGTGCGTTCTCGCGCCCCAGCTGTCGTCGCCGGCCACGCCCATCTGTTTCAGCGCTATGCGCGCCACCGTATAATAGACTGGCGGCAGTTCATAGATATGCATGGCGTTTTCCAGCTCATGCGGCGTGTATGGCAGTACATTCACGCTGAGGTTCTCCCCTGTGAATGTGATACCTCTCCCTTTGTTGTCCGTAATGCTTGCGCGCCGCACGCCTGTGTGGTTGCCGCACTCCTGCGGGACGAGGTACTCTGCCAAGTTATCTTTTACTTTTTTATGATAAATACCAAGCTTTCCGCCCCTCTCGCGGTCGCAGTAGGTATCCTCCGGCCCAAATCCGTACCATGTCAGGTTTTCCAGATCCGCATCGAATTTGAACAGCATGCCAAATTCGGGGATATCGGTGACACCCTTCGGCGTCATGTATTCCAACGTGGTGTTGACGGTTCCATCGCCTGTGACCTTGTAGGTCACATAGCACTCCGACTCCGGCGTTGTCGGCAGTGTGTATCCATAACGAACGGTGACATCTGTGTCATTTTTAGTGACGACAGCGGGTTGGGACTGCTGGTACAAGCTCGCCGTCTTCCACTGTGCATATCGGAAGGGCATCTGATTGCCGCAGTCGTTGTCGGTCGGCGCACGCCAGAAGTTTGGTTTTGGAACTGCCTTGATCAACTCCCTGCCCGCATACACATAGGAAACCAGCCCTCTTCCGCCCTTGTCAAAGAGCGCCTCAAAGTGCATGCCGCGCACACCGATATTGAATGTGCCGTCAGTGATTTCGAATATTTGTTCATCTTCTATAATCGCATCCCGACCGGCATTTGCAGTAACATTTGAAACTTCATACACGCCCTGTCCAAACGCAACCTCATGACCGCGCCCAGCCCAGATTGTATCGTAGAGAAGCTCGAAACGCACTGTCACGACATACTCGCCGCCCTGGACTGCCCTCCACCGCTCGTCCTCACTCCACGGCGTCATATAGCCAAACAGGGGCAGCTTATAAACTTTTGAGGAAAGCGGCTCCACCGCCGTGACCACCGTTGCCCTTGCAACTTCCCTGCCCTCTAACGCCAGCGTGACGATACACTGGTATTTCGATGTATTGGTAAACAGATTCTTGTTGATGACCTCAAAGCTGTCACCGTCCACACGAACCTGTATATTCTGATAATTGAACTTCACTTCCTGCATCTTTGGCGACGGTTTTCTGCTGCCGCCGTAGACGATGCCGTTTCCGCTGAAATTATAGTCGCACGGCCTGTCGTCAAAATCGCCGCCGTAACCGAGCACTTCGTTGCCGTACCTGTCCCTGTGATAGAGCGACTGGTCTACATAGTCCCAGATAAACCCGCCCTGGAAAAGCGGCTCCTCGTCTGTCAGGTCTGTGTATTTGTGCATCGCCCCGCAGGAATTCCCCATCGCGTGAGTGTACTCGCACAATAGCATCGGCTTCTCCCTGTGCGCCGAGAGAAATTCCCGGATGGAAGCCACGCTTGGATACATTTGGCTCTCCATATCCGAGGTGTCGTTATAGCGCCTGTCATGGACAATTCCCTCGTAGTGGACAAGCCTGGTGTCGTCGAGCGCATGAAGCTTCTGCGACATCGCGTGAATCACAGAGCCGCCAAACGCCTCGTTTCCGCACGACCAGATGAGAATGCAAGGGTGGTTCTTGTCGCGCTGGTACATGGAATTGACCCTGTCAAGCAGCAACGGCTCCCACTCCCTGCGGTCACACGGAATCGCTCTCTCAATGGCCTTGTCGCCCTCCGCGGCCCACGTGCCATGCGTCTCTAAATTGCACTCGTCGATCAGGTATAACCCATATTCGTCACAGAGCGCATACAGCCTGGAATCATTGGGATAGTGGCTGGTTCGTATGGCATTGATGTTGTGTCGTTTCATCGTGACAATGTCCTGGCGCATCTCCTCCTCGTTGGGAACCCTGCCGGAACGCCCGCCAAACTCATGCCTGTTGACGCCCTTAAACACGATGCGCTTTCCGTTTATGGTCATGATGCCGTCGTCGAGCGCAAACCGCCGGAAACCGACGCGCTGCAAAATGACCTCCACAACATTTCCGTCCGCATCATACACGGTAATCATCAGCTCATACAGAAACGGCTCCTCCGCGCTCCACAGCATAGGCGCATCAACCGCCATGTGGACCGGCTGGTTTTCCCCGTCCGCAAGTGCCGCTTCCGCCCCTGCAATCTCTGCAACGCCGTCCGTTAGCACGAGCTTTGCCCTCGCCTGTGACGCCGGCATTGCAGACGATGCTTTATGCATCATCGCTGTCAGGGTTACGACCAGATCCGCCTTCGTGTAATCCGCGTTCAGATCCGTCCTGATCTTAATATCACTGACATGCGCATCCGGTATCGCATACAGATAAACACTTCTGAAGATACCCGAAAACCGGAAGAAATCCTGATCCTCGCACCAGCTCCCGCTCGTCCACTTGTACACCTGCACCGCAAGCTTGTTCTCCCCGCTTTGCAGCGCGTCTGTCAGCTCGAACTCCGACGGGGTAAAGCTGTCCTCGCTGTAGCCAATATACCTGCCGTTGCACCACAGCGCAAATCCGCTCTCAACGCCCTGAAAGGAGACAAACACCCGCTTTTTCTCAAACTGCGCAGGAACTGTAAAATACTTCACATAGCTCGCCGTCGGATTAAAGCGCGTGGGCGCATCTCCCTGCGAAACAGCCTCATGGCCGTCCCACGGATACTGCACATTTGCATATTGGGGCCTGTCGTAGCCCTCGAGCTGTATGTGCGCAGGAACCCGGATATCCTCCCAGTTTCTGCAGTCCGTCTCATTTCTGTAAAATTCCTGCGGCGCCTCGTCCGGATTTTTTGCATATCGAAACTTCCAGACGCCGTCCAGAGACCGTTTTAGGCTTTGTACATTCTGTACAAGCTCAGCCTCGCTTATATAATACTTGTGGTCAGAGTGTGCCGCCACCCTGTTTTCCTCATAAAACAGAGGATTTTTTATCTTTTCCTGCATATCCCGCCCCATGACAGACCCCCAATAAACCGCATGTGTTCATTATAGCATCCGCCCTTTCTTTTATGTTTTTATAATCTTCTTAGTTTCGTGCAAATTCATGTCTATCGTTAGGAACTATTCAGAAATTACATGTGCAGCTTGCGTAGGATATTTCAGTTCCTCACTGTTTTCTGCGTTCCGATAACAGGTAAAAATCCATGCAAAAATCGCTTACTGCCTACCACCCTTTCAGGGCAGATATCTTGTATTCCTGCAGCTTCCCCTCGTGGTTGTCCGGCCGCTTCTTCCACTGGTAAGGCGATGTCCCGATAATGCGCCGGAAGTTCCGGTTAAACGTGGACGGCGTGACAAACCCGACCTTCTCCGCCACGTCCTCCATGCTGATATCCGTCTTGTCGATCAGTTCGCAGGCTTTCCTCACCCGCACAAAATTCACATACTCAACGGGCGTCATATTCATCTTCTCCTGGAAAATACGCCGGAAATGCGTCTCGCTCATGTGGCACTCATTTGCCAGATCCGCGATCTTAAAATCATTGGGATAATTCTTCTCCACATACTCGATCGCGCTCTCCAGCTGCAGGCTGACGCCCTTTCCGACCGTCTGTCCCACGCCCCTGCCGTTAAACCGTGCAATCTCAAACAGCAGCGCGTATGCAATTCCCCTGACACACTCCCTGTAATGCGCACCCTTTTGCTGCATCTCCTCAAAGATGGCGCGTATCATTGTCATGATCAGGGGACTCTCTTCGGCCCTGATAAAAAAGGAGCTTCTGCCGACGGCCTCCATGATATCCCTAACTTCCTGCGCAGATTTGCCCCACTGCCTTAGTATGTCCTCCGGGCTGATATATATGTATTCCCAAAAAGCCCTGACATCCGCGTCGCTTTTGGTGACATGCAGAAAATTTGCGGGAATGCACGAGACCATATCCGCACCAAACCGGTACATGTCGTCCTCTATTACCAGATCCCCCTCCCCATAATGACAGTAGCCGATCTCGAGCAGGTTATGAAAGTGCATGTTGTCAATGTTCTCGCCGTAGACCTGTATCCATTTGCTGCCCATCAGCGCCAGCACCGACTCCTCCTGCGGAACCTCGTAAAAGCGAAACTCCGCTGGTTTTTTCTTTTTCTTAGGCATATTGCTCTCTCCTCCAGACCTGTCAATCAGTGAAACAGTGTTGACTCCCTGATAACCAGCTCGTAGCCCAGCAAGGTCTTTGCCTCAACCTCCTCACCCTGAATGCAGCGCAAAAGCACGCTGCAGGTGCGCGCGCCAAGCGCCTTGTCGTCAAACAAAAGCGATGTGACCGCAGGCTTATTATTTTTCAGCAGGGTGCTGTCATAAAATGATGCGACCTGGATCTGCTGCGGAACCCGGAGCTTTTTCTCCGCCAGAAGCTGCAGCGCCACAGAACATACCACATCGTCCATGCAGACAATGCCCTGCACACCTTCCCGAATCAGCGCCTCCGCCGCAGCCCCGATCTTGTCCGGTGTGTCACAATCCTCAAAGATCAGTGCTGTCTCCAGCTGCATGCCTGCTTTCTTGAAAGCATCTTCATATCCCTGCCGCCTTGTGCGGTTCACGACGTAGTTTTTGCTGCCGCCGATCAGACCGACTCTTGTGATCCCCCCGCCAAGCATGCAGCTGACCAGCCCGCTGCAGCCCGCCCTGTGGTCATTGTCCACCTGCAGGATTGTCGTATCCCGCGATGTGCCCATCAGCACAAACGGTATACTCTGTGCTTTTAAAAGCGCGACATTCCTGTCTTTTACCAGCGAGCGGCTAAGGATCACCCCGTCCACCTTATTGTTTGCGATCATGCGCTCTAAGTTTGCACAGGAGCTGGCTGTCGTCGTCACCAGCATGACATCGTAATCATTGGCCGACGCCTCCTCGCAGATGCCCTGCATACTGTTCTGGAAAAAGGGCATATCCACAAGGTTGCAGTCCCCGGGAATCACCAGGGCAATATTATAGGTCTTCTTCTGCGCAAGCCCCTTGGCGATCACGTTGGGTTTAAAATCTTTTTCTTCGATATAGGAAAGCACCCTCTGCCTGGTTCCCTCGCTGATGCGCCCTTTGCCCGATATTGCCCGGGAAACCGTCGTCTTGGATACATTGAGCGCATCTGCCACGTCTGAAATTGTAATTTTTTTATGGTCATTGCAAAATGTCTCCATCACGTTCATTTCCTTTGCGATTCCTTCGGCGCTGTCTTGTTTATATGCTGTCTATAAACCGCTGAAACGCCGCTTTTCCAGCCTCGTCCCGCTTGTACACGCCCGCGTGTTCAAGCACTTTGCCAAATACGATTCCAGTCTCCTTCTTGAGTATATCCATCACGTTCTCTTTCGTAAACTCATTGCCCTGCTGACCAATGGCATATTTCGGAAGAAACGCGTCAACCCAGTCTGCATGCTTTTCCAGCACTTCATTTTTGCGGATATCCTCTTTTGCGACAATCGCGTCCGCAAGCTGCTCGAGCTCTGACTTTAACCTCGACGGCAGCACCGCAAGCCCCATCACTTCGATCAGACCGATATTCTCTTTCTTGATGTGGTGCAGCTCTGCATGTGGGTGATATACCCCAAGTGGGTGTTCCTCTGTTGTGATATTATTTCGCAGTACTAAATCTAATTCGTACCTATCGCCGCGCTTTCTTGCGATTGGTGTGATCGTATTGTGCGGCTCCCCGTCCGTCTCCGCAAAGATAAAAGCCGCCTCGTCCGTGTATCCGCGCCATTTCGCCAGAATCACGTCCGCAAGCTCAATGATCCGGTTGTAGTCCGGGTGTGAAAGCCGGATGACGGACATCGGCCACCTGACAATGCCCGAATCAATATCCTCAAAGCCCTTGATCTGAAACGCCTTCTCAATCGGCGCTTTCGCCATCGCAAACTCGTAATTTCCGCCCTGGAAATGGTCATGGCTTAGAATCGATCCGCCCACGATCGGAAGGTCTGCATTGGAACCCACGAAATAGTGCGGGAACTGCTCCACAAAGTTGAAAAGCTTGACAAACGTATCATGCTCAATCTTCATCGGAATGTGCTGGCTGTTGAACACGATGCAGTGCTCATTGTAATACACATACGGCGAGTACTGGAAACCCCACTTGTTTCCCTGGATCGTGACCGGAATGATCCTGTGGTTCTGCCTTGCCGGGTGGTTGACTCTTCCCGCATACCCCTCGTTTTCCATACAGAGCTGGCACTTGGGATAACCGCTCTGCTTTGCCGTCTTTGCCGCCGCGATCGCCTTGGGATCTTTTTCCGGTTTGGAGAGATTGATCGTAATGTCCATCTCGCCGTACTCCGTGTCAGCCTTCCACTTCATGTCGCGCGCAATGCGGTAGCGCCTGATATAGTCCGTGTTCTGGCTGAATGTATAATACCAGTCCGTTGCAGCTTTCGCGCCCTCCTTCTCATAGAGCTCCCGAAATCTGCGGGTCACATCTGACGGGCGCGGAACCAGCATCCCCATGATCTTTGTGTCATACAAATCCCTGTACACAATGCTGTCGTCGCAAATGAGCCCTTTCTCCACCGCAAAGTCCAGCATCTGCTTTAAAAGTCCCTCCAGGTCAAACGCCGCAGGATTCTCAATCACTGTCGGATTTGCGGGCTCCTCATACTCGTCCAGTCCAAACAGCTCCAAGAGCGTGTTGGTCGTGTAGATTCTGTCTGATTCATCGAGAAGTCCCGCCGCAATACCATAATTTACAAGTGTTGAAATATTTTCTGTGATCATTGCCATACCCCCATTTTTTGTATATCGTAACGCACACAGCCGCAAAGTGTTATTTCGGCTGGTAATCCCTGATAACCTCCAGCGCCGGAAGCGCGTTTCCATCGTAGTCAAACAGTGCCTGGTTTGCCCACTCGTTTCCACCGGGTCCTGCCTCCTTGATATAGGCGAGCGCCTCGTCTGTCGCCCAGCCGCTCCCCGGAACCGGAAGCCACCCGGCCTCCCAGTAGAAAAAGCCCCTTCCCTTATTCTCAGGAACCCTCTCAAGCACCTCGAAAAACGCCTTCATGAAATCGCACTGCCCCGCCTTCGTCATCGGGAACGGTACTTTCTCGCAGAGTGCAGGCCGTGTCGCCATGCCTTTTCTGTTCTCAGGGGCGAGCTTCTCATAATCGATATAATCCTCGGTGGTGTGCCCCATCGAAACCTCCGCGATGACAAGCTCCTTTTGGTAGCGCACCGCAATGTCGTTCATGTTGTTTGACAGATCGTCCAGTGTACCGTGCCAGAACGGATAATACGAAAGTCCGATAATGTCAAAATCCTCGCCTTTGTGAACCTGGATATACTGGTCAAACCATTCCCTATAGAGCGCGTTATTGCCGCCATTGTCAAGATGAATCATGGTCTTGGCTGTCGGGCATGTCTCCTTCACAGCCCGGATACCCGCGCTGACAAAACGCGCGATATTGCCATAGTTTGGAACCTGTCCCTCCGGCCAGAGCAGTCCGTTTGACAGCTCGTTGCCGACCTGCACCATGTCGGGAGCAACACCCTCGGTGACAAATCCTGTCATCATCTCTTTGGTAAAATCATACACCGCCTGCTCAAGCCGGTCTGCGTCATAGTCCGCCCACGCCTTTGGCTTTCTCTGCTTGCCGGGATCAGCCCAGAAATCACTGTAGTGGAAATCAAGCAAAAAACCAAGTCCCGCCGCCTTCACGCGCTTTGCCATGCGCAGCGTTGTTTCATAGTCTGTATTGCCTGCCCCGTAAGGCTTCCCATCGGGCGATTTCGGATCGTTCCAGAGCCGAAGCCGGATATAGTTCGTGCCGTAGCGCTTTAAAATCCGGATCAGATCGTCCTCTTTTTTGCCGTCATAAAATTTCGCTCCGAGCTTCTCGATCTCATCTAACGATGAGATATCCATTCCCTTGATATAATTTAGCATAATCACTCTCCACTTTCTTTTTTCTCTAAAAAACATATGATTCCGACATTGTTTGCGCAACCGCTTGCGCATCTGTGTTTATCATAACAATGAAGGCATGATAAGTCAATATGGAAAGCGCGAATCCATGTGTGAGAAAATGACGTTTGATTTTTGGCACTTTTACACAAATGACTGCACAAAAATGTGCAGTCATGGAATGTCAAATCCTGATATTATATTTCTGATTTTCTGTGTCACCCGTTTCTGGCAGAAATGATTTTTCAAACACATTGTAGTATTTTGATATTAACGGTTCATCTCCAGCTGCGGCCCTGTAGAATGGTGATTTTTGATAATTCCATCGATTTCCTTCAAGTCCGATGAAGGCAGATCGCCCGGAATCGTGTTCTTGACTGCCGCCGTCGCGTTTCCGTACTCCATCGCCTTCGTACAGTCCATATTGTGCGCAAGCAGCCCGTACAGCGCGCCTGATATATATGCGTCGCCGCTCCCGATGCGGTCAACCACGTCGATATTCTCATACGCGGGCTCCTGCACATAGCAGTCATTGACCGCGTCATAGATGCAGGAACCAAAAGAATGAACCTTTGGTGAGTGCACCACACGCTGCGTCGATGCCACCACGCTGATTTTGTAATCTTTCGTGAAACTGCGCATCATCTCCTGCACCGTACCCTCCTTCTTGAAGGTCAGTCTGGCCGTGTCCTCCGAGCAGAAAAACACATCCACATACGGGAGAATCTGCTCGATGCACGCCCGCGCTTCCTCGCCTGTCCACAGATTTCCCCTGAAATTGACATCAAATGAAATCAGCGTCCCGTTTTCCTTAAAACGCTTGATCATCTCGATGGCAGTGTCCCTCGTCTTCTGTCCGAGTGCCAGCGTGATACCTGTTGTGTGGAAACAGCGTGCCGATGTGAACATTTCCTCCGGAAAATCATCGATCGAGATCTCGGTAAACGCCGTGTTCTTCCTGTCATAGACAACGTTTGGCTTTCTCGGATGTGCGCCGTACTCATAATAGTAGATTCCCAGTCGCGCGTCCTTTGTCCTGTCATAGACCAGGTAGTCATCACTAACGCCGCAAAAGCGCACACGGTTCTGGATGTACCGGCCCAGATCATTTGCGGGAACCCTCGAGATAATCCCCGTTCTAAGTCCCAAAAGCGACGTGCCCGACACGACGTTGAGTTCCGCGCCCCCAGCCTGCTTCTGAAACGCGTCCCCCCGCGTCAGCCGCTCGTTTACCGGCGGCGACAGGCGCAACAAAATCTCTCCAAGTGCCAGTAAGTCAAATCCTCTTTTCCTGAAAGTTTCTTTGTTTGTATCCATATGCCCATCTCCTCAAATGTGAATTGTTAACAGTGACATGATTGCTTTGTTCTTATTTTATCATCTATTAGCAGTAGATGTAAGCCCTTACATTGTATATTTTAGCATACAATACTGAAAATATCTACTAAAATTTCACATTCTCTGATACCACTCTCTGATATCACCCTACGCTCTTGTTACTGTTCACTCCCAATGTCATGATGCTGGGGTCAAAAGGGTATTCTAGAAAAATGAGTTGTGCAAA
>CAJUQZ010000032.1:17563-30691 GCA_910588755.1 uncultured Lachnospiraceae bacterium | reverse complement strand
AAACTATGTATCGTGTCACAAACGACATTTAACTACAAGAAATTTCAAGATTTAGTTGAAATTTTTCGAAAAAAAGGTTATGATATAATTGTTGCGAATACGATATGCAACGCAACAAAGGAACGTCAGAGGGAAGCGATTGAATTGGCGGCCCGAGCTGACGTTATGATTGTGATTGGTGGTACTCACAGTTCCAACACACGGAAGCTTTACGAACTATGCCGAAGTGAATGTGAGAATACTTACTATATACAAACACTGGAAGACCTGCAATTAGAGTTACCTAATTCTGTAGAACTAGTGGGCATCACAGCGGGGGCTTCTACCCCAAACAAAATAATTGAGGAGGTTCAAAATTATGTCAGAATTAACTTTTGAACAAATGTTAGAAGAATCATTAAAAACTATTCATACAGGAGAGGTAATTGAAGGTACAATCATCGACGTCAAGCCAGATGAAGCAATCCTTAACATCGGTTACAAGTCAGATGGCATACTTACGCGTAACGAGTACACCAATGAGCCGAACGTTGACCTGACAACGCTCCTGAATCCTGGTGATAAGATGGAGGTTAAGGTTCTTAAAGTAAACGACGGTGAGGGACAGGTTCTCCTGACTTACAAGAGGCTTGCTGCAGACAGGGGCAACAAGCGAATTGAAGAGGCATTCAACAACAGGGAAGTATTGACAGCAAAGGTGTCACAGGTATTAGACGGCGGCTTGAGCGTGGTGGTAGATGAAGTTCGCATCTTTATCCCGGCAAGTCTTGTATCAGATGTGTATGAGAAGGATCTGAACAAATATGCCGGACAGGACATAGAATTTGTGATCAGCGAATATAATCCTAAGAGAAGAAGATACATCGGCGACCGCAAGCAGCTGATCGTTGCGAAGAAGGCCGAGATGCAGAAGGAGCTGTTCGAGCGGATTAGCGTTGGCGACGTTGTGGAAGGCACAGTGAAGAATGTTACGGATTTTGGCGCGTTTATCGATCTTGGCGGAGTGGACGGTCTGCTCCATATCTCCGAGATGTCATGGGGACGTGTTGAGAATCCCAAGAAAGTATTTAAGGTAGGCGAAAACCTGAAGGTCCTGATCAAGGATATTGATGGAACCAAGGTTGCGCTGTCACTCAAATTTGATGACTCTAATCCGTGGAAGAATGCTTCGACAAAATATGCGGTCGGCAATGAGGTGACAGGCCGGGTTGCCAGAATGACAGATTTTGGTGCGTTTGTGGAGCTTGAGCCGGGGATTGATGCCTTGCTGCATGTCTCACAGATTGCAAAGGAGCATATTGAGAAGCCGTCTGATGTACTGTCAGTAGGCCAGGAAGTGACCGCAAAAGTGGTTGACTTCAACGAGGAGGGCAAGAAGATCAGCCTGAGCATCAAGGCTTTGCTGATTCCGGAGGCGAAGGAAGCACCGGCAGCAGCGAAGGAGGATGACTCCGATGTCGTGTCGGTAGATATCGATGCTGTGATTGCAAAGCAGGAAGCCGAGGACGCTGAATAGATTTTGAATGTGTGATGATATGATATCAGAGCGTACTGTTCTGATATCATATTTGCGATAAAACCGAACTTCTTTATGAATCCTGACCAGAAATTGTGACTAGTCCATTTAACTGCGCGGCAGACAGACTATGCCAGCGTGTCATGAAGTGGGTGTGTGCAAGGGGAAATTTGATAGAAAGAAAGGGGAATACTCATGGCATATGATTATGAATATTTCAAAAAAGAAGTTTTTACACTGACCAAAATAGACCTGAACGCATACAAAGAAAAACAGATGAAGCGCAGAATTGACACCCTGATTGCGAAGCACAAAGTGACAGGCTACGATAAATTTGTGGCAAAGCTTAGGGACGATAAGGCTGTCTTTGATGATTTTGTAAATTACCTTACAATCAATGTATCCGAGTTTTACAGGAATCCTGAACAGTGGAGACTGATGGATAAGGAGATCATACCAGAGCTGATCGGGCGATTTGGCAAGAATTTGAAGGTGTGGAGTGCTGCGTGTTCGACAGGGGATGAGCCGTACTCGCTCGTTATGGCGTTCTCAAAGCATATTCCGCTGAATCAGATTAACATTATAGCGACTGATATAGATAAGCAGGTAATCGAGAAAGCGAAGGTTGGACTGTACAATGAGAAGAGCATTGCAGCCGTTCCGGATGATCTGAAAAAGAAATATTTCACAAAGGTGGGGCCGTCTTATCAGATCTCTAATGATATCAAGGCGCGGGTGCAGTTTAAACAGCATAATCTGTTAAAAGATACATACCCTGACAAGTGTGATTTGATTGTGTGCAGAAATGTATTGATCTATTTTACAGAAGAGGCAAAGGATGCGGTTTTCCGCAAATTTAATACGTCTTTAAAACCAGAGGGGATCTTATTCATAGGAAGCACGGAGCAGATCATGAATTACAAAGAGATCAATTATGAAAGAAAAAATTCTTTCTTCTATATCAAGAATAAGTAAGCAAAAACAAAACCGGTTAATGAGGGGATTAGCCGGTTTTATTTTTGCTTATTCGTTTTTCTTCTTTGGCTGGAAGGACAGCATCATTTCAAAAAGATGGTGCGTATATAGGTTAAAGGCGTCGCGCTGTGTCTTGAGCTCGTCAGTCAGTTCAAAGAACAGGTCCTTATCGTCATAGTCCTTCTTAAAAAAGGGAGTAAAAAGGACATCCCACTGGGGGAGATAGGTTGAACGCTTCCGGGTGTAACAGGTTCGCGCAGTGGCTTGCTTTCGGTAATCTTTGTCAACAAAGGAAGCGACAGATTTGTGGATTGCGGTATCCTCTTTGGGAAGATAGTAGTAATCTTTGTAATTGGCGTAGAAATATTTCAGCTCGCCCTCGTAGATTGGGACACGCAATTTTCCGTCTGTGCCGCTGCCTGTGAAGTAACAGCCGTTTGCGCCGTAGGAGATTTCTGCGGGGAGGGGCGTGGGAAGCTTCAGGCTCATAATGATTTCCGAGCATTGCTTCTGGTTTACGTCATTGTAGTAGTTGGCTTGGACCTTTGTGACCCTGGTAGGGAGGTGGAAGAGGTCTGGAATCGCGAGCGCGGCGACGATTTCAAGCATTCCCCTGACGTCCTCTGCGTTGTGGAGCAGGAGCAGGTGTTCCTGCTCTACGTCATGGTTAAGAACGTATTCGTGGTAAATATCAATTAGCTCACCACCTGTATACTGATCCTCGCGGACAGCGGCCGTCACAAAGTGCTCGATGGTTTTCTGTTTACAGTTTGGAAGTTTTAAGAAGCTCTTGTAGGGTGACAGCCGCCTGTAGATATCAATTCCTTCAAAGTCGTCAAAGTTAAAATGGATATTGTACTGTTGCATCTTGTTTTGCAGATACGGGATATCGAACTGGTTTCCATTAAAATGGATCAGATAGCGGAAGGACTTTGCAAATGTCACAAATGCATTTAGTACATTGGCTTCATCCTCATAGTTTTCCGCGAGCCACTGAATGGTGTGCCAGCAGGCGGGTTTGTCCGTGTTCCCGTCAAGATACGCACAGCCAATCAGGTAGAGATTGGAGCTACGCACATAGAGTCCTGTCGTTTCTATATCAATAAAAAGTGTCTGTTCTGGCACGCAAAAATTTTCAATTGGGTATTTCGGGGATAAGCTTCCCAGATTTGTCTGAATGCATTTCATGATTATGTTACTACTGTCCTTTCTGTTATTTCTTAACAGTTCCTAAATATAACTTACCATATGCGTAACGTCATGTCAAAGATTTGTTTTGCATGAACCGAAATGTTTTAAGGGAATATTTGCTTGATCTTTTACTTGAAGGGGAAGGTAAGGCGCAGATAGGAAAATGGCAGAGTGAATGCTTAAAGAATGATACATTCCGCCAAAAAATTAAAGAAATAACAGATATTTTTGTAAAAATTAGTGAAATTTCATTAAGAAAATAGTATAATGGACATAAGAATCGTTGATGGCAGAACTGCAAGGCAGAAACCATCAAAATCAAAAAGGAAAGAAGGAGCAAAAGATGGCAAAACTTACATTTCGAGGCGGCGTACATCCTTATGATGGCAAGGACTTGTCAAAGGATAAGCCCATGAAGACCATCGTGCCAAAAGGCGAGATGGTATACCCGCTCAGCCAGCATATCGGCGCGCCGGCGGTTCCGGTGGTGAAAAAGGGCGACAAGGTGCTTGCCGGTCAGAAGATCGCGGAGGCGGGCGGATTCGTGTCGGCCCCAATCTACGCGACGGTGTCGGGCACGGTAAAGTCCATAGAACCGCGGCGTGTTGTCACGGGGGATATGGTCAACTCTGTTATCATCGACAATGACGGACTTTTCGAGGAAGTCGAGTACACTCCACATGATCCCGAAAAATTGAATAAGAAGGAGATCCTGGAGCTGATCAAGGAGGCCGGCGTGGTCGGCATGGGAGGTGCGGGCTTTCCGACACATGTGAAGCTCTCACCAAAGGAGCCGGATAAGATCGAATACGTGATCGCAAACTGTGCGGAGTGCGAGCCATATCTGACCTCGGATTACAGAAGGATGCTCGAGGAGCCGCAGAAGCTCATTGATGGGTTGAAGATCATTCTCCGGTTGTTTGACAATGCGCAGGGAATTTTGGCAGTGGAGGACAACAAGCAGGACTGTATCGAGCTGCTTACCCGGCTGACCGCGCAGGAGAGTAAGATATCAGTGTGCGCGCTGAAAACAAAGTACCCGCAGGGCGCGGAGAGACAGCTGATCTATGCGACGACAGGCCGGGAGATCAATTCCTCAATGCTTCCGGCAGACGCGGGCTGCGTGGTGGACAATGTCGATACCGTGGTGGCGGTGTATCACGCGGTAGCGGAGGGAAAACCCCTGATGAACAGAATCGTGACGGTCACGGGCGACGCGGTCAATGACCCACGGAATTTCTATGTGCGGATTGGCATGAATTATCATGACCTGATCGAGGAGGCCGGAGGCTTTAAGACGGAGCCGGAGAAGGTGGTGTCCGGCGGCCCGATGATGGGATTTGCCCTGTTTGATTTAAACGTGCCCACGACAAAGACGGCGTCCGCGCTGCTGTGCCTGACAAAGGACGAGGTGTCGGCGATGGAGCCAGGTCCCTGCATCAACTGCGGGCGCTGCGTGGACGCGTGCCCGGGAAGGGTGGTTCCGAGAAAGCTCGCTGTCCTTGCGCAGCATGGAGATGAGGATGCGTTTGTCGCAAACGATGGAATGGAGTGCTGCGAGTGCGGCTGCTGCAGCTTCGTCTGTCCGGCCAAGCGGCAGCTGACACAGTCCATCAAGTCCATGCGAAAGACAATACTTGGAAAGAAAAAGAAATAGGGAGGATACTGGAGTGGAAAAAATGTTAAAGGTATCATCAAACCCGCATATCCGGTCGAAGGACACGACAGCGCGCATCATGCAGTACGTGGTGGCGGCCCTGCTTCCGGCGACGCTGTTCGGGGTGTTCAATTTCGGTCTGCACGCGCTGCTTCTGGTGCTGGTCACAGTGGCGACGACTGTGCTGACAGAGTACATATATGACAGATGTATGAAAAAGAAAATTTCAATCGGAGATTTTTCCGCGGTGGTCACAGGGCTGCTGCTGGCGCTGAACCTGCCGCCTGAGGCGCCGCTGTGGATAGGCGTGATCGGCGGCGTGTTTGCGATCATTGTGGTGAAAATGCTGTTTGGGGGGCTGGGGCAGAATTTTATGAATCCGGCGCTTGGGGCCAGGTGCTTTCTGCTCATTTCATTTACCTCGATTATGACGAATTTTGACTGTGATGCCTATACAGGTGCGACACCGCTTGCGGCAATCAAGGTGGGGGAGGAGGCACCGGCGCTTCTGGACATGGTCATAGGACGTACTGCGGGTACGATCGGTGAGACAAGTATGATCGCCCTGCTCGTTGGCGCGGTATTTTTGCTGGTGATGAAGGTGATTGACCTTCGTGTGCCGGGTTCCTATATCGTAAGCTTTGTCGTGTTTATCCTGCTGTTTGGCGGGCATGGGCTGGACGGGAATTATATCCTGTCACAGCTTGCGGGCGGCGGGCTGATGCTGGGTGCTTTCTTCATGGCGACAGACTATGTCACAAGGCCGATCACAAAAAACGGGCAGTATGTGTTTGGTATTTTTCTGGGCATTATGACGGGCATTTTCAGGGTTTTCGGGCCGTCTGCGGAAGGCGTCTCCTACGCGATTATTCTGGGAAATCTGCTGGTGCCATTGATTGAGCGGTTTACGAAGCCTACGGCGTTTGGGAAAAAGCGTAGGAAATGATTACAGAAGGAGGCAGAATTATTGATATGGACAATGAAAAAAAATCAATGATAAAGGACGCGCTGATCCTCTTTGCAATAACACTTGCTGCCGGATTGCTGCTGGGTTTCGTGTATGATGTCACGAAAGAGCCGATTGCGCAGCAGAAGGCCAGGGCAAAGGAGGAGGCGTGCAGGAAGGTATTTGCGACGGCGGATTCCTTTGAGGCTCTTGAGCATTATGAGTCGCCGTTTGTGACGGGAACTGGTGATGTGCTGGTATTTAATAGCTTTATTTTGAGGGAAGAGGGGGCTACAGTGTATGGGGTCATGGACGACATGCTCGAGGACAATGTGGACATCGACGAGGTGATGCGGGCGCTTGACAGCTCAGGGCAGCTGCTGGGTTATGTGATTACGGTGACAGACCATGAGGGTTACGGCGGCGATATCCAGTTTTCGATGGGTATTACGCTGGACGGAACACTCAACGGCATATCGCTTTTAAGCATTTCAGAGACGGCAGGACTTGGCATGAAGGCGGGAGATGTGCTGGTGCCCCAGTTTGAGAATAAAAAGGTCGAAGCCTTTACATACACAAAATCAGGTTCGACAAGTGACAGTGAGATTGACGCGATCAGCGGTGCAACCATTACAACCAAGGCGGTGGTCGATGGTGTGAATGGTGGATTGAAATTTTTTAACAGCGAGAATATGAGAAATGAAGGAGGTGTTGTCAGTGAGTGACATAAACAGTGAAGCAAAACAGAGTTCTATGGAAGTCTTTTTCAATGGACTTGTGAAGGAGAATCCCACCTTTGTGCTGATGCTTGGCATGTGTCCGACGCTTGCAGTGACAACATCAGCCGTGAACGGGCTTGGCATGGGACTGACTACGACAGCGGTGTTGGTACTCAGCAACGCCATTATATCCCTGTTGAGGCACATTATTCCAAACCGGGTCCGCATCCCGGCGTTTATCGTGATCGTGGCCTCTTTTGTGACAATGGTAGAGCTGCTGCTCGAGGGATTTATCCCCAGTCTTTACTCGGCGCTGGGGCTGTATATTCCGCTGATCGTCGTGAACTGCATTATCCTGGGACGCGCGGAGTCCTTCGCTTCCAAAAACCCTGTTATCCCGTCCATATTTGACGGTCTGGGAATGGGGCTTGGATTTACTGTGGCACTTACCGCAATCGGTATGGTGAGGGAACTGTTAGGGGCCGGAGAGCTCTTTGGGGTTCCGGTCATCAACAAGGCGCTCGGTCTGTTTACGTCTGTGGAATACGTACCAGTCAGCATCTTTGTGCTTGCCCCGGGCGCGTTTTTCGTGCTTGCCGCGCTTACCGCGCTACAGAACCGTGTCAGGAGAAAAATGCAGGAGAAGGGACAGAACGTGGACAAAATCCAATCAGGCTGCAGCTCGGACTGTGCAAGCTGCTCTGACAGTGGCTGTGCACGCCGCTTTGTCGATCTGGACGGGGCGCCTGGCTCTGTAGCAGATGCAAATAAAGGTTCTAAAAACGTGGGGGATAACGATAGAAATTAGGAATAATATGCGCGGAAAGGCGCAGAAAGGGAAGAAAGATGCTTGACATAGTAAAGGATTTATTGATATTAATGATCAGCTCCTCGCTTGTGAGCAATGTCGTGCTGAGCCAGTTTCTGGGGCTCTGTCCGTTCCTGGGCGTTTCTAAGAAGGTGGACACGGCAGTTGGTATGGGTGGCGCGGTCATTTTCGTCATAACGATAGCCTCTGGTGTGGCCGCTGTCATTTACAAGGTGGTTTTGGTGCGGTTTGACATCACCTACTTGCAGACAATTGTGTTTATACTGGTGATTGCCGCACTGGTGCAGTTTGTGGAAATGTTTCTCAAGAAATATGTGCCGTCGCTCTATCAGGCGCTTGGCGTATATCTTCCGCTGATCACGACCAACTGTGCGGTGCTTGGCATCGCGCTCACAAATGTACAGAAAAATTATGGAATCGGATTCAGCATTGCGAGCGGTTTGTTTACCGCTGTTGGGTTTATGATTGCGATTGTGATTCTTGCCGGAATCCGCGAGAAGCTGGAATATAACGAAATACCGGAGTCCTTTCAGGGTATGCCGATCGTGTTGATCACGGCGGGACTGATGGCGATTGCGTTCTGCGGATTTTCGGGATTGTTGTAGGAGGGGGAATTATATGAATATAGCAGCGATAGTGACTGCCGTGCTGGTTGTGGGCGGCGTCGGTTTATTCCTGGGTATCTTCCTCGGCGTAGCAAGTATTGTGTTCAAGGTGGAGGTTGACGAGAAGGAGGAAGCTGTCCTGGGTGTGCTTCCTGGAAATAACTGCGGCGGGTGCGGTTATCCCGGCTGTTCAGGACTGGCCGCTGCAATCGCAAAGGGCGAGGCGGCTGTCAACGCCTGTCCTGTCGGCGGTGAGCCTGTCGGCAAGAAGATTGCGGCCATTATGGGCGTGGAGGCGGGCGAGTCTGTCAGGATGACGGCGTTTGTGAAATGTGCGGGCGACTGTGAGAAGACCTCACAGATCTATGAGTACACAGGAGTGGAAGACTGCGGTATGGTTCGGTATGTGCCGGACGGCGGTTCAAAGTCCTGTGACCACGGGTGCCTCGGATATGGCAACTGTGTGAAAGCGTGTCCGTTTGACGCGATCCACATTGTGAACGGGATTGCAAAGGTTGACAGGGAGAAGTGCAAGGTGTGCGGCAAGTGTGTGGCTGCGTGTCCGAAGCAGCTGATTGA
This sequence comes from uncultured Lachnospiraceae bacterium, assembly GCA_910588755.1. Taxonomy (GTDB): domain Bacteria; phylum Bacillota; class Clostridia; order Lachnospirales; family Lachnospiraceae; genus COE1. Next base: position 21,674 of record CAJUQZ010000032.1, on the reverse strand, counting down.
ACTAATCCCGTATGACGCGAAGGCCGTAGTGGCGTGCAGCTCTAGAGACAAAGGGCCTGTCACCATGAAAGCCTGCCAGACCGGATGTATCGGTTGCAGCCTCTGCGTGAAGGTGTGTCCGTCGGGGGCCGTGACCGTGACCGATTTCCACGCGCACATTGACCAGAGCAAGTGTACAGGCTGCGGCGCGTGCAAGGAGAAGTGCCCGAAGAAGGCGATTGTGTAGCGCAGAATAAATTTTAATTGAGAGTGTAACAAACCCTTACTGACTTGAAACAATATCAGTAAGGGTTTGTTATACATAGATTCGTGCACAGGTAATGTTATGATACTATATGAAAATGTATTTACTTAACAGTGGATGGGACTATGTAGGTATTAGAACCACTACTCATGATGTATTAAATATGAATGAGCCCGACAATGCGAATCGGATGGTTATTCAGAAAAAAGACAAGACCAATGGTATAAAGCGCAACAAGACGGGGAAGGAAAGGTGATATCAGTGTTTTTTTCAATCATATTAATGGTTTTGATCTTTATGGTCTTTCGAAAACAAAAGGCAGTCTATGCGGGCGAGGGCGCTAAGACTGAAATTATATTTAGTCTCTCATGGTATTTGCTGTATTTTGCACTGGCTATGATAAGCATTGCATATAAAATAAATATCATCAACGAGGCTGCAAATTGGCTGTTTCTTGTTCTGCTGCCGCTGCTAATCCTGGTTTGGTTGAAAAGGGGGAAGTTTAAAGAGACATTGAGAGAAATCGGCCTGAGGCGGATAGACAAAAAGACAGGAATCAACATGTGTCTGGTCTGCATCTTATATATGGCAGTACTGGTGTTTGTATTTAGCCTTGGCGATAACAAGCTGGTCATGGCAGATCTGCCAAAGATGTTCATTAGACTTCCTGTTTTCTTTGGCGTGATGTTTTTGACAGCAGGCTTTACGGAAGAATTTTTCTTTCGGGGAATTGTTCAAAGATGTGTGGCAAATTTATTGAAACGCCCCTATATTGCCATCGTATTCACAAGCGTTTTATTTGGATTGTACCATTTTCCGTTTGCGTATTATTTGTGGGGCCAGACAGCGGGAAGTGTCGTGGATTCGTTGAAGGCTATACTGACGGAACAGGCTGTCACGGGCTGTGCTTTGGGACTCATTTATCATAAGAGCAACAAAAATCTATGGAGTAGTATCATCCTGCATGCTTTTATCAATGCATCCATTATGGCGATTGGCACCGTGCTGCCAGGGGCGTGAAGTACGTCTGGAAATTGATACTGTGCAGCTGGGAGCATGAAGTACATCTAAAAAGTGGCACATGCAGCTGGGAGCATGAAGGGTATATGAATTATTTGTCTGTTATGCATACAGTATTGAATGATAATAATGCCGGCTTTCATTTTGAATAAGGAGTGCAATGTTATGAAACAAAAAAAGTTCTTTTCGTCTGTCACAATTCTATTTTGCCTGCTTACAGCCTGTGCGGAAAATGGAGCATCTTCTGATGACAGAAAAGAAAATGAATTGTCTGGGGTGCTGGCAGATGCGTTTACAAAGGGAGATGATATCAGGGGGATTCTGTCAAAAGGGCTTTCATCCAAAGCAATCTCCTCCAAAGGGATTTGGTCAGAAGAAATTCAAACAAAAACACTTCCTGACAGGGTTGATACAGCCATCTGTGTTCCGCCTGTCAGTCTCAATTTTTTTACTGAAGAACAATACACAAAAGCAGCGGATGATACTGTTATTTGTATCAAGAGACTCCATTATCCGGTTGTGACAATCGCAGAAAATGAAAATGCAGCCAACAAAATCAACGAGGATATACGGGAAAGGGTAAATACCTCCCGGATTGATACCTTTGTTCTGGACTCTGCCATAGACCGGGAGCAATGGGATGCTGATTATTTTTATTATTTTGACAATTTTTATGATGAGTTTCTCTTTATTCCTACCCGTATGGACAGTAAAGTGATTTCTTTCCTTACTGTTAGCAATTCCTATACAGGCGGAGACCACAACCATGCAAGATTGATTGGATTGAACTATGATACACAGACTGGTAAACGGATTGAGTTAACAGATCTTTCGGAACATACAGATGCGTTTGAGCAGGACATACATACATTTATCCAAGATTTTATTGATACATCACCTTATTTTCAGAGCTCCATCGCGTGGGGGACTGACATCGCTGATTTGGAGAAATGGATTTACACCGACGATGAATGGTATTTTTCCACATCAGGACTTGTATTTAGCAGCGATCCTTATGAATTTGATGTAAGTGAAATCAAGACTACAGTTCTTTATTCCGATCTGGAAGAATTTGGTTTAAAGGAAAAATATAGTGATGCGGGAAGGAGAACGATTCCACTGCAGGAGGGAGAATCCTTTTTTTGGGATTTAAATGGAGATGGACAGGATGAAGAAATTCAATATTATTTGGAATGGAAGAAGCATGAAAAAACGGATATTTATCGAACTGCTGATGTGCACTTGATTATTGATGGTACGGAGTTCGCGGCGGATCTTGTAGAATTTGCCGGACAGCTTTCCGGTGACGAAAATGCTCATAATCGGGTGGAAGATTGTTTTTTATATGAATATGAAACGGATATGGCAGACACCGTGACAGAAATTGTTTTTGAGATATACTACGGCAGCCGGGAAGGCGATTTGTTCCCATCGTGCACGTTCCGCTATCGCTATGATGAAAATGGCACCCTTACCTTTCTTGGTACGATAGAGGGCACGATAACCGATCCTGCCACCTTGTTTTCTATTGCGGCACAGGACGGCGTAGCCGTCGGACAGTGAAGAGAGGAATTTGACATGAATCATATAATCCATTCAATCCATGAACGAAGAAGTATCAGGAAATATCAAGATAAAAGTGTTCCAGAAGAATATATTGATCAGATCTTAGAAGCGGCAAGGGTTGCGCCCTCTGCCAAGAACAGACAGCCGTGGAAATATATTGTTTTTGGCGGTAAATATAAAAAGGAACTGCTCATGGCGATGGAAACCGGGTTGGAGCGAGAAGAACGGGGTATAACCAATCTGCCCGAATCGCGGTATGGGCTTCCTGATGCAAGGAATACACTGAGGATCATGCGGGAAGCGCCAATAATCATTATCATATTAAATACCAATGCCCGATCGCCTTTTTTGCCGGTAGATAATGACGGACGGATTGCCGAGATCTGTGATACGCTGTCAATCGGCGCGTCTGTTGAAAATATGTTACTGGTTGCAGAGGAGCTGGGACTGGGGACACTGTGGGTTGCCAATACATGCTTTGCATATCAGGAGATGGTGTCCTATCTGGATACGAAAGACCAGCTTGTCGGGGCGATTGTCGTGGGATATGCAGATGAAAAACCACAGAAACGGCCGAGAAAGCAGATGGAGGAGATTGCGGAATACAGATGGTAGGAAAGGAATACATATGGCAAAGCTGATTATATTAAGGGGAAATTCCGGTAGCGGGAAAACTTCTGTGTCAAAGGCACTGCAGAAAAGGTTTGGTCGCAATACGATGGTGATATCACAGGATATGGTGCGGCGGGAGATGTTGTGGGTAAAGGATGGTGTAGACACAAAGGCACTGCCATTGCTGATCAATCTTTTGGAATATGGAAGGAAAAACAGCGAGATCACGATTCTGGAGGGAATACTGGATTCGGAGTGCTATGGACCGTTGTTTGAAAAAGCGGTTGGGGAATACGGAACAGACATTTTTGCATTTTATTATGACCTGCCGTTTGAAGAGACCCTGCTGCGGCACGAAACGAAACCGAACAGGGATCAGTTTGGCGAGGAAGACATGCGCAGATGGTGGAAAGAGAAGGATTATATTGGTATCATTCCTGAGAAGATTCTTACCAGGGACATTAGTTTTTCGGATACGGTGGATCTGATTTATGTAAGCGTATCTGGAAGAATATGAGATATTGGTGTAATGAATTGATGTAATAGAAATTGATATAATGCAAATGGGAGGTAACGCGAGATGATAAAGTATTATGATATCGGATTAAACCTGTTTTGTAAACAGTTCCCTGATCCAGAGAAGATCATTCGGGATGCTGCGGATAGTAA
>CAJUQZ010000032.1:0-17553 GCA_910588755.1 uncultured Lachnospiraceae bacterium | reverse complement strand
GGATTCACCCGCACAATGCAGACAGGGCTACGCAGGAGGACTTTGCAGGGATTGAGAAGATTCTTTCCGGGAATCAAAAGGTTGTTGCGGTAGGAGAGTGCGGACTAGATTACGACAGGATGTTTTCGACCAAGGAGAACCAGATCAGGTGTCTCGAAAAGCATATCGTTTTGGCGGAAAAGCTGGATAAACCGTTGTTCCTTCACGAGCGCAGCGCCTCGGAGGATTTTATCAGACGGTTTAAGAAGCATCAGGACATTTGCAGGAAATCTGTGGTACATTGCTTTACAGGGGACAGTAAGGTGCTGGAGCAGTACCTTTCCCTGGAATTTTCCATCGGCATTACGGGCTGGATCTGTGATGACCGGCGCGCAAAGGAGCTGCGAAGTGCGGTGCGTATGATTCCGCTAGATCGTATACTGCTCGAGACGGACGCGCCGTATCTGACGCCGAAAAATGTGCCAGGACTCGACAGAACCAATACGCCGCAAAATATTGTGTATGTCGCGCGTGAGCTCGCAAAATATATGAAGGTTTCAGAGGAGACACTGATAGAACATGCAAGGAAGAATACAGAGCGGCTCTTTCATATCGATTCATCAGTGACTGGGAACATTGTGCAGGGCTGACAAGTTCGTTTTATGAAGAGGGGACGACGGTATAATCTTTTGTCACAAACAGTGCCTCAATATTGTCAAGACTGCGGACATATTCAAGCCCCTTCTCCAATCCGAGCAAGTAGCAGTACGTGCTGAGTGCGTCACCCTCCACGGAGGAGTCCGAGAGGATCGTGACGCCAAGCAAGTCATTCTGGACAGGACGGCCTGTCGAGGCGTCAAAGATATGGTGGTAGATCTCGTTTTCATCCGTTGTAAAATAGCGTTCATAGCAGCCAGAGGAAACGACAGAGATGTCATTTTCCTGAATGGTAGTGAGGATTTCATTTGCAGCGCCAAACGGTTTCTGGATACCGACAGTAAACGGCGCCCCGTCAGGTTTAGCGCCGATGAGCAGAACGTTGCCGCCAAGACTGATGATGCCGTTTTCTATACCCTCAGACAGCAGATAGGCTTTGAGACAGTCTGCGATATAGCCCTTGGCAATAAAGCCAAGATCAATGGTGCTGTGTGTGTCCATAAGGGTGATAAAATAGCGGTTATCTTTGGATAGCGTATCCTGATACCCGACTTCATACCCGTCTTGATCGCTGAGAATGACATTTTTATAATCGACATGGGACAGGAGCGTGGTAAGTGTCTGCTCCGATGGGATGTAATACCTGTAATTTGCGTGTTCGTCCGCCTGTTTCATTTGTCCGGCGATGTCCCATTCCTCCGCGACAGGGCGGAGTGTAAGGTCGAGCACGCCCTGGCTTTGGTCGCAGTAATAGAGCGCAGCCTGGATTAAGGAAGCAGTGTCGTAGGAAACGGCAGTCCTTTTGCCGTCTGCGTGGTTGATCTGCCAGACCTCTGAGCCCTCCAGTGTTGCGCTGAAAAGGGATTCATACTGTTCACAGAGCGTAAAACATTGATTAAGTACATCAGATTTGTGTGCATCATAGATTGTGATGGTAATGACAGTATCAAAGGCAAAACCTGTTTTGGAGATGGATTTTGCGGAGGCGGTCCTTGAACAGCCGGTTATAGTAGCAGAAGCTATCAGAAGCAGAAGCCCGATCAGGAAGCATTTTATATGGTAAGAAAACATGTTTTAATTCCTTTCAGATTCATCCATAAAGTGTTATATAAATGGTATTGTTATTGTAATATCGTTAATCAACGGTCAATGTTATCTAACTGATTTCGCTATATAAATGGTATTGTTAATCAACTGGCATCGCTATTCAAATGATACTGTTAATCAACTAAGACGGTAAATCACCTGTTATTCATTTAAATGACATCGAAATCAAATGAAAATTTATGTTTTTGGAATTTGTGCAGTACCCATAAGAAAACTGTTTTAATTATATCATGTCGCAAATTTTTCAACAATATATTTCAACAAAAGCTTATAAAATCATATTTTTTCTGATAAAATGATTGCAGAAAGAAATAAAATCGAATAAAATATAAGTGATATATAATGTAACTGTTTGTCAGTCATGTTTGGGAGGAAGAATAAAAGTGGATTACATATTAGATGAAAATGGTTTGATATCTGATGCAGATGGCATTTTCGAGGAAGCGGACCAATGGTATGAACAAAATGAACCTGAGAAAGAGATCGCGTGTATCTTAAATGTTCCGCGGAGACTGTGGAGTAACAGGCTTTGGTTTAGACTGATCTGTGCGTATAACAACAACGGCAGCTATGAGGAATCCGAAGAAGAGCTGAAAAAAATAGAACCCTGCTGCAAAAAGGCGATTGATAAGGCGCGCCTGCACTATTATCGCGGTTGGCTTCGCGGTCAGTTATCTGATAATCCCTTAGAGATGCTAATGGAATTTCAGAAAGGACTCGCCGAAGATCCTGACGATGCGCTTGACCTGAAAAGCGATTGTGAGCAGTGCAGGGAAGAGATACAGAAAATTTTGGACAATATGCAATCGGCGGTTATTGACACAGTCGATATTGTAAAGCAGCGCTGCAGCTTGGTTTCGGAGGATAAAAAGATTGAGGCTGACGATGAGACATTTCAGCTGTACCTCGGCTTTTATCAGGGGATATCTTCCTTAGGTTTTGACAGATATTTCCTGAAATATTCCAACGAGGATCTGGAAAAAGAAATGCAACATCTGGAAATGTATAATATAACGGATCGGGCCAGCTTTTTTAAGTGCATTCAGGAGAATGAGATATTGAATCAAAACGCCAGACTACAGAATGCCCTGGCGTACATTAATGGCAATCCCAGGTTTGATATAGAGGAATTAGGAGAGGCGGGTCAATTCTATTTTCAGAATTATGTAGCGTTTGTAAAGCTTTTTGCGGCTTATCTGCCCGACGGAGGTGTCCTTGCATGGGATATCGGGGAGAAGATCGGGTTGGCAAGAAGGGCATATGCCTGTAATATTCTAGGCAATACGGATTTTGTCAGCGGCATGCTTGCCCTGAGCGACCAGCTGAAGGAAGTGCTGTCGTCGTTTGAGGAATATGCGCGGTCCCTGATGTTTGGTGCAGCGTTGTTTATGTTTCAGATCAGTGGCATGAATATCAAAAAAGCAAAGGATTTTATGTGCTCTGTAGCATTGGACTTCATGCAGAGCGACCTTCCTGACACCAAATGGATAAAAAATCAATAAATATTCAGAAAATAATTGAAATTGCAGATGAAATACTATATAATATACCCTGTAAATTAATTATGTAAATCACAATGACAGATTTCAACACAGTTATAAGCTGTCTTGTAAAAAGAGCTTACGAACAGAAAATATCGCTGAAGACGGTGACAGATGCCAGTGTCTGGCGATTATGGATAAAAAAGCGAGAAGTGTCAGCGTCTGGTGACAGTGAAAAAATGCGAGAAGCGACAGTGTCTGGTGATTATGGATAAAAAAGCGGAAAGAGACTGTGAGTGGAAAGAGACTGTGAATAGAAGCAGTGCATATAAACTGTGTGATGTGTGTGAATAGAAACGGGGGATATATATTATGAAGCTGCATGATGATTATTATGAGGAGGAGCACGGATCAGGGTCAAAAATCACTTATGTGTACATGGCACTGATCATGTCGGTGGTTATTCTGGGCGTGACAGCGCTGGTTTTTTGGGCGAACCAGTCAAAGACCAATTCGAACGGGGGCGGTTACGCGGCAGCGTTGGCCCAGAAGGAGGCAAAGGAGGCCGAGGCGAATAAGAAGCAGGAGGCGAATGCGTCGGAAAGTATCATCGCGGAGAGCAAGCTCACCTCAGATGATCTTGATATATGGACGCTGCCTGACACTGGCCGGGAGAAAAATAATTCTTCCCAGTCGGGTGGAAATAACGGTACAGTGACGAATCAGACTACTGGTGAGACTGTGGTGGATGGCTCGGGGAATGCTTCGGACAGCACGGAACAGGGAAAAACTGCCAATGAACTGACCAATGGGCAAACATCTGTTTACGACATGACTACAAAAGAAAATCTCAGCGGAGAGAAGGAGAGCGAAACAGAGGAGGAAGAGGAAGACGACGACGAGAAGGACGAAGTGACCAGTATCCAGGTGCGACATGCGGACGGCACCAAGGAGTGGGTGGATGTCAATACAGATATCTCGAGAAATAAGTATGATTATTCCAACCTGAAATATCAGAAACCATTTATGAATTATTATGAAGACGGAAAGGTGGTTTCAAAAAGTGGCGTTGACATCTCTGCCAATCAGGGAGATGTCGATTTTACGAAGCTAAAGAATGCAGGCTGTGATTTTGTTATGCTCAAGGCAGGGTCAAGAGGATACAGCAGTGGAAATATCGTTTCCGATGCAAATTTTCGGGATAACCTTAAATCAGCAAAAAAGGCAGGACTCGATATCGGTGTTTATTTTTGTTCCCAGGCGGTCAGCAAGGCGGAGGCCAGGGAGGAGGCCGATGAGATTTTGGACGTCATATCAGGGTATAGTGTGAAGTATCCAGTGGCATTTGTTATGGAAAATGTAGATGGTGATATGGCGCGCATTGAGGCGCTTGACATGACGGAGAGGACGCAGATTGCCAAAGCCTTTATGAACAGAATTGAAGATGCAGGCTACAAGGCCATGATCTATGGTGATAAGGAGTGGCTCCTGACAATGGTGGATATGGAGGAGCTGCAGGACTTTGATGTTTGGTTTGCACAGGACAGTGACGAGCCAGAGTATCCGTATGAGTTTGGTATGTGGCAGTATGATTCTGATGCAAGCATCAAGGGAATCAGCGGTGATGCCACGCTAATTATGAGCTTTAAGGATTATGCGCGGTAGGGTATTTCGGATGTTATCGTACTGTATAATTGAGTATTTTGTCCGATATTTTCAGATGGGAATAGATATCGGCGTATGTTGAAGGGGAAAGTCCTTCGATATAATTAGGGGTGTAGCTTTTTTGGACACCTCTTTTTTTTAGGACATCAATCGCCTTGTTATATGCGATGGCCGCGTCAATTTCGCTGTGATAGTGTCCAATAGTGTAGTATCCGGGGACATTGATGCGCGCCCGATAACGCTGCCGGCCCCGATAGGTGACTTCGGAAACTCCCTGGTAGCGATTTATGATCGCGATATTTTCATGGCGAAAATCGGTGTCATCATCATTCAGAAAAAGATAGTCCTTTCCCGCGACAGCAAAGCTGCGGATACCATATCTGTTGAGGATATTCACCTGCATACCATAGTCGGCGACAAAGAGATGAGAACCGCGCTTCATGATCTTGCGCGAGGAGTAATAAAACAGGTCGTCAATGTCAAATTTCAGCACATCCACAGGCGACAGATAGTAGTAGAAAAATTTGGGGCGTGCGTAGATTGGTGTGCCAAAATAGATGCCATTGTCACGGAAATTAATGAGAATAACCCACTTTTCAAAAGAAAGAGGCGAGGTGTCCTGATACTGGCTGATGGTCATTTTGTCATGGTGTAAGAGTCTGTCCGCTTCGAGGTATGCCGCGTTTGCGTCGGACATGGTGTCAAATCCGCCCAGACTGATGTGCTTTCTTCTATATGTAATGGAAGCGCGGTAGTATATTGTATTATCCTTTTTCTTTGCAGTGAATACACCTTTCATTGTCAAAAAACTCCCTGGCCGTATCGGGACAGCCCATTAATAATCTCATTTTATAACGTTTGGAAATTGGAAAATCGTCTTACAGCGGCGATATCCGATAAAAATATTGTATGTGTATACCTGTCATTTGTCAAGCCTTACTCAAACTGTCCAGCCCAGCTGTCTATTTTGCGCTCAAAGTCTTCTGCCCAGTGTTCCGCTTTATGCTCAAAGCTTTCTGCCCACTGATTTGCTTGTTCTTCGAAGCACTTTGCCCATTCGTCTGTTTTGGCATCAAGCAGTTCTTCTAGCGCTGTGATTTCCATAGAATCAAAATCAGCAAAGGGTAGAAAATTGAAAAGGACAAAGCTAGTCACAATGGAAGCATCATGAGTGAACAGTTCAATTAATGAATTTCAAACAAAAGTTCTGTTTTTGGAAATTTTTCTTCCATTTTGTTGTCTTTTGGTGTATAATAAAGTTGCAGAAGGAACTTAAAAGACAAAATAATATTTTAACAACTAAGCACATATACTAAAGGTCAGTCATATATTATTGTGAGGAAAGGGGCGTTGATTATGGAAGATATTTTTGAGGTTGCTAAATACTTTTTATCCTTAGGACGAATGAACCATAAAAAACTGCAAAAATTATGCTATTATGCCCAAGCATGGTCTTTAGCCCTTACTGGTAGACGTCTAATGAATACATGGTTTGAAGCATGGGCGCATGGTCCTGTATCACCAGAATTATGGTATAGATACAAAGATTGGGGTGGATTACTTATATCTTCTTATGAAGGAATACCCAATTTTAAAAATAATCAGACGCCTATATTTTTGGACAAAATTTTTCTGTTATATGGACATTATTCTGGAGATCAGCTTGAGCAATTAACACATGGGGAGCCTCCTTGGATAAAAGCTAGGGGAAATTACCCTCAAGGTACTATTTGTACTAATACGATTTCGGAAAGTGATATGGCTGAGTATTATAAAACATTATTGAATTAATGTAGAAAGTGATTATGGATAAATGGTGAAATATTTTGCAACGAACTATTAATCTGTTTGTTTTTGGCTATATATAATTGCGGGAATATTTATAGGTATTATTATTGGTTTAATATCATATTGGTTATCATACAAAATCAGGAAAAAAATAAAGATACATTTCAACTTGGAAAGATGTATTTTATGGACTTCTTTTATTGGTGCGGCAGGATGCCTAATTATTTCGTTTTTTGGAATTCAAACAATAAGTATACAAATCTTAAGTTTTTATGTTTCCTTTATTTTTGCATGGCTATTAACTAAAGGAAGCTCACAAAAAGATTTTCGGAGAATGCAGCATAGAGTAGCTAAAAATACATATAGACATATTGAAGATGTAGAAATAACCGTGTTAATCACGAAAAACCGAGTTGAAAAAATTTGTGGTGAAAAAACAGAGATACAGGGAGAATTACAAGGAATTGTTGATGATCTTAACTCTATTTTAACAGGGATACGTTCAAACAAAGATGATTGGAAGGATATGTTAAAAAAGAGTTATAGGGAGAAAATTGACGCACAGGAGGATCCAGAAGGCAAATTAGGTAAATTAGAAAAATCTAAGTCGCAGCCTGAATCTTCTGAATACAAAGAAGTGTTTAAAGATTCTATTAGAGATAATCATAACGAAATAGATGAAAGAATTAAGAGCGGATGATTTCCGCTCTTTTATTAATATTAATGATTTCATTACATTATTTATGTTTCATTTGACTATTTATTGTGAACAATATTTTTAAATATATAGGAAGATTGAAAGAACATTTTCAAACTGAGATTTATTAGAAAAATTACTCCGTCTTTTTCAAAATTGAGCCTGCGATATAGGACAGGATCAGACATACCGCAGGCGCGGGCGGGGGAGATCTTTGCAGGTGTTGAGAAAGTCTGTATAATTGTTAATCCTGAGGATATGTTTTTACATGACCGAAATGCTTCTGCTCTAAAATCATCATTTCTATCTTATAGGTGCGCGCCATGAGAATTATAACATATTTTAGACGATAGCCGCAATCCGGCGGTCTGACATTATTTCTTAATTTAGAAAGTTTTTAGTATTTTTTGCAGGACAAGCGAATAGACTAATAAAGGTAAAATTTGAAATGAAATCCAGATTTGGCTGCGGGATAAAATCTGGAATCACTGCAGAATATCTATGATATTTTGCGAAATTTATTGAAATGATGTGAAAAAATTGAATTAAAGAAAGGAACAAACGACAGAATATGTACTCAAAAAGTAATATCCTTCTATTCATCGCATACACAGTCTGCACAGGTCTGCTGATATTCCTAAAGCATTACGATGTGCAGGCGGAGAGTATCGCCCAGCAGGAGCCAGCAGCAGTGACAGTGGTGACTGAGTGTGTGGCGCTTGAGCAGTTTGAATCTGTGGAGCGCGTCATCTCCTATGAGACAATGAAGCAGCGCTTTTGCATCGAGGTTTCAGAAAAGGATCTAGAGACGTTGATGCGCATAGTGGAAGCGGAGGCAGGGGGCGAGGATAGAACGGGAAAGCTTCTGGTGGCAAATGTCGTGATCAACCGCGTCAGGAGCAAAAGGTTTCCAAACACTGTCACCGATGTAGTGTATCAGAAGGCAAGGAATGTGACACAGTTTTCCCCGGTCTCAAATGGCGTTATCAATCAGGTGACGATCTCGGACGAGACGAGGGAAGTGGTATATAGCGCCCTCAAAGGAGAGGATGTGTCAAACGGCGCGCTGTTTTTCATGGCACGGAGACTGGTTGCGCCCGAGAACGCAGCATGGTTTGACAGCAACCTGACATTTCTATTTTCTTATGGAGGGCATGATTTTTATACGAGGTAGGGGATGGAAATACTTTAAGATGTTATCATAGTACGTATCTGTAAGAAGATGAAGTGCTACCAAGATAATCTGTCTGAATATTTCGCAGAATAACATAATCTGCGAAATTTAAGCCATTTTGCTTAAAAATTATCAACTTTTGAGCTTCTATTTCTTTATATTGACATTAGTCTACCACGTTTTAACCCAAATGACAATTCCTTTTTCTATAAAATATACTCAGACTGTTCCCTGAACAGTGTATTTCACATCATCTTTCCCTTGATGAACTAAATAAGGGACTTCTAATGATGAGGGATAAGAGCGGGGATTACATTAAGGTGATGAGTTATTCAAAGACCTGTTGATAGAGAACATGGGGGAGTATTATGGTTATTGTTTGGCTATAGGTAATTTTTCTTTTTCCCGATTAAAGAATGGCATAGAAATGGTTTCTACAAACCTCTAAAAGAATTTTTGAGGTGATGTGAAAAATAATAAGTATATCACAAAGAGACATTTCGGACAGAACTTTGTAAAGAATACGAAAATGATTGTGATGGACAGCAATCTATGTTATAATGTTATGCATCAAAGCGCCATGCCAAAAGGTGTGTGCCGGTAGAATATAACAGATAGATGGTGTTTATATATGTTTTTAATGTTAAAAAATACAAAGGTACTATATTTTAACCTGCCAGACTTTACAGTGGAGGTGCTCCGTGAGGAACTATTACCCTATTTTCTTAGGGCAAATATTAAAAAAACCGCCAATATGAAGGATTTATTGTACAATGTACAGACCGTAAAGAGCTATCTGAGCAGCAGGATGCTGTCGCTGTCGCGGGACAATGCCAAAAAGATTTATGCGGCCTTTCAAATCCCGCAGGTGGATTCGATTGACAACAGGGTGAATATCTGCATCAAGTGCAAAGGAGTATCTATTCAGGACAGCTACTGGATTCAGGAGGAGAACGAATCTGACACATGGGAATCAATCAATATCAGGCAGAATAAGCTAAAGGATATTATTGATTTGTCTTTAGGGGGCTTTAGCCCTACAATCACAACGAGCATCATATGCCCGGAACTGACAACCAAAGGGTTGTTCCGAAAAGGCTGGGTACGTATGGGGGACTCTCTGTATCTATTAAAATCAGACAAGACAAAAGACTGTGTAAATACAAAGATGGAGGTGCTAGCTTCCGAGATCCTTGAGTGTTTTGAAAATGTGGTTGACCACATTATGTATGTTAGTGACATGAAAAACATGATGGATGGTGAAGGACAGGTCTCCATCTGCAAAAATTTTGTAGGTGAGGAGTATTCCTTTGTGGAGGCGTGGGAGTTTATGGATTACTGCAGGCGCCTTAATATCAATTACAGGGAATATTGCATGAAGCAATGGGAATCAGAGTTTGCCAGCATTCCTGTGCTGGATTATATTATTGTAAACACGGACAGACATACACAGAATTACGGGTTTATGATGAATAATGACACGGGTAAGATTGAACGTCTGGCGCCTCTTTTTGATTTTAACTGTGCGCTCGTGGCAGATTATTTTGCACATGATGCAAGGGACACGCTCAGCCAGATGTTCAATACGGCGGAGACATTAAGAGAACTGGCATATCAGTTTGGGAAGCATACGAATATTGTATTCCGGGAGGAAAGGTTTATGAAAGTACTCGAAAAAAATCAGGACTATAAATATATTTTTGAAAAGGTATATGAGCGGATACAGGAATTGGGGCTTGCATGAGACAGGCACACTATGCTATACTTAGGATTTGAAAGAAATGTAGTGCAAAATTTTGTATTTGCCCATTAAAACGGTTTATACTGTTCATGAAATTAAGAGGAGAATATCAAATGGATTTACTGTACAGAAGCACAAGAAGCAGGGGCGGGGCCGTCAGCGCATCACAGGCAATTTTAAAGGGACTTGCGGACGATGGCGGATTGTATGTACCAGAGTCGATACCGGTTCTGGACCAGAGTTTGGAAGCATTATCACAGATGACATACCAGGAGACTGCATATGAGGTAATGAAGCTGTTTTTCACAGATTTTACGCAGGAGGAGCTAAAAGATTGTATTAATAAGGCATATGACAGCAAGTTTGACACGGAGGTGATCGCGCCTCTTGTGGAGGCAGATGGCACCTATTATCTGGAGCTGTTTCACGGAGCGACAATCGCGTTTAAGGACATGGCGCTCTCCATTCTGCCGCATCTGCTGATCACGTCGGCAAAGAAAAACCATGTGAAAAATGAAATTGTGATTCTCACGGCAACGAGTGGCGACACGGGCAAGGCAGCACTTGCAGGATTTGCGGAGGTAAAGGGCACCAGGATTATAGTATTTTATCCCAAAAACGGTGTCAGCCCGATTCAGGAAAAGCAGATGATCACACAGAAGGGCGAAAATACTTTTGTGGTGGGTATCACGGGCAATTTTGACGATGCCCAGACGGGAGTCAAGCAGCTGTTTGGAGACAAGGAGCTGGCTGAAATTATGGACGGGGCGGGATTTCAGTTTTCCTCTGCAAACTCCATTAATATAGGAAGGCTTGTGCCACAGGTAGTGTACTATGTATATGCTTATGCACAGCTTTTCAAGGAGGGCAAGGTTGAGAAGGGCGAGAAGATTAACGTGGTGGTTCCCACGGGTAATTTTGGAAATATTCTTGCCGCGTATTTTGCAAAGAATATGGGTGTGCCCATCGCGAAGTTGATCTGTGCCTCCAATGAGAATAAGGTACTCTATGATTTTTTTGAGACAGGTGTCTATGACAGAAACAGAGAATTTGTGCTCACCAGCTCACCCTCTATGGATATTTTGATCTCAAGTAATCTCGAACGTTTGATCTATTTAACAGCAGGTGCGGACGCAGAGAAAAATGCCGCATTTATGGGCGCGTTGTCCGAGGCTGGAAAATATGAGATTACGGACGACATGAGGGCGCAGATGAAGGATTTTTATGGAAATTATGCGTCCGAGCAGGAGACCGCTGATATGATTCGGACGCTCTATGAAAAGACGGGATATGTGATCGACCCACATACTGCGGTTGCAGCTGCTGTATACGGTAAATACAAAAAGGAAACTGGTGACAATACGAAAGTAGTGCTGGCCTCGACGGCAAGTCCGTTCAAATTTACCAGAAGTGTGATGAACGCAATTGATGAGAAATATGACGCAATGGGGGATTTTGCGCTTGTCGATGAGCTCTCGAAGCTTGCGAATGTCAAGGTTCCAAACGCAATCGAGGAGATCCGTACAGCGCCAGTGCTTCATGATACAGTTTGTGACAAGTCAGAGATGAGGTCGGTGGTCATGCAGTTTCTGGGCATTTAGTGTGGGTTATATTAGGCAGCAGGATTCTGCGCAAGTATGATTTTGGAAGCTCCTGGTTCTGGTTCGTATTTTTTATGCGAGGTGGACGGGAGTTTCCATTTGCGTTTTGATTTCATATAAATTGATCGATTTAGTCAAAATAGAAAAGAGGTGGACAGGTGAGTTTTGGAATGATATTGGATTTACTGATTATGGCGTGCGGTGTCTATATGGTTTATTGGGCTGTCCAGATGAAATCCACGAACAAAATTCCGACGATGCTTGTGGGGAAGGGATTTCCCATTAACAGAGCAAAGGATCCGGCAGGATTTATCAGATTTACATTTCCATTTACGTTTACAACGGGTGCCATGCTGTTTGTGATGGGCATGGCTGGCGCGCTGGGCATCTTTAGGACCTATCCGTTGGCGGAGACACTGATGCGGATTTTGATGGTTGTGGTGATTATTGCCTACGGTATGATGCTGATGAAGGCGCAGAAAAAGTATCTGGTGGGGATGAAATAGGGGGAATGTGCGATGATAGATAAGGATATTTCAGAGTTGGGGATTTTAGAGCAGGATATTGTGGATGGAGAGATTTCAGACGGGGAGATTTTAGATCAAAAGTTTTTCAGCGAAGGAATTTCAGGTGAAAGGGTTTCCGATGAAGAAATTGTAGATAAAAAAATTGGAGGGCAGACTTATTCAGACAATGATTTTACCGACAGACAGATTTTGCGGCGCATCGACCACACCCAGCTAAAGCCCTATGCCACATGGAGTGATATCGAGAAGCTCTGCGATGAGGCAATTAAGTATCAGACGGCGTCGGTGTGTATACCGCCCGTTTATGTCAAGAGGGTTCATGACGCGTATGGCGGGAAGGTCAATATCTGCACAGTGGTCGGTTTTCCGCTTGGCTACAGCACGACAGTTGCAAAGGTTGCAGAGGTAGAACAGGCGCTTGCCGACGGCTGTAATGAGATTGACATGGTGGTGAATATCAGCGATGTGAAGAACGGGGATTATGTCAGAGTGGAGGAGGAGATCCGCACATTGAAAAGAGTGTGCGGGGAGCATATTCTCAAAGTGATTATTGAGACATGTTATCTCTCAGATGAGGAAAAGATTGCAATGTGCAAGGCTGTCACAAACGCAGGTGCTGATTACATAAAGACCTCAACCGGTTTTGGGACGGGTGGGGCGACAATTGAGGATGTTCGCCTGTTTAAGAGATATATCGGTCAGAATGTCAGGATAAAAGCCGCAGGCGGTGTGAAGACAAGGAAGGACCTAGTTATGTTTCTTGCGGAAGGGTGCGAGCGGATCGGAACATCGTCAGCGGTGGGTATACTGCAGGGGGAGCAGACGCAGGGGTATTAATGTGCGTCGGGCAGCAATGAACAGTAGATACGCCAGACATAAGCAGAGTTGCTGCGGCGGGAGTACAGGAATGCCCAGAGCCAGAGAGTAGAGCGTAAGCAAGAGAGCTGTTGCGGCGGGAGTACAGGAATGCCGCAGCGCCAGAGAGTAGAGCGTAAGCAAGAGAGCTGTTGCGGCGGCGGGAGTACAGGAACGTTGCAGGCATCAGGGAGCAGCTTGAGGAAGAGATGACTGCGTCTGTGGACGCCAGTGTTCGTATGGAGGTTATGCAATGGGAGAGATTGAAAAACAGAGAATTGCCAGGCTGCAAAAGCTGCTTGGTGAGGCAGGGATTGATTATTATATCGTGCCGACAGCAGATTACCACAATTCGGAATATGTCAGCGACTATTTTAAGATGCGGGAGTTTTTGTCGGGTTTTACAGGCTCGGCTGGGACGCTCGTGGTGAGCGCAAAAGAGGCAGGACTGTGGACGGACGGACGGTACTTTGTACAGGCAGAAAGCGAGCTTGCGGGCTCTGGTATCGTCCTGTATAAGCAGCAGGAGGAGAATGTCCCGACGATTCAGGAGTATCTTGGGAAAAATGTTGCGGGGGGCCAGACAGTTGGCTTTGACGGCAGGGTGGTGGACGCCTTTTTTGGGAAAGAGCTCGAGGAGATATTTGCCGGGAAAAATGTGACGATCGCATATGAGAGGGACATTGCGGAAGCACTTTGGCAGGACAGGCCGGCAAGGCCGGCGAGCAAGGTGTGGGTAGTGCCTGAAAAAAGCTGCGGGATGGGCGTGCCAGAAAAGCTTGCCAAGGTCAGGGAAAAGATGACGGAGGAGGGCGCAGGGCATCTGTTGCTCGCAAAGCTTGACGATATTATGTGGCTTTATAATATCCGCGCCAATGATGTGGCGTGCAATCCGGTAGCGCTCTCATATACATGGATTTCACAGGAAGGAGCAGTACTGTTTATTCAGCCTGAAGCATTGACTGATGAAGTCAAAAAACACCTGCAGGAAAACAATGTTGCCTGCGTGGACTATGACACGATTACAGCGTATCTTAACAACTGTGAGATAGCAGGAAAGGTGTGGTGCTCTGGCGCAGACATCAGCTATATGTTGTATAGGCTGGTGCAGAGTCGTGCAGAGCTGGTTGACAAGGAGAATCCGACAGAGCTGATGAAGGCGGTCAAAAACCCGGTGGAACTTTGCCATATCAGAGAGTGTTATCTAAAGGACAGTGCGGTATTGACGAAGTTTCTCTTCTGGATGAAGGAAAATGCGGGGAAGGTTCCGATGGACGAGCTTAGTGTGGCGGCGAAGCTCGACGGTATGCGTGCCGGGGTTCCGGGATTTCTGGAGTTGTCATTTCCTACGATCAGCGCATATCAGTCCAATGCGGCGATGGCGCATTACAGTGCAACCAGCGAGCACTTTAGCAGGATTGAGGCGGAAGGCTTTTATCTGGTTGACTCGGGTGGACAATATGAGGATGGTACGACAGATGTGACACGGACGATCGCGCTTGGCGCTATCACAGACGAGATGAAGTTGCATTTCACAAAGGTTGCCTGCTCGATGCTTCGGCTGGCAGATACAAAGTTTTTGCACGGCTGTACAGGGCGGAATCTTGACATTGTGGCGCGCGAGCCGCTGTGGGCATGCGGGTTGGACTACAAGCACGGGACAGGCCACGGTATTGGTTATATATTAAATGTCCACGAGGGGCCTCACAGCCTGCGGTGGCAGTACAGGCCCGAACTGCAGGAGACACAGTTCGAGGAGGGCATGATCGTCTCCGACGAGCCAGGCATGTATGTGCAGGATAGCCACGGCATCAGAACAGAGAATATTGTCGAGGTTGTGAAGGAGGACAAAAACGGGTACGGGCAGTTTATGGGATTTCGCCATCTGACCTATGTTCCGATCGACCTTGATGCCATTGACACACAGTACATGGAACCATCTGACATCAGAAGATTGAACGCGTATCATGAGAGTGTTTACAAAAAGTTATCCCCGTTTTTTGAGGGAGAAGCGCTTGAAATGTTAAAAAAAGCGACGCGCGCTGTGTAAAATGACAGAATATGACAATAAAATTTGTTTTTAGAAACATATTTTTAGAAGTTTATGTTAATTTTATTGACTTTTGTCCGAGGTTTTGAGATAATTAATTCGTTGGGGCGGCAAGTCCTTACACATGATCATAACCGTTACGGACAGTGCAATTCGTCATGGCGGTTTGAAATAAATTTATTATCTTTAAGGAGGATCTTATATGTCAACGAAAGCGTATTATCCCATTTCCGAGATTGGTGCTGGAAAGGTAGGATTTTCTAAGACACGTTCTATCATCGAGGCTGCTTTTTACGGAAACAATGTAGTGAAGGTGAATACTTTAAAAGAAGCTTATGAGTTAGCAAAGAATTCACCGGGAACCATTGTCACCGATATGAAGATCAAAGACGGTGAGACGTTTGGCCTTGAGAAGGACGCGAGAGTCCTGCTGTTCAACGATGGCGCGGTTACAGGCCGTTATGCTGCAGCACGCAGGATCAAGGGCGAGCCGGGTGTCGATGAGGCAAAGCTTGACAAGGTGGTTATGGACGCTGTGTACGAGACACGCTGGAAGACAATGTATCATGCAGAGTGCTTCGTAGGTCTTGATCCTGAGTTTATGGTAAAGGCACACCTTTTGATTCCCGAAGGGGAGGAGAACCTGCTTTACAACTGGATGATCAACTTCCAGTATATGTCTGACGAGTATGTGAAAATGTACAAGACTTCCAAGCCGGTAGGAGATGGCAAGGAGCCGGATATCTATATTTTCTCTGATCCCCAGTGGGCACCGCACGAGGCACCGGACGTTGATTACAGCTGCCTGAGCGATCCTCTGACACTGTGCTATTTCGATACAAACCAGAACTGTGCAGCGATCCTTGGCATGAAGTATTTCGGCGAGCATAAGAAGGGCACACTGACAATGGCATGGGCGCTTGCAAACAGAAATGGTTATGCTTCCTGCCACGGCGGACAGAAGGAGTACTCGCTTGAGGGCGGCAAGAAGTTTGTGGCTTCTGTGTATGGACTGTCAGGATCAGGCAAGTCTACACTGACACATGCAAAGCATGGCGGAAAGTATGATGCATTTGGCGGTATCAAGGTTCTTCATGACGACGCGTTCATCATCAACACAGATACCTGTGCTTCCATCGCGTTAGAGCCTACTTATTTCGACAAGACGGCGGATTATCCGACAGGCTGTCCTGACAATGAGTACTTACTGTCAGCACAGAACTGCTCCGCTACGATCGACGAGGATGGCAAGATCCAGCTCGTGACAGAGGATATCAGAAACGGCAATGGACGTGCGATCAAGTCTAAGTTGTGGTCACCGAACCGTGTAGATAAGATTGACGCGCCTGTCAATGCGATCTTCTGGATCATGAAAGACCCGACAATCCCGCCTGTAGTGAAGTTAAAGGGTGCAGCGCTCGCATCGGTTATGGGTGCAACCCTTGCTACAAAGACTTCCACAGCAGAGCGTGTCGCGGCTGGTACAGACTTAAACGCATTAAGGATTGTTCCTTACGCAAACCCGTTCAGAACCTATCCGCTGGTTAATGACTATGAGAAGTTCAAGAAGCTGGTTGAGGAGAAGGATGTGGCATGCTACATCGTCAACACAGGCGATTTCATGGGCACGAAGGTAAAACCGGCCGATACATTGGGCATTCTTGAGACGATCGTTGAAGGAAAGGCGAACTTCGAGAAGTGGGGCAATTTCGATGATATCGAGATTATGTATGACTGGTCCGGCAAGACAAGCGATGCGTTCAAGCCGGATATGAACGATGCTGAGTATGTCAAGGCTCTGAAGGCTGCTATGCAGAACCGTGTAGATGCAGTGGAAGGCTTTGCAACCAAGAAGGAAGGCTATGACAAGCTTCCCGCCGAGGCGCTTGCAGCATTGAAGAAGCTCGTTGAGCAGTGCTAGTTTTGAAACGTTAGGTATAGAAGACATTTTATAAGGATTATTTCCTGAACTTAGGGAGACATGCGAAAGTGTGTCTCCCTAAGTGCGTGGTGGGGTCTGTTGATTACGAAAGTGGAGAGCAAAGGATGGCGGTAAAGATAAAAATTTTCACTGAATCTCATCCAACCAGAGGTTGGGATAGATGTTCTTTTATCAAACAAACGCGTCATTGTTTTTGTGGATGTTTATTGATAAGATATCATTGTAGCTACAAAAAATAAATTAGCCTGAATTATTCACGGAATAACAGCATTAACTGCTGAAACCCGCA
>CAJUQZ010000031.1 GCA_910588755.1 uncultured Lachnospiraceae bacterium | reverse complement strand
CCTTTGGCCGTGCCCTTTTTATGCCGCGAAAGTCCCTTGACAATCCGTACCAGTCAGCGAAAACGTGCGCGCCTTTAAGTGGAGCTTTCCAACGAACCAGCTTTTGATGCCGGATTGTTGCCGGCTGCCCTTTCGCCGGAAAGAATCCGGTAGCAATTGCGGACTGGAAGCGACTGCCAGGGGTTGTTAAGGGGGCGGGAGGCCCCCTTAAAGAGGAAAATAAACGCTCCTCCCCTAAGATAGGGGCGGGGGTGTGATTTAAAGAAAAGTCTTTAAAGAAAGGTGGAAATATGGATAAGAAAGAATTTTTAAAAAGAGTATTCAGCAGGTATACAAGCGCCGGACTCACCCTAATGGGTATCTATAATATTGCGCTGCTTGCCCTCTATTTTATGCACAGGCTCGACAAAATGCCGGAAAACAGGATACTGTTTGGAACGGATATTGTCTTAGTGCTTGGCGTAACCCTTACTGGATTTGTCCTGGAATTGTTCCATTACATCAGGCACAGGAGAAGCCGCCCTGACGAAGCTGGAAGTGAAATAGAGAAAACCCTGCGGGGAGAAAACCCCATGTCCGCGCGCAAGCGCGGACATGCAGGGCGCGAAGCGCCCTGACAGCGCCGCCGCCGCAGGCGGCGGCATCACAGCGAAGGCAGCGGCGGCTTCCCAGGTGTCCCGTTATCCCCAAAATTGCAGTGCCAATATAGTGGATTCCCGGACATTCTGGAAGCTTCCGTCACAGACAAATCCTGGGAGGTGCAACATATGCGCGGACAACGTGCAACCAAAATATACCGGACTTTTGATGAATGGCTTGTCAACCGTCTGGGCATGACAGAACAGGAGTTCCGCAATGAACTTGAAAAACGCCTGCCCTATTACAATTATGAGCTTGAACGCCCTGATGCGGTAATTGCCATATATAAAAGAAAATACCGCGAGGAAAAGGACATTCTTGCATCAGACAATATTGATCTCACGTTCCCGGACTGGCTGCGGATTTACAAACACCATACCCCTGCAACCTTTCATGAAATGTGTGTTAGTACCGGCGTCAGTTCCAGGGAGGAGACACTGTTTATGGATACTTTAAAAAGACAATGGAAAGAGCGTCATGAACGCATCATATCAAATAACTGCCCATTTGAATAAGAAGGAGAAAAAAACATTATGGATGGATTAAGTACAAAAACTGATATTCTGGTAATCTATGCAAATGCCTTTGACAGTAAGGGAGAGGACGGCAGTATCATAAACGGCTGTACCGTACATTACCTTTTCTGGGGTGAGAACGGCACCGCAATGATCGGCCAGTCCGAACCGGACATTACCAAACCTGTAGGAATGCAGCGTGGTAAAAGCTGGGTTGACTACTATCTGAGAAACAAGATCCGGATCGCCCCGGCCATTTATGAAGGGACTTTTAAGATGGACGTGGACAGTAAGGGAAAACCGACATTAAAGATGGTCGATATCGCATACAAGTCCAATGTAAGGATGGAAGCTTATAAGCTTAACGGTATTGACGTTCCGGGAATGCTCCGGGATACAGAAGAAGAAAACACGGAGACAACCGAAGATCCGGTTACATCCGTATCTGAAGAAATATCTGGTGATATTGCTGCCGGTTCTGATCATAAAGTCACAATTCCGGCCGCCGGTGCAGATGTTCCCAATCCGGAAGATAAGGACCAGTCCTTATCTGATAATACGCCTGCTTCCAGCGCGCCGGCTAAGGATCATAAATCCAGGAAACAGTCATGACGCGCAATTGGTTAATAGTTACACCGTCCTTTCCCGGGGCTGCGGACTCGGCCCCGGAGACTGTGACGGAAGGAAGGGAACAAGATGAGTATAAACCTGATAGCACTGCTGATGCTCCTGGCAATGCAGATTATGATGACAGTGATTCTCAACAGCCTGTGGCGGTTCCTGAAGAAAGCGGGGTATTTCCTGAAAGCCCTGATCCTGCAGATACCAGTGATGCAGCGGGTGGACCTGCAGATTCAGGAGATGGAGGAGCTGTCAGCACAGAGGAAAACCAGCCGGAGGAAGGTACCGGACCAGAGGAAGCCGACACTGGAAATGGACCAGGAGACAGGGACACCAGTACCGATAAAGCCGAAACCGAACCAGGGACAATCCCAGAACCGGAAACACAGCCAGAAACCGAAACCGAACCAGAATCAGGAGCAGAGCCAGAACCTGTGACTGAACCGGAACCGGAGTCACAGACGGATACCGAACCGGAGTCGGAATCGGAATCACAGACAGATACTGAACTGGAGTCAGAGTCACAGACGGATACCGAACTGGAGTCGGAACTGGAGACAGAGTCTGAACCGGAGTCAGAACTGGAGACAGAATCTGAACCGCAGTCACAGACAGAACCGGAATTTAGCCCGAAACCTGGATCTGATTCAATAAAGCTTTTTCCAGAATATGGACAGCTGAAGGATATTTTCCTGTCTGACCCCGTGGAATCCGACAGCCAGGAGCTATATACAGAAGTCATGATACTCCATGAAGATCTTCAGCAGATTCATGAAGACCTGCAGGTTACATGCAGTTTTATTATCATCTTTCTGGTAATCATAGTCTGCCATTATATTTATAAGTTCTTTAACATATTTTTTTAGGTCATAAGCTTCGGCTTTTGATATAGTAACCCATAAATCTGTTTTACAGGAGGTAATTATTATGCATGCTTTACCATTAATTTTAGCATCTGCAGCCCCTTCACAGACAACCGGCCAGATCGCCAACGTGGTGACTTCCGGCATGATGCAGGGCGTACTTGATGAAGTTATTGCACTTCTTCCAGTATGTATCCCGGTCATGATCAGCTTCATCGGGCTGCGCAAAGGCATTTCTTTTATCCAGAGTGTGTTACACGCTGCCTGAACTGCCGAAAGGGGTACTGCTTTGGCAGTGCCCTTTTTAAATATGAAATTGAAACGAGGTGGATTTAGATGAAAAAAGTAAAACGCACCATATGCTTCATGATGGCTGCATTCATACTTGTCACTGCCCCCATTGCATCTTATAACCAGGCAAATGCTGCGGAAGTTGTCGGGACTATGGAGATGCTCCAGGCCCTGCTGGAAATGTTTGGCGTATCCGTCGGCCTTGGCGCACAGTCCGACTATTTCAGCCAGTCTTCCTTTGAGGACTTTGCAACTGCCGTATCGAATGGAACGGTATACCATATGGACAAATACGGTGATGTTGATTTTTCCGATGATGCCTCTGTCAGGGAATGGCTTGAATGGGCAAACGGCATTGATGAATACATCACTTCACCTGGCTGGTCCCCTATGGACAAATATGATGCATCCATAAAAGCCGGGGCTGGAATCATTGATTATGCATCTTATAAGATAACCGGGACTTCTGCTACTACTGCCATGCACAGTTATATTGAAGAATTAATTGGTGATTATAATGGTTCTTCCGAAGCCTTTGCGGAAGATATCCGTGATACGTTTACAGTTATTACCGGTGGCACAGGTAATGATAATGACGATGATGAGACAAAGAAGAAACGTTCCCAGACTCGCTTTGCGTGTTTTACCGGACTTACCGGTGCCATGATACTGTCAATGGGGGATAAGCTGACAGAGCTGGTTGGATTAAAGCACCCTGAAACATCGGATTTCAGTGAGTATGATGCGGCGTTTGAGGAAGGGGGTTTTACAGAGTATGAGTATTCTGATGGATTTTATCATATTACCGGTACTACTAAACAAATTAATAATGAAAAAGCATATACAATTAAAACTTTTGATGATACTACATCATTGAAAGTTGCTGCCGTATATGATGGCAGGATAATATATTTTTACGATTCTGATGATTATTCCCGTTTTAATTTATCCGGAACAGGTATTATTTATGAAAATGGCAAGGTAAAACAGGAATTTCGTTTTTGTGATTATAGTACATATTGTGTCAGTGGTGCTACATCATTCAATATACCTGTTTTTGCGAGTATGGATTCCTTAAAGGCTTACTTCAATACTGGTGATACTTCCGAAATTTTAAATCTTAAAGACAGTGAATCTTATGTGCATTATAAGGAAAATGCCCCCTCTGCCGCTGCCCGTCTTCCAAAGCGCCTTGAAAGTTGGATCATGTCGCCGGATTACCTGCAGAAGCTGCCTTCTATGTTGAAGCCAGTTTTTGATGCTGCTGATTCCAGCGCAGGCAGGACTGACAGTATTGACGCTGTTGATGACGCGATAAAAGTCATAGCCCCGGCAGATACTGAAGTTGTTGATCCGCCTGTTCCCGAAGATCCTGCAGATTATTCCGGGATACTGGGGAAGATTCTTGCAGCCATTAATAAAATTATTTCCCTTTTGAACCCAGTTACTTACGTAACAGCCTTTGCAAAAAAATTTATGACTGCCGATTCACTTACGGAACTGCTCAGTTCCATGCCGCAGCTTTTTGCTGAAGCCTATGCCAGTGCACTGGTACTCCCCCTGACTCCAGTTATTGATGCAATTGATGGCATTTCGGAATCATTGGTTCCCGGCCTTGCACTGCCAGATGTGATTGCGGGCGCAATTGCGTCAGTATTTCCGCACGTAGACGAAGTAACAGATGCCATTATCGCGTTTCCTGAGACGATTGCTGATGCAGTTGCTGGTATTGTGATAGAAGTGCCTGATATCCGGATTCCTGAAATTACCATACCTGACGTGATATCCATTGCCAAACTCGATATATCAGAACTTTCAGTTCCTGCGATGGCGAATCCTGTGATCGATTTAACCCTGAACCCTTCGTATGACATTACGGTTTCCAATGATTTTACAGGTCTTGGCTCTATTATCTCGACGGCCGTAGAGGGCGTGCTTACAGCCTGCTTCGTTCCTGATGAAACTTTGGCAATGGAAAGATTTAACACAATGCGGGAATATTTTATGTTTGTAGATGACATGCAGCGTATTGTTGGGGATTTTGAAAGAGAAATTTTTGGCATTACGCCGAGTCCCTATTTAAAAATCCCTATTGGAAAGCCAACTTCCCAAAAATATAATTATGGCACTGGAAATTTTATTATTATTGATGTCAGTTGGTATGCGGAATATAAAGATTTTGGCGATAAGGTGATTCTTGCCGTAGTCTGGGCTGTTTTTTTATGGAAAATATATGTTCTTCTTCCAGGAATCGTATCTGGTTCAGTTGGCGGTTTTATTATGGGTACTGATATCAAAGTGACCAAAGAACTAAATGATTATTATGCTGATGATTTTGGCGTACCAGGAATGACCGTAATGGAATCTAAAAAAACACACAAATAATTATAGGGAGAAAAATATATGATCAGTGATTTCATTCTCGGATTGATCTATAAAATATTCATGTTTGCTGTTAAAGGAAAAGATCCTTTGCGTTTTAATGTGGATTCTTCTGTTTATGAATACGTCAAGGATTTTGTAGCCTTTATTTTTTATATATTACCTATACATGGATTAAAACCTATTTTTACAATTATTGTTGCAATAATTGCATTTCGTGTGGTTATATCTGTTATTAAAACTATCTGGAATCTTTTACCAATCTTGTAATACAACTGCCCTTCTGCAGGCTGCCCATCGGCGCAGCTGCCCTGTTAACTTGTATTACAATTGTAATTTTACCAGGTGATATTACAAATAAACTGCAGCATTTTAGGACTTCCTGATATTTGTATTACAAATACGCTGCAGCATATCCGGAAATGCCCGGCATTTGTATGACAAACTGAAAGTGAGGTGATTAGATGGGGGATTTGTCAGTGTGCCCGTACTGCGGTGGTTTTATGGATTATATCTATTCCGATGACAGTCTTATATGTGATACGTGTGGTTATCTGATCAGAGGCGATGGTACTGAAGATTTTAGTGAGATGGATTTAAATATTGAATGAGGTTTTTTAGATGACAAAAATTTATGTGATTGTGAATAAGGAATTATCAGGGAAAAAACTGCATACGGCAATCAGGAAAAGCGGCTGCAGTATCCGGCAGCTGCAGGAAATGCTGGATTTGTCCTGCCCGAACCCTATCTATAAGTGGATTCATGGTGAGGCACTTCCGTCAACAGTAAATTTATACCGGTTAAGCCATTACCAGCAGCTTCCTATGGAAAATCTGCTGGCAGCTGAAAATGTAACAACAGACAGGAAATACGAATAGTTGATTAAACCTGGACATATTAAAAACATATAACAAAGGAGGCCGGACATGTTTGACACGTTTATCCAGCTGATGGATGTATTCCTGTCCATATTCAGGATACCATTCATAGCTGCGTTTATTTTTATCGGTTATTATGCTGCCGCTGTTTTTTTCTGGTATCTGGTGCGCTGGTTTAAGGGGGACCGCGTACAGCGCGGAAGTGTACAGCGGATAAAGCCGCGTTCCGTCCTTGTCCGTCTGCTCTGGGACGCACCGCGGCGTTATGTTGATGACCTGTACAAGCGGCAGCCTGATTTTTTCCGTCCGCAGGGACTCATTATCTTTACCGGGCGCCAGGGCAATGGAAAGACAACCGCGCTGATGCAGTATGCTATTGATCTGCTTGACACCTACCCAAAGGCCAGGTGCCTTAGTAATACCAAGTTTGCCTACCAGGATGAAAAGCTGGTGCACTGGAAGCAGCTGGTGGATTACAAGAATGAGCATAAAGGCATTGTCGTGATTATGGACGAGCTGCAGAACTGGTTTGGTTCCAACCAGAGCAGGAATTTTCCCCCTGAAATGCTGGGCGTCATTACCCAGAACCGGAAGAACCGCCGTGTGATTCTCGGGACTGCACAGAATTTTTACCTGCTTGCCAAGGCGATCCGCTCCCAGTGTACAGAAATCAGGCAGTGCGTAACTCTTGCCGGGGTACTGACCATCGTGGTCAAGAGGGAGCCCATTATTGACAATGACGGTGATGTGAAGGATTTGAAATACCGCGGAATGTATTTTTTTGTCCATTCCGAACGGCTGCGCAATTCCTATGATACATGGTCTGTTGTTGACGCGTTATCCAGTTCGGGCTTTCAGGAGGCCAGTAGCCCTGGTGACCGGGATGTCATTATAAAGGTGCAGCAGCAACCCAGAAAGAAGTAAAAAACCGCCGCCGTACTTTCCGCGCCGCCCGCGGCGCGGGAGTACGGCGGCGATTTTTTACCCGGCTCCACGGCCTGTAATACGTGGTCTCAAAAACCATTGTATTACATTGCCCAACGCCTTATAAATACAGGAAAAAGTTGCAACTAACTCGTTTCCCTGAATGGCCATTCAGGGAAAGCAATATTATGTAAACCATTTGTAATACAGGCCGTGTTTCCTGCAAAATATAGAGATTGATGAGGTATGATTTATTATGATTGATAATCGAGATTTTACTGATAACTTATTGTTCGATGAAATGTCACTGGTAGACCAGGAGGAGTATTTTACTTTTC
Organism: uncultured Lachnospiraceae bacterium; assembly: GCA_910588755.1. Classification (GTDB taxonomy): domain Bacteria; phylum Bacillota; class Clostridia; order Lachnospirales; family Lachnospiraceae; genus COE1. Next base: position 24,085 of record CAJUQZ010000031.1, on the reverse strand, counting down.
GCAAGAAATCATTCATGCACAACATCGACACATTCTACTACAGTGTCAAATTCAAGAATGATTTCCGCCTGAAAACCAAAGATGAAAACGTCCTGAAACTTCGCAAATTTTTCAAGATGAAATATGACTACATAGCTGAAGGTTCTGACATTGGTTCCTGTGACTTCTATTTAAAAGGAATGAACCGCACCCTTGTACTGCGCCCCTTGACATTTTCGCGGTTTTACAGTATATGCCTGGAATACCCTGAATATTTTGATATCTTCCTTGCCTCCGTGGTTCCTAAAGCTGCAGACGGCGGTGAATCCGTAACCTGTGAATGCATTGTCCAGATCCGTTCCTACATGCTCTGGCAGTACGGCGTCAGGGACAGCTTTGAAAACAGTTACCGCTATGTGAAGGCGATCGCGGAATTTTTCGGTCTTGAGATCGACTATGTCCAGGAAAACCGGATTGATTACTGCTGGCACACGAATTATCTGAGCAATCCCGAAAAGTTTTTTGCACCGGACAGTTTTTACAAGATGCGCGTCGACCGTTTCAAGAATGCTACTTATGTGACAAACAAGGTTGGAAGCGAGGACTATGAGATTGATTATGTCGCACTCGGCAAACGCTCGGACAAGGTGTTTATCCGCATTTACCTGAAAACACGCGAAGTCATTGAACAGAATTATAAACCATGGTTTTTTCAGATCTGGGAGATGTATGGAATGATTAACAAATATGACAAGTATGTCTATGAAAAGTGCTATGAACGCCGCAACTGGTTCTACCGTTTCTATGCCCGCCTGGAATTTTACCTGGAACATGGAACCAACCCTGAATACCTGGATAAGGCCAGTAAGATATTAAGCGGTGAGGAGACAATCGGTGAGGACGACCTGATCAGGCTTGCCGATAAACTGACGCCTAAGCTGAACCTGATCGTAAATGTCGAGTACCAGACGATGCGGCGTCACAGCAAAAGTTATGAACTGATTCCGTTTAAGGATTATTCAAAATACGGGGAATCCGCCCGCCTTTACCAGTACTTCGATAACAGGAAGATCATCATTGATTACCTGACAGACAGGGTATTCCGCATGGTGGAAAAAACTGGCGATGAGAGGAAGCCACGCCGTCCGCTCTGTGCATTCTGGAGAGCATTGCGCAGCACGAAATGTCTTGACATGCGCATGACACCAGAGCAGGCACAGCTTGTCCGGAATTATAACCGCAGGCTGAACATCGATTCCATGAAAAAGCGTGTGCTCGGTTCTGCAGTAACCCTTGGCATTTACACAAGGGGACTGAATGAGGACAGCCCGCTTCAGGATGCATTTGATGCACTCATGCGCTTTAATGACAACGATATTTACAACGCGATGCAGTACAAGGCCAGAAAACTGCGCCAGTTTAATCCCGAAGAACTCGCAGGTGTATACCGCAGTGACCTGAACAGATATACACTTGTAAATGTCAGTGATTTTACCCTGCTGGATGAGGAAACCGGGGAGATTGTCGAATACAGTTCCCTCGCGGATCTGGAGAATGGAGGTCTTGAAATTGACAATCAGGGAAACCTATGACATGTTTATCCGTAACCGTACTGTTTACTGCTCTCCTGAAACGCTGCGGTCATATGAAAGCCATATGAAAGTCTTTTTCAGTTACCTGGAGACTGCCGGCGGCAAGGACACCGGTGAACTTTCTTTTGATGATTTCGGCGATGCGCCTTTATACAGTAATTTTATCATTGACCTGCGGAAAAGGAATGTCAGGAATGTCACGATCCGCAGCTACTGCCGCATTGTAAGGGCATACCTGAAATACTGTTATGAGAATGACCTGTGCCGTGATTACTTAAAAGGCGTCCGTCTGCCGCCTGATGATTCGCATCCGAAGGTTGTACTGTATGCCGACGAGGTGAAAAAGATTGACGCCTGTTTTGACATGCTGACAAAGAAGGGGATGCGGAATTACTGCATCTTCCACCTGATGCTTGACTGCGGCCTGCGCTCCCAGGAAGTCCGGCACCTGCGCTATGGGGATATTGACTGTGAAAGGAACATTATACATATCCTGGACAGCAAAGGGTGCAAAAGCAGGATCACGCTGATTCCTGATTTCCTGATCCGGGAGATTGACCATTATATGGGGATTTATAACCGTGGGACTTCCGGCACCCTGTTTTTGTCCCTGCGCTCCAACGGGCCGCTGACCGAGAATTCCATAAAACAGCTTTTTGCCAGGCTGAAAAAAGAAACCGGGATCAGCCGCCTCCATGCGCACCTGCTCCGGCATACCTTTGCGACAAGCTACCTGATCGGCGGCGGGAACCTGGAATTCCTGCGCGTGTTCATGGGACACAGTGATTACAATGTCACCCAGATTTACAGCCAGCTTGCGGCGCAGAGCAAGATGCTGGGCGTCAGTGTGTACAGGCTTGACCCGATATTCTTCCAAAAAGGATACTGACAATCCTGATTTAAGACACCCTGATTTTTTGACAGGGTATCCAGATACGTATTTTGTAATACAAACAAAATGCTGCAGCACGCCGATCAGCTCCGTGCTGCAGCGGATTTGTCATACAAATCCCCCGGAAACAAAATAAAAACACCATCCCCAAGGCATGTCGCCTCAAAAATAGTGCTTTATACTGCACCGCCAGGGGCTCGAACCCTGGACACCCTGATTAAGAGTCAGGTGCTCTACCAACTGAGCTAGCGGTGCATACTTAAATATCTCGTTCTGTTTTCTATGCTGTCCATCGAACAATAAATACTATATCACTCAATTTATAAAGTGTCAACACTTTTTTATCAAAAATTTTATGAAAATACAAAATTTTCTAGATGCTTTACTTTTTGATATATTATGGTACAATTTTAATATAATGAAATCCGTTTATTGGTGCGTGATCTTTGCCGTGTTTTGCTGTAATGTCATAGCACTTCATCCGGCCCAAAATTGGACTTGTGAACTACCTGGTTTGCACTATTGTGTCGCTAAAATTTCTAGAAGATACCACCGCATTGCCGTCGAAATTTTGCCTAGCACTGGCACAAACCATGCGACTCGCAAGTCCAATTCCTGACTGTATGGAGCACTAGTACACCGTTTTTTAATTCCTCATATACCAAGCACTCGCTATTTGTGTCATTGCCGCGTTGTCGTCAGTCACCGTAGCCACCGCTACGCCTCCTTCCTTAGCCCTGCACTGACGCAAATATCAAGCACTCTATATACGAAGATTAAGAAAACGGTGTACTAGTACTACACCGAACAGATTGAAAATGTCCTGTCCAAACTTATAGAATATATTGGAGATACATTTAATAACCGGCTATAATATGATCAGGAGGCATTAAATGTACTATTCGTTGTAGTGCTAGAGCGCGTTTAAAAAATCATTCCTGCCATTTTTATAACGTGACATCTGTACCACAATACCATTGCGTCGTATTCACCACTTTGCGTGATAATTGCACCAATTTCAGGTTACATAAAGCATTGTCCTTCATGCCTTTGCCCCCTATGCGCCCTTCATTTAGCCAATTATCTGTAAGATGATTTGATCTCCCATAAACTGTGATGCACATTTGACGGAAAGCATTTAACAAAACGCTCTAATATATAATTGCGAACCGACAGTTTTTGCAACAGGATAGCAAAACGGCAGATTTCCTTCCACTAAATAGCGAACCAACAGGTTTCCTTCCACTAAATAGCGAATCAGTGGGTTTCCTGCCACAGAATAACGAACCGGCTCGTTTCCTGCCACTAAATTGCAAACCAGCAGATTCTCTTTTACAAAATATCGAACCAACAGGTTTCCTTCCACGGCAGAAACCGCAATTTCGGAAGGCAATACATAATGTAATAAAAATTAAGAAAAAACAGAACAAAGAAAGAACGAGGAATCTAAGATGAACCAGACAAAAAAAACAGACACCAGAATTCACTCTCCCAAACGGCGCGGACTTGGAATCACAGTAAAGTTGGTAGCAGCTATCGTTGTCAGCGTGATCATTGCCGGTTCAGCACTGCTAGTGGTCGTCTTCGACCAGATGTCCCAGACCCTTCTGGCAAAAAGTGAAGAAATGCTGCGCACTACCACAGACAAGACACTGCAGGAGACCAAAGCGTGGATGAACCGCACACTCACCATGCTAGAGACGCAGAGGGATACTATCGAGTACGAAGATATGGCAGTGCCAGAAATGAAGGAATACATCAAGCATACGGCAGGCCAGAGCGACGCCTACCCCGCGGGGTTGTATGTAGCGCTGACAGATGGTTCCCTGTACCATGCATCGTTTGAGCCTGGACCGGAATTTAATGCGCTGGTAAAAAGCTGGTATCAGGACGGAATCAACTCCGAAAGCTTCCTGTTAGGAGATGTGTATTTTGACGAGGACAGCCAATCGTATGTCGTCGGGGCCTCCGGTGTCTTAAAGGACAAACAGGGTAAGGTGCGCGGCGTTGCGGCAGCGGACGTGTATCTGGATTCCATTTCTGATATTGTCAGTGGTATCCGGATCGAAGACACAGGTGGTATCTTTCTCGTAGATACACGTACAAACACAATTATCGGACACAGGGACAAGACTCTGGTCGGCAAAAAACTAAGTGAACCAGGTGACTTGTACACGTATGCCGACGGGCAGATACGGGCCGGAAATATAGGACTTAACCTCTATGAAGATACCTATATTCAGATCGCACAGGTTGAAGGAAGCAGCTGGACTGCGGTAGCCTATGTGTCCAAAGCGGAGGTTTTATCAGAGTTGTATGCCCTGACACGCACGATGGCATCCGTGTCAGCGACAGCAGTGATTGTCGTGATGCTCCTTGTCATCATACAAACGCGCTGGATCATTGGCAGGCCAGTGAAGGAGCTTAGCCGTGTCGCCACCCGGATCGCGGAGGGCGAGCTAGACCAGACGATCCACTATCAATCCCGGGACGAGCTTGGAATCCTGGCCTATAATTTTAATAGAGTAACCGAACGACTGCGGGATTACATAAAATACATCAACGAAATATCAGATACCCTAAGAGAAATCGCGCAGGGAAACCTTACATTTGAACTCAAGAGCGACTATACCGGAGAGTTTGCAAAGATCAGGTCTTCCCTCGAGGAGATTGCCATTGAGCTAAACGCCACAATGGGACAGCTAAAAGCCTCGTCTAGGGATGTCGCAGCAGGCGCAGCGCAGGTTTCCGAGAGCGCCGTAAACCTGTCCCACGGCTCTGCGGAGCAATCTGCCGAAGTGGACGCGCTAGCTGGCCATATCAGTGAGGTGACAAACCGTGTCCAGCAGATCGCACAGGATTCACAGCAGACCAGCAGCCTCTCCAAAGAGGTACAGGAGGAATTGCTGACAAGCAACACGAAAATGCAGCATTTGGCAGCGGTAATCCAGCGAATCAGCGATAAGTCAAACGAGATTCACAAGATTGTCAAAAACATTGACGACATCGCGTTCCAGACCAATATCCTTGCGCTGAACGCGGCTGTGGAGGCCGCCCGCGCCGGCGAAGCCGGAAAAGGGTTCGCCGTGGTCGCAGACGAGGTCCGGACACTGGCAGGACGGTCCGCCGACGCGGCAAAGGAGACCACAGCACTACTTGGGGAGACCATCAGTTCGATGGAGGAGGGTGTCCGCGCAGCAGATGACACGGTCCACTCCATGCTGGGGGCTGTAAAGCTTTCAGAAAAGATGGGCGCTCTCATTGATGACATCGCAGGCAACACAAAACAGCAGGCCGTTATGGCGTCAGAAATCAGTCATAGCATTGACCAGATTGCTATTGTGGTACAGGGCAATGTGGACACGGCAGAATCCAGTGCCGCCGCGAGCGAGGAGCTGTCCAGCCAGGCTGCTACACTGCGGGAGCTGGTGTCTAGGTTCCAGCTAAAAGATTAAAATATATGATAAAATATATAATAATTGCAGTATACTTGTCTGTTTAGGCATGATATAATCATCTTATCAATATATCGTACCAAAGAAGAACAGGAGGGCTTTAAAAATGCAACTACAATCGATGAATAGTGAAGAAAAGCTTATGAACAAGATACTGTTTCTCTACATAACAGGTGTCGCTGTGTCCGGCTGGGCATTCGTCATGATCTTTTTGAACGGCGGTCTGCGGGAGTGTATCTTCCTGCTGTCAGGACTGTCAGCCATCATCACCAAGCTGCTGGAGAAAAGCCTGGGACGGCGGGCAAAATATGTGTATGCCTGTATCCCTCCCATTATTGGCGCCATCACTGCCGCTGTCTCTAACACCAGCGACTGTGCTGGCTATGTATGCCTGACCCACTATTATTTCGTGGCAACACTCCTGCTAGTACCCTATTACGAACAAAAACTGTTAAAGACCAGCTATGCCGTCACCGTTGTTGTCAATATGGTCATGATGATCCTCTTTCCGGCAGGCTTCCTGAAGCTTCATAGTGTGATTGGCTGGATTTTCACCGCGATCGTTTACACAGTCCTGCTCGCAGCCTGCTGTTTTATCAGCTACCGCACCTCCACCCTGTTTGGCAGAGTGGAAAAACAGGAGGAGGATCTGCAGAATGTCCTGAGTGAAGTTCAGACGTTGTCAGACGAGCTACACACCGCCGGTATGGCGCTGTCCGCAGTCTCAGAGAATGAGAGCGCAGCCGTAGAAGAACTTGCCGCCACCAGCGAGCAGCTGGTCGAAAGCAGCAACCTGCTCAGCGCAAAGACGGACGAGAGCATGGGCAATCTCAACGAACTCAACGAGTGGAAAAGTGTTGTTGACGACAACGTGGAAAAAGTAAAGAACGCTGTCAGGGATCTGCTGAATAAATCGGGGGAAAACGAAAAGTACCTCAATGATCTGCGCGCCATAAACGGGGAAGTTTCCGTATCCATGAAGACAACTACCGATATCACACAAAGATTGTCGGAGGCCGTACAGGAGATCGGCGTCACGCTCAGCCTCATTAGTGAAATTTCCGAATCCACCAATCTGCTGGCGCTGAATGCTTCGATTGAGGCTGCAAGGGCCGGGGAGGCTGGAAAGGGTTTTGCTGTTGTCGCAACAGAGGTTGGAAAGCTCGCCAACAACACGCAGGATTCCCTGCAAGTCGTTCAGTCGGTCATCAGCCGGGTACAGCAGAATGTGCAGGAAATCACCGCACAAGTAGAAGAAAACTTCACAAAAATGGGAATGCAGAACGAATATTTCTCAAATGTATTCCAGTGTATGCAGGATATGACAGCGCTGTTAAATGTCTCCGTGAACACGATCAGGACAATGAGTGAAGCCCACAACAAACAGTCCGAGGTCATTCAGAACACGGTTTCCATCAATCAGGATATCGCAGAGAGCATTCGAAATGAGAATGAGCAATTTAACTCAATTAATGCAATGGCGGAAAACAACGCTAGCGATACGACAAATGTCGCAGATCAGGCAAGCGCAATCAACAACATTGTAGACCGCCTGACCCGATTGTTAAAACAAGGGAAACAGGAACCAGCAAAAGCACGTTAAGGACAGCTCCCGCTATGACAGACAATGTTATAGCGGGGTTTTTTGCACAGGCTGACGGGTGCCTAGAGCGACGAACCCCTTGCATAATGAAAAAATGATTGTATACAGAAGTGAATTTGTTGTCAACAGACCATAACGTCACCACCCATCCCCTATGAAAGGCTTTGTGAAATAAATCATGGATAAAAAATTACTCACCGCGAACATTATTTACCTACTGGAAAAATATTTGAATAACAGAAGCGACTTAGCAGAATTGATCCAGCAGGACCCTGACAGTGTAAAATATATTTTATCGGAAATCGACAAAGGAAAAAATACGGAATATGAGGAGCCTGACCTTGTGCTCATCAAAGACATTTCGTTTTATTATCTCTGAATATGGTTGCAGTGCGTGTGCTTTTTCCTATTGATTAATCGTGTAAATCATTTATAATGATTATTATATATCAGAGATAAAGGAGTCATAGATGAAACAGAAATTTTTCCAAGCCCACAAATATCTTTTGTATTCTGCAATCTTTTGGGCCTATGCTGCCGTGCACCTATATGTCATGTTTCAGGGAAACCGGATTGCCTTCAACTGCACTGACGGTCAAATGCAATTTTTTCCAACAATGCAGTATATCAGACAGCTTGTCATCGATTTTTTTACAAGACCTACCCAAGATAAGAGCTTCTCCTTTCCTCTCATTGAATGGACACTGGCAATGGGTGAAGACACGATAGCCACATTAAATTATTATGGACTGGGACACCCGCTCTATCTCTTTTCCGCCTTAGTCAGGGAAGACCTGCTTCCATATTTTTTTAATTTCTTACTATATTTCCAAATTTATCTTGGCGGAATCGCGTTTATCGCATTTGCACAATCACATGAACACGACAAAAGCCCTTTTGCGTATGTTGTCGGCGCATTGTTATATTCCTTTTCTGGTTTTACCTATCAGTGTGAGCTGTATTACAATTTTGCCCATGCGATGCCCTTTATCCCACTTATGCTTCTTGGTACGCACCGATCGATTATGGGAAAAAGGAAAGGCGTTCTGGGTGCAAGCGTTTTTCTCTTTGCACTATGTGGGTTTTTTTATTTATATATAGGTTCTTTGTCAATTGCAGTATATACAATCTATATACTTGTGCAGGAAAAAACAACATTGAAAAGCGCTGTGGGGACAATAAAAAGGCTGCTGACAGAGTATGCAGCCGGACTTTGCCTGTCTGCTTTTCTATTTGTCCCCGCTGTTATTGGCTATCTGCGCTGCAACCGCATTCCACAGCTTCATACAAATTTCTTTGCGTCCTTACCAGAGATAAAAAATTTTTTCATTAATCTCCTATATCCGCCATATAGCAATCTCAATCAGGTGATGTCTGTCAGTACGATAGGTGTATTTATGCTTCTATGGCTATTGCTTGCAAAAGGCGTGTTACGTGAAAAGAGAAATATTATTATCATGTTTTTCTTATGCCTGTTTCCGCCAGCCAGTCTCCTTATGACCGGTGGGGGAGGCTATAACCGGTGGCACATCGTATTTATACTATATACAGCATACTTGACTGTAAAATTCTGGGATACAATACCCACGTTATTAACTCCTGTGTCGAAAATTTGTTCTATCCTGTTTCTGATGACTTTGGGAATATGTGGAAAAAAGCTGTCTATCTTAGAGCATGAACGTTTCCGCATCATAATATCCAGCTGTATTATTATCGTTGGATTTGCTGTTTTTATCCTGCCCCTTTTATGCAGATTGAAAAAAGAAAAAGCTGGTATGATCGCCTTATTTGCCGCGGCATCATTCACAATGATATGCAGCTGGCGTGTCATGGCATCCGACATGACACTTTCTGATATATATGAAAGAAAAACTGTATCCGAGCTGTCCTGTGATATGGAAGGAGACTTTTACAGAATAGACTACCAGCGAACCGCCCAATCCCCCTTTACGGCCATGAATACAAGCTTCAGTCAAGGATATCACGGCGTATCTGGTTACTTTAGCATACTGAACGCTAATTATACAAAGGCACTCAGGGCCTGGAATGTCAACGAAAGCGACGATTACCACACATATGGGCTCCGCAACCGAATCGTACTGGAATCTTTATGCGCTGTCAAATACCTCATACTGGAAAACAATGCAGACTGGCAAATTCCACATGGCTGTGTTCCTGTCCAGAAAACCGCCGACGGTGCATGGATTCTATATGAAAACCAATATGCACTGCCCCTGGTCTACACGTACCAGACAGTTTTTGATGAAAACATCTACTCCAATATGACTGGCTTTGAAAAGCAGCAAGTCATGCTTCAGGCAGCCGCTATAGAAAATTATCAGGGAACTTTTGCGAAAACTGCCAATTATGATAACCAGCAAAAAAACATTCCTTATACAATAACAGCGATGGACAATGCGGTTCTTTCCGGTGAAACGATTACCATACAGAGCGGCGGCACAGTCAAATTGTCTGCCCGGCTTCAGGATAATTGCGAGAATTATCTGATAACCCGGTCGGGAAACTGCAGCTTTAATGTTTCCCTGGATGACAACCATTCCTCGCATGATATAATCATCACACAATATGATAACGGAATGACTGGTGTCGATTTAGGACCGACGGCCTGGAATGGTCCCGTAGATATAACATTGTCCTTTTCCAAGGAAGCTGTCTTAAATATACAGGATCTGGAATTATATTATTATGACTTTACAGGATACAGAGATTATATCGCTGACCGTAAAAAAGACACAATCGACACACAGGTATCCGTAAATACAATCATGAGCGAGGTTCGTTTTAGCGAAGACCGCATTGTATGTATCGCTGTTCCATACAGCAGGGGCTGGCGCGCGACAGTAGACGGAGAACCAGCAAAAATATACAAAATGAACGATCTGTTCATGGGTGTTGAAGTCAGCAAGGGAACACATTCCTTAACACTCAAATACTGCACAGAGGGACTCAAATGCGGAGTATTCATATCACTATTTACTTTACTTTTAATGATTGTGATATTCCTTAGGAACTGTTCAAAAATCACTCATTACGACAGGGGGTAAAAAATGATTGTTAATTTTCATGGCATGCAGTGTAGATATGGAACATACCGGACGCAGGGCGTAGACAAGCCAATACTGACACTGATAAATTCAGCGGATTGGGAAAAATCCCTGCAGTATGATTTTACAGAACCGCAGCCTGGTCTATGGTGCCACTTTCTGACAGACTCAGAACAATCGGTCTACGCATTCAGAAATTAGACCAGACAGGATCTCGATTTTAAATACAAAAAATTTCATAAAGCCTGTAACCTATCTCTCCTTTGAGTTGTGTTATTAGTGAAAGGTCTTTCAAACACTGAAATTTCATTGCAGATACAAAAGGAGCACTCATGAGACAATCCTTACACGAACTGGCCGCACTATACCAGGATAACCTCTTTGCCGTGGCATTTAATATATGCCAGAATGCACAGGATGCGGAAGATGTTATCCAGGATACATTCGTCCAGTATTACACAACAAAAAAAGAATATGAGAATGAGCAGCACATACGCGCATGGCTGATCCGGGTGGCTGTCAACAAGGCCAAAAACGTTACCCGCGCATTTTGGCGGCGTAACAGGGTTTCCATAGAGGACTATATGGAAACGCTTGTTTTCGAGACACCGGAATCGGAAAATCTGTTTGAGACGGTAATGAAGCTTCCAGAGAAATACCGCATTGTAATTCATCTGTACTATTACGAAGATTACTCCATCAATGAGATTGCGGATATCCTGAAACTTAGCGAAAGCAACGTAAAGACACGCCTATCGCGCGGCCGTGTCATGCTCAAAAATGTATTGAAGGAGGAATGGGACAATGACAAATAAAGAGCGATATCAACAGGCCTTTTCGGTGCTTCATTCCTCCGGTCAATTCACCTTGGAGGTAGAAGATATGGAACAGATTCAAAAAAAACACAGAAAAAATATGGCAGCAGCGGCAGCGATCGTAAGCGCGGTCATCATCGGCACCGGGGGGACAGTCTATGCGGCAGACATCGGCGGCATTCAGCAGAAAATTACAATGTGGCTTCACGGTGCGCAGACGGAGGCTGATGTGACCAGTAACGGTGATAACGGGTATGGCGGTTACACATTCTCGTTCACCCAGGATGGAGAGACAGAAAAGATTGGCGGCGGCGGGGTAAGCATTGGCGCAGACGGCAGCGAGACCTGGCTATCTGCTGACGAGGTTGCCGCCGAGATGAGCCGTTCGGCGGGCATTGATGTGGATGAGAATGGCCGGGTGTGGATTTACTATTACGACCAGAAAATTGACATCACGGATTGCTTTGATGAGAACGGCGTATACAATCTCACATTATCACACGAAGACGAGACGATTTCTTTAGAAATTACCAAGGACAGCGACGGAGGATATTCTTTCACACAGACAACAATCCCTGCTGATACCTATGAAAATCAAAGCCAAAGTGGAAAAGAATATCCTCTCACAGACGATGCAGAACCATACCGCGAAACAGGTGAAGAAGCCCCGCCAGAAAAGGCCGACGAATCCGACGCAAGCGCGATAACAAAAACTTATATCGGCATCACGGACGGCAATTAAATTTTCCTCCTTCTGGAGGCGATAAATAATAAGATTCCAGAAACGGCGCCGAAAAACAGATACGACTGCAGCATCGGCACAAAGTTATAGGCTTCGCCAGTCCATATGGTAAAAAAGTCCCTGTTAAAATATGTGACTGGCAAAAGCTTTGCCGCTGCCTGCATCGCGCCGGGCATATTTTCATATGATATCCCCATCATACCGCCTAAAATCATACATGCAAAATATACCAGCATCACGACGCAGTACGTAAGGCCAAACCGCCTAATCAGCGCCGCAATCGCGTGTCCAAGCATAAAACACATGATACTGAAAAACAGCATACAGACAATGTACAAGACGATTCCGGAAATAGCCGGCGTCTCCAGATCCATGAAAAAAATGCCAGCAAGGAAATAGAGTGCAAACGCCGCCGCAAGAAAGATTAATTCCGAGACAGCCCTGTTACAGAGCGTCACATGGCTTTTGATGCCAAACAGCTGCATACGCTCAGGAATGCCCTTCTCAAAATCCTGCGCCTGCCTGATTGCATAACCCATCAGTACAGTAGCCATTGGTATCATCGCGCCGATCCCCAAAAAGACGGATGTCGAGACCATTCTCATAATAGAGTCATCTGCCCTCTCCGAAATTGCAATACGCGTGATGATGAGCGCCATCATGATTGGCATACCGATTCCAAATATGTGCACAAACGGATTGCCCGTGATATTGCGAAGCTCATAGAGCACCATATATTTTGTGATTGTCTTTTTATTTTTCCCACTCATCGTTCTCCTCCTCTCTGCCGGTTCTTTGCACACATCTTAGCGTTCGTGTAGATCATTTCGATGTCAGTGGTGCTTCTCGTATAATCCACGTTGTGTGCGAGCAGCAGACTGGTAATTTCCCGCTCTTTTTCCTGTGTCTCACAAGAAAGTGCGATCAAGTACGCAGGTGATGCCAGTTTGTCATAAGCTTTTAGGAGCGCCTCCGTCTCTTCCGTATATTTCAGTATGATAACCGCCCTGCCACAGTATTTGTGAAACAGCGCCTCCTTTCTACCATAATCGACCACCCGCCCATGATCGAGAATTAAGAGTTTGTTGGCAAGCTGCTCGAGCTCCTCATAATAATGCGATACGATACAGAGGCTAGAATCCTTGTCCTGATACCAGGAAACCATCTTCTCTACCAGCTTTTGCCTGGTCTCAAAGTCTAGCCCCGAAGTGACCTCATCATAAAAAGTCAGCGGCGCGTCCTGCATCATCACCAGAATAATTGTAAAGCGCTGCTTCTGCCCGCCTGACAGCTTGCTGTATTTTTTCCGCAGGCAGTCCTCAAACTCAAAATACTCGACCAGCTCCTGCAGTTTCTGGTTGTGAGCAAGCCTTGTCTGCAAAATTGCTTCCATAATGTGCCTTGTCGCCATAGCGTCTGTGTATTCGTTAAACTGCATATGCGTTGCAATCTGCTCCAACGTAAGCTTGGTGCAGATATTTCCCTGATAATTCACAAGCCCTAAAATGCTTCGAATCAGCGTACTCTTGCCGGCTCCGTTAGAACCGATGATGCCAACCCTGTCTCCCTCCTCAATCAAAATGGGGGATTCAATCTGCAGGGCGGTTTCCTTTCCATAACGCACTGTCAGGTTTTCAATTGATAACAGTACTTCCCTTTCCATAGTCCTCCTCGCTTTCCCTGAAAATAATCCTCGTGACCACACCATCTGCCTGGTTTGAAATATTAAGTCTCATGCCAAGTTTCCTGGCATAGTAAGCCGCAATATACAGACCAAGCCCATGATGATTGATATTGGTATCTGTCTGGTCATGGTTTCCGCTGACAAATGGGTCAAAGATATGGGGTAAAATATCCACATCTATCTGCGTTCCTGTGTTTTTTATCCACAATTCCTGTGCTGTCAGCATGATTTGTACACTTTTCCCCTGCGGCGTATAATGCACGACATTCGAAATAATATTGTCTATTATCTGCGCAAACAGTGTCTCATCTGTGTCGATGACAACATGTTTTTCTCCTTCTACATGAACGGTAAGCTGTCTGTCAGCGATGGCAATACGATACCCCGCAAGCTGTGTCTCTAACACCTTTTGCAGCGCCACCTTCTGTATGTCAAGATTTTCACCACAATGGTTTAAGTACAGAATATCCTCCACCATCTTTTTCATGGACAGAAGCTGTTCCTTCACCTTGGGCAGATAGGCTTCTGTGTCCTGGTATCGACCGATTTTATTTGTCATGCCATCCACAAGCAGAAGCGCCGCAGCAATCGGTGTCTTGAGCTGGTGGGAGGACGCCCGCAGCAATACCTCTTGCCGCCTGTTTTCCTCGGCGAGCGCCTGGTTCTTCTCCTCGAGCTCCTCATACTTTGTCCGGACCGTCTGATATAACGCCTCAATCGTCACCGCGAGAGCGCCAATCTCATCCTTTCTCGACAAAATGGTATCTGACAGGTCCTGATCCCTGGGAAGCCGCTGAAACTGACGGCTGTTTTTCATCTGCTCTGTATGCCGTACCAGACGCACAATCGGCGAGACAATTCCCCTGGAATAAATTTGCGAGAACAGCAACACTAATAGAAAAATGACTGTTGCGAGCATCGGCAGACTCTGAAATACGACGGGCCGGATCTCGTTCATGTCAGGCGTCACGACGGGCAGAAACGTCAGAATCAAGCTCTCCTGCGTCCGCTGTACCGCTATATAATTGATATAACGATTGCTGCGGTCCTCCACGCCTGACTCAAGTACTATAAGATCATCAGACACTTTGTGTACTTTGCTGTACTCATTGATGTACGCGTTTTCCATGCTCTCCTGTTCAAGTATCTGCACTTGAAAAGGCAACTGGGGCATATCAGAAATGATATCCTGAACTGTCTCCTCGAACACTGCGCTCCACTTTCTTGCTTCCCCTGAAAATATATTTTTGCTTTTTGCATCACTGCTCTGATCATATTCTTTTCGTAAACTGCGCAGCTCTGCAAACAGTTCCTTATATTTTTCATCTTCCACATCAACCCTTATGGAAAAAAATTTCGTGGCGAGATAGACGCTGTCCTGTGCATCAGGTATCTTTATGGAAAAACATGCCGTGGGGTTCTTCACCTGCACTTCCGCATAACTGCCGCTCTGAACATACATTTTATGCTGTTCTTTAATGGATTTTAGGTTCTGCTCCATCGTATAGTCCACGTACAAGGAGGGCAGCATATACACGAAATACCCTACAAGAAAGGTGAGCATACACCCCGCTAGAACCATACTGTAAAACAGATTGCGTCCTCCTAGTTTCAACCTTCTCACTGTGTCCAGACCTCCTTTTGATTTGTCGCTTCCTTGTCAAACTGATAGCCCACACCAATGACGGTCCTGATACACGGGATGGGAAGCTTCTTCCGAAGATTTTTTACATGGGCATCAATAATCCTGTCATTTCCGATATAATCCTCGTTAAAGATTCTCAATATGAGCTGCTCTCTCGTAAACACCCTGTCCGGTTCCTTGAAGAGCGTCTGCAAAAGCAGATATTCACTCAGTGTAAGTGGCAGCTTCCTGTCCTGATAGAAAGCACAATAGGCCTCCTCCTTTAAATAAAGTCCTTTTTGTTTCCCGTCCTCCTCCTGTCTGTCCTTTTCTGTGTGATTTCTGCAGGTGCGTCGCAGAATCGTCTCCATGCGCTTTAGAAGGATAATCGGCGATACGGGCTTTATGACATAATCATCTGCGTATGCATTAAATGCCCTCACCTGCGCCTTTTCATCCTCGAGTGCAGTCAACATAATTGCCGCAGTCTCCCCACAGTGCTGCTGGATATATTCGAGTACCGCAAAGCCATCCACACCTGGAACCATAATGTCTAGCACTGCAATATCATACGTATGTTCTTTTAGCAGTTCAATTGCTGTGTCACCATGCTCCACGGCTGTCACCTCGTATCCTGAGATCAGCATATATTCCGTCAGCACCTCCCTGATGGTGGGTTCGTCCTCCAGAAACAGGACCTTGTAGGCTGTTGTGTTCATCGTCTCCTCCTTGTCTTGAATAATGTCCCAGAAGCTGTTAAGAAATTAACTGTTCCTTACAGTTCCTAAGTATATCATATGGGTATGAATTTGATATGAAGATTCTTTGAATCTCTTTGATTTGGAAATGAATAGATGGTCAGGTCCATTTTAAAATGACTACTCACTACTCACAGAGTTTATAAATAATAGTTGACAGCTAAGCCTGAATCATATATTATTAAAATAGTTTTAAAAGTGTATTTAATATTAGGAGCGTCATAAAATGGCATTTTCAAGCATTGCAAGAGAGCTCAATCGAAATCATGTGATACAGTCCATAAATGATTTTGGCATTTACACCAAACAGGATATTTCTAGAAAAACCAGCCTTAGCTTTCCCACAACAGGTAAAATTGTAGATGCGCTCGTCCAGGAAGGAATGATCCAGCCCCTGCGTCAGAAACGCGGTGATACTGGTGGCAGAAAGGCCTCGGAATACCAGCTCAACAAAGAATACGCGTACAGCTTATGCATGCTCATAGAATTGGATCATATGAAAGCTGTCATCACAAACTTGGCTTTTGAGGAGAAACATACTGCTAAAAAAACTGTGCAAGGCGCACTCACGGCTGAGCACATTCAGTCATTTGTGCAGGAACTGATTGACAGCTGTCCCGAAATCCGTTCCATTGCAATCGGTGTTCCAGGCGCTGTGCACAATGGAAAAATATTTCTAATCGACGGTTTTAAACAGCTACAAGACTATGCGCTTGAGGACCTTCTTCGCGATAAATTCCATATACCGACAGTTGTCTTAAATAATATGAACGCACTGATATCAGGCTTTCGCGGGAAAATTCATGCTACCGGTACAGGAGAAAATATCGCCTGTATCCACATTGGCGAGAAAGGCCCGGGGTGCAGCTTTCTAGTAAATGGCGCGCCTGTCAGCGGATTTTGTGGATTTCAGGGGGAAATCGGCTTTAACCTGTTTGATCAGACACAGACCTTCCGGGAAATTGCATTAAATAAGTATCAGAATGTCTCGCTAGAAGCGTATATCGGCCGGCTAATGATTCAGATTATTACCATGATCAACCCCCATCAGATTATGATTTATATGTCCGATGACAGTATGAAAACAGATATTTATGATTACTGCCTGCACTATCTGCCCCATGAAGTCCTACCACAAATCACATATTTGGACTCATATGAAAAGGATTATATCTTTGGTTTGATGAATGTGGGGCTTAAACAAATTTTGCACGACATCACTGCCTAAGGAACTGTTAAGAAGAATAAAATCTCGCACAAAATACCGATTCCGGTTTATTTGGGTTTGGTTACAGGAGACACCTCATACAGATGAAAAATACAGATTTTGATTACAAGCGAATCGCACAGGGATATAAAAACAGACCATTTCTGCACAGACAGGTCATTGAGCAATTCCAGCGTGATACCGGCATACAGCATTTCCAATCAGGGCTTGATATCGGGTGCGGCGCCGGTCTCTCGACAAAGGCATTGAAAGCCATCTGCACAAATGTAATTGGCACAGACATCTCACCTGAGATGATTCGTGTGGCAAGAGAGGTTTGTGCGCAGGAGCAAAATGTCACGTATCTTGTCAGCAGTGCGGAAAACCTGTCACTGGAAAATGTGCGGGCTGACATCGTCACAGCGGCCGGTGCCATTCAGTGGATTGACAGGGACCAGTTTCTGCCAAAACTGCACCCGCTTATGAAGGCTGGCGGATACCTGCTCATCTATGACTTTGCAATCTCAGATACAATGACTGGAAATCCAGCATACACAGACTGGTGGCACGGACAATATCTTGAAAAATTCCCAAAGCCATATCGCAATGAAACGGTATGGACAAACGATGATGTCAAACCGTATGGATTTCATATGGAGCGTCAACTCAAGCTGGTGATAAAACATATGTTTGATCTCGCATCTTTTATAGACTTTATGATGATTCAGTCAAATGTGAATGCTAAACTCGAAACTGGAGCGCTTCTCGAAGCTGCGGCGCATGACTGGTTTCAAAATACGCTTTCCCCTATTTTTCATAACCAGGAGCAGTGTCTGGTTTTTAAGGGCTATAGCTGGTATCTGCGGGCCTGATCCCCCGCTCACGCTATCATGCGCCGGGGAACCAAAATGCCAGACAGCGCCCTTAATCGAGCAGCTCCCCCCGACTTCCCATTACTGTTTATCACATTTTAGCACCCTGTCAATCTCCGCCACGAGCTTATCCTTCACTGGCGGTTTCAGAAAATATCCTGCGGGCTTAAGCTTCAGCACCGCCTCGATATTGTCGCGGTCATTGACTGCCGTCAGAAAGATGACCGGGATATCCTTCATCTCCTCGTCGGCACGAATCATCTCCAATGTCATTCTGCCGTCGCAGACAGGCATCTCGTAGTCGAGGAGAATCAAATCCGGGCGCTGTTTGCCGATGGAGGTCATTGCCTGCGCGGCAGAAATGGCCACCGCGATCTCATAGCGGTCCTCTAACATGGCCTTCATTGTCCGAAGCATCGTTCCATTGTCATCCACCACCAGAACCCGCTTTTTGCCTGCGTCCTCTGTCCTCTCTGCCGCCGCTTCCTCCTCAACTGCTTTCCCATCCATTCCAAGCCGCCTGCACACGGCTTCCATAATCACCGTGTTTTCAACTGGACGGATCAGATTCTCAAACTGGCTGCTCTCCTCCTTCGTCCCGATGGTCAGAACCGGAACCTGTGCGTACTGTTCGCTTGACAGATAAAAAACAATTCGGTATTGCGCAGGGCAGTAAAGAATTGTTAAAAGTTATTTCTAAGATTGGCAAATGATATATTTTTATGTTATGATCAGGAATATATGAAGCCTATTACAGAGGGAGAACAGAAGAAATGACAATATACAACGAAATATTAGAGCTCATCGCCGACTGCCACAGGGAAGGCTTTGACAAGGAAGATTTTGCAAAGGAGCTGCATATCGCAAGCGACCGCGTTGGCTGGATGCGGCTCGATATCGGAAAGGAGATGGACACCCTAAAACGCATCAGCAGCCATGCAAAAGAAAACGGCGTGAAGCTCCGGGGAGAATATACCAAAACAGCAATCCCCTCCACTGCGCAGTGGTATCGCTTCTCTCCCAGAAACCATTTTTCCATGAGCGATTATTCCTACTCTGAAAAATATGAAAACTACTGGTATTACAAGGTCAGGGCGTACAAGGCGCCCAGGGGCTGCAATGTCATAGACAACCTTGTGTCACAGGCATTTGTGGACAAATACAGGGAATCAGGTCTTACCGGCCTGGATTTTATATGGCAGCCTGACAATGGAAAATACCATGCAGATTCCTTTTATGTCCCCATTGTTCTGGAGAAAGCCAAAAGGTGCATCTATCCTGGCCATATGGACATTGCCAGCAAACAGACCTATCATTCAGTGACGCTTGCGCCTGTAACAGGCCGGTATGATTTCGCCGAGACACTGGCGTATTATCAGCAGGCGGATTTCCCACAAGGCCATCTGTGCGAGGTGGAAAAATATATGGATAACCTGGACGTTGTCCTGCCGCTGACAGTGGAATACCACTCCATGCCCGATACGGATTTTGCATACTGTGTTCTGGAGGGTTTTAAGCCCATCCCCCTAATCAGGGATACTGCACTGCAGCTGCTGACCGACAGCGGCATTGCCAACAGAGCGGACTTTACGCCCGTTCCTGACATTCATGAAGAAGAACAGCATCTCCTGATTTATGAATGCACTGAATACCCGCGTATCCCTGACATGTTACATGCAA
Source organism: uncultured Lachnospiraceae bacterium (assembly GCA_910588755.1). Classification (GTDB taxonomy): domain Bacteria; phylum Bacillota; class Clostridia; order Lachnospirales; family Lachnospiraceae; genus COE1. The sequence continues at coordinate 4,117 of CAJUQZ010000031.1, read as the reverse complement.
AAGCGCATTTTGAGAAGCTGCGCCTGACCCTGGCAGCAAAAGAACGCCCTGTCTTCGTGCCCTCCGAAAAGGAAGTCCTTGCGCTGCTAAGAAAATATAAACGGAACCACCCTGATTTTCTCAACAGGGCAATCTCCAAAAAAATAGCGGAGGCGGTCAGCCAGTCCCCGTACAGCCCCCTGCTGCCGTATTACAGGATTGGCTGTGCCGGGCGGCTTGCCGAATACGCATATGAATATTTTTATTATGAGACGGCCCTGCAGGAAAACGAGGCTTTTCACCAGAGACTTGCCGCAGAGCACATCGCAGACCCGCTGCCAAACGAAGCGGTGCTGTTTGGAAAGAGCGCAGATGACAACTATCTGTTACTCCACAAAGAGCAGGTCTATGAGCTGTCCTGCTACGACTATCAGGTCATAAATCACTGGGACGCGGTCTATCTGTTCTTTTATGAACAGGTGGAGGGCTGATGCCCTGCGGTTCCAAATCTATACCTTCATTCTCCGCGACCAGCCCCGCACCGCAAACGGGATACAGCACGCGCCGATCAGAACCGGTATCGTGACCAGCAGATACGGCAGCCAGATATACTTTCCGAAAATACAGAGCGTGTTTGTCCGGAAGATATCTGTGCCACTGCCCACAAGTGGTAGGAGATCCTTTGTCTTCTGCAACCAAAACGGGAGATAACTGTCCATTGCGACCGGCACAAACACGGCTGCCAGACCAGACACCAGTGTCAGCACACTGCTTCTTATGACAGCTGACAACAGCATGACGACGCCCGCATAGCCAAGCATGCCAAGCAGAATAAACGCATATTCATAGAGCTCGGCCTGCAGCATGTTCATCGGCGCGACCGCAATTAATTTAATGTTCTGAACCGGCATATCCCAGCCGGCAGTCCCCAGGAAAAAAAGCTGTGATGCGACCTGTCCGACTGCAATGACCGCAAAAAACTCCAGTGTAAAGCTAAGTCCAGCAAGAATTTTTGCAAAGGCTGTCTTATGCCATCCATTTTCTGTCGTCAGTATCAGAACATTTGTTTCATTTTTCCATTCCCCGGCAAAGAGCGGCGCCAGCACGATTGCAAGAAAGACCGCCAGCACAATACCCGTCTCGCCGGCAACGCTGGTAAGTACCACGGACCAGCCCTCTGTCCACTCGTATCGGAAGGGCTTTTGCACCCTCTGCTCCATCCGCATCAGATAATCCCTCTCACGCCCTACCTGTCCGCTGATCTCCAGAAAAGTCTCAACCGCCTGCTGCCGTCTCTCGTAAAAGCCCGTAAGCCTGTCCGGATTGACGTAGCTAAGCGCGAGCTGATAAGTGCCGCTGTCCACCAGTTCAGGGTACAGGGTACTTATCCAGCTCTGAAGCTTATACCAGTCTGTCAGCTGCGTTTCCCTGCCCGCCGCCTCGGCCTCCTGATAGTCCCGTACCATCTGCTGAAAGGCTTCGTCTGTCAGTTTGTCGCCAAATGCGCGCGCATATGCCTGACAGTCCCGTATCATGTTGTATCCGTCAAAATTATTTTCGAAGGAGTCTGTGTGATTGGAGCTGCCAAATGTAATCCATTGAAAAGAAAGGATACAGCCAAACAGCACCGCATACACAAAACACACCAGCACGCAGCCCCTGGTTGTTCCCCTCCGCCACAGCTTTTTGTGTTCTAAACAAAATAATTCCATCATCACTGTACACCCTCCTCCGTACCAAAATAATACAAATACAAATCCTCCAGCGATGCCTCGCAGAGCACTGCCCGCTCGTCAGGCTTTGTGTCCGAGAGTACGCGCAGCACAACCTGGCTTCCCTCGTGCCGCAGATTTGCAACGACGTGTTCACGCTGCCACCTCTTTGCTTCCTCGGGAAAGACTGTCACCTCCCACACCTTTTGGTCAGCCATTCTGATCAGCTCAGGAATTGTCCCCTGAAGGAGAATTTTTCCTTTTTTCATCAATAGCACCTGATCTGCGATCGCCTCGATATCCGACACGATGTGTGTGGACAAAATGACAATCTTATCGCCCGCGTAGTCGGCGAGCAGATTGCGGAAGCGCACACGCTCCTTTGGATCCAACCCAGCTGTCGGCTCGTCCAGTATTAAAACCCTAGGCTGATTTAGCAGCGCCTGCGCGATGCCCACCCGCTGTTTCATACCACCGGAAAAGGTTTTTAGCTTTTTCCCGGCATCGGCCTCCAGCGCCACTACTTCCAATAGCTCCTGCACGCGCTTTTTTGCGATACTTTTTGGTATCCCCTTGAGCGCGGCAATGTACAGCAGAAAATCCGATGCTGTGTAATTAGGATAATAGCCAAACGACTGCGGCAGATACCCCAGTATATTCCTGTAGTCCGCGCCCATTGCCGCGATCTCTTGATTGTCCAGGCGCACCTCCCCCGACGTGGGCTCCAGCACAGCGCACAGCATACGCATCAGCGTTGTCTTTCCTGCGCCGTTCGCCCCAAGCAGACCGTACATTCCCGGCCTGAACGAAGCGCTGACACAATCGACGGCAATCTTACGCCCATAATGCTTTGTCAAACGGTCAATTGATAATTCCATACTGTTTTCCTTCCCTTCTCATATCGATGATATAATATATTTCCCTGATGAAAAAAAAACTGAAAAACAAAAACGCCACAATCCAGAAACCCATTGCGGATGTCTCATAGATCCCTGGATTCAACCGAACATTTGTAAGTCCCCCCCAGCAGATACCAAAGACTGCCACCGCTGTCACCCTGTTCTTCTTGGACAGCCTGATGATCCGCAGCATGGCGCTCATGCACACCAGATATGGCACCAGACAATACAGCACCAGTTGTCCTATCCTGTAATAGGATTGTTGTATGGAAACACCCATGCCCAATAAAATTGTGATGCACACCAGATTGGCCGCCCCGGCAAGAATCAGTCTGGCCAGAATAACCTGTGCCCCTGACGCCCTTGTCACCGCCTCAAGCTCACTTACGCCATAATACTGGCTGCGAAACAGTATGGGCATCACAGCCAGCACAAATAGCGGGATAAACGCCGGTATCGACAAAATGTCCACCGTCGCCTGAATGACTGTGCAGGCCAGCAGTAGCACCGCCGCGTGCAGGCCGAGAATACCCACGCCTTCAAATCGAAACACATCTGACAGATACTGCCAGAACCCGGTGCGCGCTTCCTCCTGCAACGCCTGCTGTTCCCGCGTAATCTGGATGCACTGTCTGATAGTTTCCGGCAGCCTTTTTGGGTGTTCTTCCTGTCCCAGAACTTGTTGCAGTTTTTTTTCCAATCGTTCTTTCTTCATATGCCGCACCTTTCTTTATTCTCTGTTTTGGATTGAGAACTCTTGTTCTTTCTAATTTTCCTTCTCATTTCCCCTTACTTTCCTGTTTGCTTCTCATAATCTGCAGGGCGTAACGAACCCTGCTCTGCGCAGTTCGAATATTTGTTCCTGTTACTTTTGCGATCTCTGCAAAACTTAACTGTTCCCCATATCGCAGTATGACCGCTTCCCGCTGCATCGGCGACAATAGCCCCAGCAGACGGCGCACATCTTCCCTCGCCTCGATCTGAAGAATATCGCTGCGCTCGCTGGCGATATTTTCCCCTTCCTCTAACGGATACATCTGTATTTTCCGGCTCTCGTCAATGCACAGACGGTTTGCGATCGTATACAGATATGCTTTGAACTTCTTCTTCTCCTGATACTGTGGCAGACTGCGAAACAGTTTGAGAAACGTTTCCTGTGCTAGATCCTCCGCCTGGTCCAAGCTAGAACAATGCCACCTGCAATATCGCAATATTGATGAATAGTACCGTTTGACGAGTTCCTCGGCTGCACCCTCGTCACCACGCCTGATCTGCCTGACTAACTCGTCATCACTCACATTATTCCAACTCCCTTCCTGTCGTATTTTGTGCGCTTAAAGTCTGTGCACTCCCTTTTCTGCAGTCCCTTATATATAATAACGTGATTGATTTGAAAATGATTGAATTGATTTGGAATTTTTGAAATATTATTTCAGAAATTTGTAGTTTGCAATACAGCTCTTTCTATTAGGCTTGAGAGTAAAAAGTTTGTACCACTAAGAAGCCAGTGAATCCCAGTAAATTCCT
>CAJUQZ010000030.1 GCA_910588755.1 uncultured Lachnospiraceae bacterium | reverse complement strand
AGGTTAAGCCTAAAATCATTAGCCTCGTTATAATTTTTTGCGGAATTTAGGTTATTAACGAATGCTCAAAGTTCTTTTTCCCGGCATTATCTAATCCACAATGTTTTAGGGAAACATTTCGTAAATCCAATCGTTCAAAATTGAATCCCTGCAAATTAAAATTCTTTTTTAATTTAAATACCTCCATTAAACTGTACATGGCATAGCTACCAGCGCTGCAAACTACGCCTCTCATATTATCAATATACGTCTTAATTTGCTCAAGCTTTAATAAATCAGCTAACAACATATGAACATTATAAAATTCATGTGTTGGCTTCATTCTCCACAAACTTGATTCTTCCACATTGGTGCTTGCATCATATATCATACATATTGCAGAAAAACAATCACGAAACTGTTGATGAATAAAATATATTTTATTATCTGATGTCAATTTAAATAATACCATCTTATCAAATAACATTTGATAAATAGATTCCTGATTCCAATTCCACTCTTTTATATTTAATTGCGTCAAACTTCTTACTTTTTTAAAAAATGGATTATCTTTACAACGAGTATTATAAAAAATCTCAGCTTCTGAAAACCATTCATTAATATCTTCTATATCACAATCAACATAATGTTTCTGCATACTTTGCATTTTCCAACCAAACTAAGCAGCAACAATCATGACAGCAACAATTGCAGTATACACATTATTATTTGTTCTATTTTTTTCCTGTGCTATTTTTCCGATTTGACATTGTAAGAAATTCCATATAATAGTTCCCGGCGTATCAGAAGTTTTAATCCAATCTATTCCTTTCCTCTTAGACAAACTCTCTTCATAATATATGTTTTGAGTATATAAACATAACATTAACGGATTTGATAATACTGTTTGTAATCTTTTTGACATATTAATATGTGCTTGTCTACCCATTGCAGCTAAATAACTATGAATTTGTTTCAGAGATAGGCAATTCACCTGAAGCACCTCAATCTTTTTGTACCAATGAAGCGTAATATCATCTCGCCCAGAGATTATTATTTCAAATCCTGGACGCCCCATCCAATTCTCTTGTATATCATTTTCAAGATTCCTACGATTTTCATCCACAATTTCGTTTATTCCATCCAAAAATAGCACAACCATTGGCAACTCATTACAAGATATTTGATAATCATCTAACACAGTCTCCATATCTCTTAAAATATGCTTTTTCATATAAGTTGTCAGCGATTCTTTACAAGATAAATTATTTAGTGGTATGTAAATTGCTAAAATGCCATCATCCAGCAAGAGCTTTGCTGTTTGTTGAAGCATTACTGTCTTTCCACTCCCCCCGACTCCACATAACATAAAATCTGGTGAAAAACCTCTACACCAATTATAATGCAAACAATCATATAAAGCCGTAACAACCCTTTTAGAATCAATTTTTTTACTAGAATACAACATTGAATTTTTCTTATCTTGAATGCTTGTATATAATAGTTCTGAAAGATCATTGGCTATGTATGTTCCACTATTGGTATCATTTTGTATAAGATATTGCTTAAGACGGTCAAACAAAATATAGCTTTTATTTTTTCCGAATATCTTTTCACATATCTCATAAAACTCATAAAGCTTATTAATATCCAAATCGTCTAGTTTCTTAATTATCCAGTTAAAATCCCAAATATCTGTACTGGGATTAAATTCAATGCAATCAACAACTGAGAAAGACCTTTTGCGCAATTTTTCAATCTTTTCACCATTCATATCAAGAAACAGTATTCTAAATTTCCACTTAAGACCGTTTTCTAAAAGAACTTTCTTTGTTTGATCTATCGAATCACTCACTTTTTGAGCAGTTTTTGTTGCTGTTACCTGTACACATATAAGTTCAGCCTCATCAATTAAATCAAAACCTGGTGTATTAAATTTTAGAACATTAGCATTTTTTAAATGATATTCCAAAAGTGCGTTTATTATTTCTCGGATATTATTTTCAGCATAATGAACAGCAGCTAAATCATTGATATTCGCATGATTTTTTATATCAACAGCATATATAGAGAGCCACGCTATAATCTCATCTATTATTTTTTTTCTATTATCTTTAAACATAACTGTTGTACCTCTTATAAATCAAATCTACCCCCCTATCTCCCTGCACCGACAAAGAACCATGAATTTCATCTTGATAGAAAAATCAGATTCTGATTAGAAATGCGCAATCTTAACAAAATATGCCTGAATCCATTTCCCGAATTATGATGAAACATTTAAACAGCAGTTCTTGTAAGTAACCTTCATTGTTAAGCTTTAAATTATCGAGCGGTTGTTCATTATAGACTTGAATAAGTATACTATATCACGCAAGTTCTGTCTTTATAACAAAGATTAAGAAAACCCTGCCCTTTATTACTTAGGCGGTTATATATCGCGCCAATCTTTTAGAAAAATGCTGATACATACAGCAAATTCGCATATCCATTTATGCGATTCATCCTGCCAGGATTCTTTCCATTCAATATTTTGACTCTCCGCCATGAAAGCACCTCAAAGTCAAATTGGGTAGATACTATCTACCCAATTCATATCATAACAAAATTTTCCGCAAAATACTATATCCTCACAAATCTATTTTGCATTTTCTGATTGTCATTTCAAGGCTCTTTCAAAAATAGTGTAGTAGTGATGTAGCAAGTACCTTATTGAAGCAAGAAATCCTTGATTTTGCAGGTTTTTCCAGAACATTTCAAGATGCCCCCGTGGCATGATATGGCGCAAAAAGATTTAGTATCAGCTGGCGGCTTCCGCTGTTATGATAACTGTGCTCCCTTGCGGCATCAAGCTTTACGGCATGGTTGGCCGCAACCTCATAAGTCCCGTCTGTTGTTTTTAACGTCAGCACTCCCTGCACGACTAAGATGTATTCGCTGCTGTTTTCTTCCTGCCAGAAGCACGTGCATCCCCCTCCTGGCTCGATCTTCATCTCATAAACCTCGAAATTCCTGTGCCTGTCATGCGGAAAAACCAAACGGACCTGATAAGCTCCCTCCTCCGCGCGAAGCAACGGCATTTTATCATTGTCTATAATCAGTATCTCCTCCTGTCTGGGATAGAGCAGTTCCTCAAAGGAAATCCTGATGCCATCCACAATTTTTGCGATAGTGGCAACAGTGGGGTTTGACTCTCCCCGCTCAATCTGCCCCAGCATGCTCTTGCTCACACCAGTCTTTTCCGACAGCGCATCCAGGCTCAAATTTTTCGACTTTCTGATTCTTTTTAAATTTGCTGCGATATTTTTATCTAACTGATTCATAGGATACCCCCGCAAAACGAAAAAGCACCAGATTTCCCGCTGCAGCGCTCCCCCGCAGCCGAAAATCTGATGCTACCTCTTCGTGGCATTTGTTTACCATATATCTTTCACTATAAAAACCCTTTACACAGCCTCTAACCACTTCTATGATACTCACTTTTTCGCTTTTCGTCAAGTCTTTTTTTTAACACTATAACCAAATTTTCCAAGCCGCTCCCCCAGGGCATAATATTCACCGTGATTGTATACAATCGGCTCGGCATTTTCCAGGTGAAAACGCCCTTTCTCATCCATGTACTGACTGTCGGCGTGGACAGCGACAACCTCGGCCAGAAACAAGTCATGCGAACCCAACTGTTCTGTCCGCACCACCCTACACTCAATATTCACCGGGCTCTCGGCAATGCATGGCGCTTTCACAAGCTCTGACTTTATCGGTGTCAGCCCCGTCTCCTTCCATTTGTCGCAGTCCCTTCCGCTGCGCACGCCACAGTAATCCGTTGCACGCGCAAGCGCCTGCGTTGTGAGGTTGATGACAAATTCACCAGTCTGGGTGATCATGTGATGCGAGTATCTTGAAGGACGGACAGATATGCTTACCATCGGCGGGTTGGTGCACACTGTTCCTGCCCACGCGACCGTGATAATGTTGGTTTTTCCTTCCCTGTCCGCAACGCTCACCATCACTGCCGGCAGCGGATAGAGCATGTTTCCCGGTTTAAAGGATATCCTAGCCATATGTTTTCCTCCTGCTAGCCAAGCAGCCCCATTGCCTGAACGACCCATAGCACAATGCTAGCGACAGATACGATTGTCGAGAGCACACAGAGCGCCATGACTTTGTTGAGCTTCCCGTCCAATTCCTTTTTCAGCTCGTCCTTGAGCGCAGCCCGCTCACCCTGCGCACTCTCTATGCTGCGCTTGATCTCGTCAACCACCACAGCCTGCACATTTCTGTAGACCTTGACATTCTCCTTGTGCACAAAATCATCTGATTTCTGAAATTTGCTCTCAAGAAGCTCGGTTATTACGGACAGCTCCGCCCGCCTCTGCTCTGCCTCCGCGCGCTCCCGCTCAATCCGTTCCTGTTCAATGCGCTCTTGCTCTGCACGGACCTGTTCGATGCGCTCCTGCTCAATGCGTTCTCGCTCGATTCGCTCTCGCTCTGCACGCTCCTGTTCTGCGTGCTCCCTTTCAATGCGTTCCTGCTCGATGCGTTCTCGCTCGATTCGCTCTCGCTCTGCACGCTCCTGTTCTGCGCGCTCCCTTTCAATGCGTTCCTGCTCAATGCGTTCTCGCTCGATGCGTTCTCGCTCTGCGCGCTCCTGTTCTGCGCGCTCCCTTTCGATGCGTTCCTGCTCAATGCGTTCTCGCTCGATTCGCGCCTGCTTTGCACGTTCCTGCTCGATGCGTTCTCGCTCTGCGCGCTCAGCCTCTGCGCGTTCCTGCTCGATTCGCTCTCGCTCTGCGCGTTCTCGCTCGATGCGTTCTCGCTCTGCGCGCTCAGCCTCCATCCGTTCTAGCTCCGCTTCCCGGTTCCTCGTCTGCTCATCTGTCAGATCCTTCAGCGCAGCAACGAGACGCTGCTCCTCCTCCTTCATCCCCTGGATTTTGTCCGCATTGTCGCCAATCATGTAATCAAGCTTCTCTGAAAGCTCTGCATTGCGGTAGTTGAGCTTCCGCATCTCCTGCAAAATCTTCTCGTACTCTGCAACCTGCAACTGAAGCCGTTTCATCTCCTCCGCCTCAGCCTGCGAATTTGCCTTAATGATCTCCTGCGCGCTAAACTTCTGCGCAAGTTTATCCATAAAATTATCCATCTTTCCAACCGTACCTTTCCAGCAATATAATCACTTTGTACTTCCGGAGCATTAGACACCTTATCGGCATACCCGCTCCCACTCCGCGATCGCTTCCTTCTCCGTACATTTACGGCATAACTGAGCCCTACCGTTTCCTTCTTTATACATTCAAGACATCGGGCACTATACGCCCTTGCCTGATATCATCTTATCATTAAACGGCCTGTCTTACAATCAGAAGTTGCAAAAATCCTGTGCTGCCGGACCGCCAAATAATCTTTTTTCATACATAACGTCGCATACTTAAATACATATATACCGTTATACTGTTTTGTACGATTTGCATATAAACCTATTCCTTTTTTTTGCATCAGTATACATATTTACAATAAACTAACATTTTGTTCATAATTTATTCATAATCCAGTGGTAATATTAAACCATAGCAAACGACAGCAACGTAGTGTTTTCATTACACATAGATAAATTTTTTCATAATAGCCCCGATCCATTTTAGAGTAATTTCTCTGGAATGGTCGGGGCACTCCTCATTTATGGAAACTATTCGCCTATAAATGGTCCCAGCCAACCAGAACACTTTCCCCAGTCTCTGCGATACGTTCCAGTACAGCCAGAAATTTTTCCTGCGACATTCCAGAGGGCACACAGTTTAAATCCACCTCTTTGCCCCAGTTATATTTATATTTTTGTAGCAATTTCTCTATTTTCGCTGACACTTCCTGATCTATCATTTACATTATCCCTCCATATGACTTTATTAGAACATGTCTGAAACCAAACACACCATCTGGTCTGTTTTCCGGACAGATGGTGTTCTGGCTCGTATCTGAAAGATACCTTAGTCCAGCGATAATTGTTTGACCTCCTCATTCAGGGACAGCATCTTGGCATCAAGCTCTGACACCATCCTGGCGCATGCATAGAGCTCTGCCTTGATATGTTCTGGAATGTTCGCATCAAATTTATAATTAATCTTGTGCTCCAGGCTTGCCCAGAAGTCCATCGCAACGGTTCTGATCTGTATTTCAACCTTCGCGTCCACTCTCTTTTCAGACAGGTAGATAGGAATGGACACAATCATATGGTAGCTCTTGTAGCCGCTTGCCTTTGGATTTTTGATATAATCCTTCACCGACAAAACACGGATATCATTCTGCCGCTCCAGCATTTCTGCAATCCTGTAGATGTCTGTCGTAAACGAACATATAATGCGGACACCCGCAATGTCATTTACATGCTGAATCATGTTGTCAATCGTTGACTCATAGCCATGCTTTTTAAGCTTCTTGACGATGCTCTCCGATGTCTTGATTCTCGACTTGATGTGTTCTATGGGATTGTATTGATGTACATGCTGGAACTCGTCATTTAAAATCTCTAACTTTGTCCCGATTTCTTTCAGGGCTGAGCTGTATATCAGGACAACCTCCTTCCAGCTGTCCACGTCAGAATTTCCATTTGCACTGTATTCCATAAACCCGCCGCCTCTCTTTTTTACATGCCCGAATGCTGTGTGCGATTCCGTTAATGCGCTTTCAGTAACACGCTTTGCTCATGTTATTTTACATTGAAATATTGTTGCTAACACATCTTTATGATTGCTTGTTCATCAACGTTGCCTATTGTCCGCAGCGTCTAGAATGTTTTTACCCGCCGCAGATTATGCGCACAGCGTCTACTATTGTATCACATTTTATGGACTGTGACCATTTAAAATATTAAAGTTTCCATAAAATTTTAAAGTTTCACACCAGTTAATATAGGAAAAGCCACACATTCATGATACAATCAATTGTATTGTGCAAGCTTGTACTACAATCCACTGTATCCTGCAAGCTTGTATTACAATCCACTGTATCCTGCAAGATTTTATGACAATCCACTGTATCCTGCAAGATTTTAATATAATTAAGAAAGCCCGCTGAATTTACCTGTATATTGCACGGGCAGGTAAAGCAAGCTGTCAATTGTATCCCATCACCTCCCGATACAGCAGAAATCATTCAGCAGGCTGACGAAAGGAGAATTTGATATGTTTAGACTGTGGGCAAAAATCTTTAAAGACAACCATATGCTAAGGGACACTGTCATCTGCGACGACCGACTCGAGACGCGCACGCACAAGGTGTTTGATGCAGTTGAGGCTGTATGCTGCGAGTTTGATCTCGGAAAACCAATCTGGCTCGATGCCAATATTGCTGATTTCAAGCGGCATGACAAAACCCGCTTTACTGCGGACAGTTTTATAGAAGCAATTGATTTTGATTACCTGGAAATACATGTGATAGAGGAGGACTGACAGGTCCTCTTGATATGCTCTCTTTTTTGTTGTTATAAATTTTTTGATAATCATGATTGACATTGAATATAATAAGTAGTAGTATTGTGTTAATCGATATGTAGTTTTGAATACTATGTTGTACTTTATTTCATTCTATGACATGTTGTCAGCATTATATTTATAAATCAAAGGAGGAGTAGCTTATGCAGTTAACAATCAGGGAACCTGGCAGTGCGATAACTCATTTTATCGCATGCCTTATGGCGGCCATCGCCGCATCACCACTTATTACCAAGGCCCACGGAGGGCTTGCAGCCGCGTCGCTTGCTGTCTTTGCCGCAAGCATGATTTTATTGTACGGCGCAAGCACACTCTACCACAGTGTCAATGTCACAGGAAGGCTTCTGCGCGTGTTCCGCAAGCTCGACCACATGATGATCTTTGTGCTGATTGCAGGCTCTTACACACCTGTGTGTCTCATTGTCCTTGGCGGCCGTATGGGATATACCCTGTTGGCCCTTGTATGGGGCGTTGCCATTGCCGGTATGCTTGTGAAAGCTTTGTGGATTACCTGTCCAAAATGGTTTTCATCCGTTATCTACATCGCTATGGGCTGGTTGTGCCTGCTCGTCTTTGGCACACTGTGGAACACTCTGCCGCACGCTGCGTTTGGCTGGCTGCTCGCCGGCGGCATTATATACACGATCGGAGGCGTAATCTATGCGCTGAAACTTCCTGTATTTAATTCACTGCACAAATATTTCGGCTCTCACGAGATCTTTCATCTGTTTGTAATGGGGGGAAGCATCTGCCATTTTATCTTTATGTACTGCTATGTAGCGTAATTTCAAGTAATCTCAAATACGCATTCTGCAGCACTGGCAGGAAACGCTTTCCCTACCCACATGTATGGTATGCCTGTAAAACTGCATACCGTACATGACCCCCGCCTGCAATCCCATCAGGCCTATGCAATATTCGTACTATGCAATTCACCCTTTAGCTCTGTATCACCTTCATGCGGTAGAACTCACCTTTCAGCTCCATTAGCTCCTCAAAGGTTCCATACTCCACACACCTTCCGTCAGCAATCACCGCAATCCGGTCCGCGTCGCGGATTGTCGATAAACGATGTGCCACGATAAACGTCGTCCGGCCCTTCACCAGATTGTTGATCGCCTCCTGGATCATCTTTTCTGAGATGCTGTCAAGCGCCGAGGTCGCCTCGTCTAGCACGATAATCTTAGGGTCGCGTATCAGGGCCCTCGCTATGGCAATCCGCTGGCGCTGTCCGCCCGAGAGCTTGCCGCCATGCTCCCCTACCGTGGTGTCTAGCCCCTTAGGAAGACTCTCCACCAGATCTGTCAGGTTCGCCGCACGCACCACCTCCATCAACTCCTCATCTGTCACATGTTCACAGCCGTATGTAATATTTTCCCGGATCGTGCCCGAAAACAGGATTGAGGTCTGCGGCACCACCGCGAGGTGTCTTCTGTAGGTGCGCAGATCAATTTGGCTCATATCATGCCCGTCGAGCAGAACCCGCCCGCCGCTTGCCATGTGAAATCCGATCACCATGTTTAATATCGTGGACTTGCCAGCGCCTGATTCCCCGACAAAAGCGATGGTCTGTCCCTGCTCTACATGCAGGGAGAAGTGATTGAGCACCTGGTTTTCATTATTGCCATAATGAAAACTGACCTCCTCAAAATCAAACACACCATCCACATCAGACAGCGCTTCCTTCCCCTCATTGTGCTCCACATCCTCAGACAGCAATACCTCCCCGATCGAGTTTACCGACTCAACACCCTTTGTGATGATCGGCAGGAGCGTCACGATTGCTGACACCTGGTTGACCACTGTGGAAAAATAGCTCTGATAGAGTGTGATATCCCCCACCTGAATACTTCCCTTCACCGCAAGATATCCTGTAAACGCAAGGCAGATCACCTGAAAAATCTGGAAAATCGCCCAACCCACCGAGCCAAAAAGCGCCTGCACCACATCAAGCTGATAGCCCTTTTCCGCCACAGCAAAGAGCTGGCTGCTGATTTTCCTCACCTCCTCGTCCTCAAGCGCGTGGGCCCTTGTCACAGGGACAAGCTCCACCATCTCCATGACGCGTGCGGAAGTCTCCTCCATCTCTTTTCGAAATTCTCTGTTTCTGTTTTTCATCACGTTTCGAAATGACACCATCGTGATAGCCGCAATCGGAGCCGCGAACACAAAGAACACAAGTACTGTCTTGCTCTTAGAGCCTGTGACAATCAGAGCCACCCCAATATTAAGGACGATATTCAATATATTTAGAAACATCTGCGTGGACAGTGTCTCCACAGCCTCGACATCGCGCATAATCTTTGACTGGAGTCTTCCAGACTGTGTCTCCACATGATATGATATGGATAACTGCTGGAGCTTTCGCACCAGCGCCTTGCGAAGCCCCGTCTCGACATAGCGTGTCGCCAGACTCTTGTAGGCAGTGTACAGGTAATTCATGGGCACATTAATCACGATCAGTATTCCCTCAAACACGGTATAAAACACAATATTTTGCACAGTGTCGGGATTGCCCGTGGTCACATCATTAATGATGTTTGCCGTCAGAATCGGCAGCACCCACACACAGGCATGCTTGATAAAAAAGCTGATCACCGCCAGCACAAACTTATGGTAATTGCCCCTGTATAGGGAAATCAATATCTTCATCGGATGCCCTTGGTATCTCCGATAGCACTCGATAAACCAGCTCTCTGTATCTATGCTGCGCCTTGGTGACATCTTTCTCTCAAAATCTTTCATTCCAGTCTCCCCTTTCCTCATAGTCTGATTATACAGCATTATTCTGTGATTTTCTTCCAAAATATTGTGTAATTTCAATCTTTTTTTACTTTTTTATGCGGTTTATCCCCTAATATCCAAGAAATGTCTTACATAAACCATCTTTTTGTGTTACAATGAATATATAGAATTTTCTGGTAATTATGTGTATCGACAAAGCTGCTTCACATTTGATTTCCGAATGTGATGCGGTTTTTTTGTACACGGCGCAACACATCATATGGGAAAGGAGAATTTGAATGTTTCAAATTGGAAGTATCGTAGTTCACCCGTCAGCTGGTGTATGTAATATTGAGGATATCCGGGAAGAAAAGCTGACTGAGAAACCCCGCACATATTACATCATGCACCCCGTTGCAGACAAAAGCACCACCACCATCTATGTCCCGGTGGACACAGACAAAATCCACCTAAGAAAGCTTATGGGCAGAGACGAAATCATCGATATGATCAGACATTCCACAGCAGAAAAAATCGAATGGATCGACAATACCAATCTTAGAAAAGCAGCATACACTGAAATTCTCCACAGCGGCAACACCAGCCGGATTATCGCATTGATTACCATTCTTCACACAAGGAGAACTCGCGCGGAGGAGGCCGGCAAAAAGTTTTCCATGCATGATGAGAAAATACTGCTGGCTGCGGAAAAGAAAATCCATCAGGAATTTTCCCAGGCGCTGTCCATGCAGGAGGAAGAAATTCCCAAATTTATCATTACGCAGCTATCTGCATGTGCCGTAACCAGTCAGGGTTAAACACTGCCCACCGCATCACAAACCGCAGGCCTGAAAGCCTGCGGTTTGTTTAATGTACGTTATTTTTCTGTCCAAAATGAAGCGCTCGCAGCTCCTCCACCTCATCGCACACAGCCTTTAAGCTGCAGGTCTCACAGTCCATGCTAAGGCCCGTAAAAATGTGGTTGAGCGACAATATCATCTGCTCGGACCTGCCAAGTGTCTGCTCCAATACCCGATAATCAAAATTCGTGTGCGTAATAAAAATCACATTCACATTTTTGATGCCAGAAATGTTGTGATAACGTTCCATATACATCTGTCCGACATCGCGAAAACTGATGTGCTTTTCCAGGGCTTTTTTGCCGACGCGCACTGGCTCGCGCTGGCTTACCGGTGAGATGCGTGCCATATAACCCTCGGGATGAATGTGGTAGCGGACATAATCGATCTCGCGGAATTTCCGATACAGGGCCTCGTCATCACTGACTCCAAGCTCCGCCAGGACCAACCGAGCATACGGCCGGTTGGCTGTAATCTGTGTCAGGTCTTCCCCATATAAGTATATGCCCTCCGGAAGAAGCAACGGCCTTGCCGTACAAAGACAGCCGCTTAGGCCAGGCATATTGTTGCCGCCAAGCTCATATGCCGTCTCCCTGGCAAGAATCATATGGTGCTCGCCCACATCCGTCCACGCCTCTGCGGACGGTTCAAGCCTTGCCTGCTCTGCTGCTGCCAGCTGGTTTAATTGCTCCAGAATCAATATTATCATCTCGTCAAACAGTTTCATTGTCCAACCACAATCCAAAACAAATCCAAAATCATCCTGTTTCGCTACAGGCGTTTTTCCTTCTTAACCTTGTCATAGTGCTTTGATATTACAGGCATAATCTTTGCCGCCGCTTTCATATCAAGATTGAAAAAATAGATGGCAAAAGTCAGCGCAAAAAATATTGCTGCCACACCTCCCACACCCAATAAAATCTTAAATAGTATCATAACGGCTCCCTCTTTTCTGTATTGACTAATTGATCATATTGTTATAATCGTTAATCAGCGCTGATAATCCCGCGTCAAACGAGGACAAGGAACACTGTCCAGCCATACTCGTGATCACCAGATCAGAATAGCTAAGCTCTTCCCCATTCTTCACCTTCTGGAGCACCTCTGTCAGGGATACCTTTGTATCCTTGAGATCCCTGATAAAACTATCTAGGGAATAAGAGGAAATCCCTTCCTTTGCAAGCTGCTCGTCATCCGTGCTGTATGCTATCAGCGAGTCCACATAAGTGACAAACTCATCATAGAGCGGCTGGATTTTATCCAGATCCATTTCCAGGATATTTTCATCCCACACATCCTGTTCAACAAGCTCGCTCTCGATATCATTGGCAAGGTCAATCACCATGTTCATCGCATAGAGGATCTCGTACCCCTCTGCCTTCATCTGATCGTAGGCTTCCTTCTGACGCTCTGTAGCAACGGCATCCAGCTCCTCCATAAAGACATCACCTGTATCCAGATATGCCATCATCGCATTCATCAAAGTCTCATGATATTCCTTTGCTTTCGCATAATCATCATCCAGATAAGATTTCATCTCTGTATATGACTCAATCTCATTGAGTGTCGTAATAATCTGTGTCAAGGATGGATACAGATTCAAAAATGCCTTGTCCAGATCATCCTTCTCACCCTTCATATCCGCAAGCCTATACGCATTCTCTACTTCGTCGATTTTGGACTCCGACAGGGAATAGCAGTCAAAATAATCGTCATCTGCATCTAGCAGTGTAAACTCCTCCTGCTCTATATCCACATAACTAAAATAGCGCTCAAGTGAATCCGTAAGCCTGCCGAGCATAAAATTATTAACATCAATATAGGCGTTGTAAAGCTCCTGCTGCTCATCCTCACTAAGTTCAGCGGCAGCAGACTCTGCCTCTGCACTGACCGTGCTCTCTGGCGTATCAGCAACACTTTCCTGCTTTGTCTCCTGATTGCCAGAAACAATTCTGCTTGCGGAATCTGATATCCCGCCCCCGTTACATGCCGTGATAGAGCACGCCATCACAAGCGCAGACAACATAATACTACTTTTTCTTTTCATTTCCTCTCCCTTTCATTCTAAACATTTCTTTAGTTTTTCTTTCTCAATAGTCCCTGCAATTCCCATATGACAAGCATATTTATTATATCACAAGCATCCCAAAAAAGAAATGCTAATCTTTGTACTTTCTGTCAAACATGACCTGTTCGTTATACGTTTCCTTTACGTCTTGCGTACTCCGCCGCCCCGAGCGCACCCATAAGCTGAGGGTCAACCGGCAGATCAACAACCTTGATCTTGAGCACTTTTTCAATCGCTTGCTTCAACCCCTCATTCTTGGCACAGCCGCCTGTCAGGGCGATATGGTCTGTCGCCCCCGCTTTCTTTGCCATAACAAAACACCGCTTTGCAACAGAGAGTTGGATGCCCGCAGCGATCTCCTCCATCGGCTTTCCCTCACCGACAAGAGACACAACCTCACTCTCTGCAAAGACGGTGCACTGCGCGGTAATCGGAATTACGTTTTTTGCCTTTAGGGACAGCTTTGAAAACTCCTCCAGAGACAGCTCAAAGGCGTTTGCCATGCTCTCGAAAAAGCGTCCTGTCCCGGCTGCACACTTGTCATTCATCGCAAAGTTGAGCACTGTTCCGTCCGTGTCAATGGCGATCCCCTTCACGTCCTGCCCGCCGATATCGATGACCGCGCGCACATCGGGATTCGCCATATGTACGCCCATCGCGTGACAGCTGATCTCGGATATATTTTCATCGGCAAACGGCACCTTGTTCCGCCCATATCCAGTCCCGACCAGATACGCCAACTCCTGCGCCGTGCGCAATCCCTCCACCTGCACAATTGCCTCATCCAACGCCGCCTGCGCACTCAGCACAGGATTGATACGGCTCCTGTTGGTCACGCTTGCGACAATTTTACTATTTTCGTCAATAATCACACACTTCGTGTATGTACTTCCAGCATCACAGCCCCCGAAATATCTCATTTTCAACCTCCGATAAACCTTTCACCATACTATATTGAACCACCAAAAACATTCAGGAAAACTTAACAAGTCTTCGTCGGCGTCTTTTGGCGTCTTAGCGTTGCTTCGTTTTTTACCAGTTATTGTCGTCATCAAAATCCTCAAGGCTCGCATCAAGCGGCTCCTCGCGAAATACCGTGCGCATATAGCGGTTCACCTCCGTGCGCATATCCTTTCGCGAACCATCCTCCGGCTTCATCAGGTTGTGGTTCACCCAGATCAGATGAATGCCGTGCTTGCGCGCCTCCTCCTCAAATAGCCCATGATAACCGGACATTGCCTTGCACCCCATATGGCAGTACATGATGACCACGTCCACGTCAAAGCTCTCACAAAAGCGCCACAAATCCTCAACGCCAACCTCATACCCTCCATTCGAACGGCTCCGCATAATCATCTTCCCGTACAGATATGCCAGGTCCTTCAACGCCTGCTCCTTGTCCTGTGTGTCAATCATACGCATGGAGCAAAGGCTTAGCATATCCACGAGCGCTGCCACACCCCAGCAGTTCTGTAGCCATACTGTAAAAGCTGTGTAGTACGCCGACTGCACACCCCATGTGATTGCGCGGTGTCTGATCTCTCTACAGACAAGTTCCTTTTTCTCATATCCACTCTGTACATAGCGGTTTATTTTCTGCTCAACCCGGCGAAAGACCTCATACCTGCCGCCTGTGGCCTGATAGACACAATAGCGGTAGAGCGCGAGATTGGTCCCAATCATCTGCGGGTATTTCGTGCGGCTGACCTCAAACCATTCGAGCATGTTCTGCGTCTCAGTATTAAAGAGCTCCATGCTCTTAAAAAACGCATTCCAGTCAAATTTTTCCCCGGTATGCTTCTCGATAAAGGCAATGCAGTTTTGAATCTCCTCCACCGCATATGGCTCCACACTCTCATAGGTATGCCGGATTGGCACCGCAAGCTCAAAGGTCGGTATGCCAAAGTACTGCCCCTCGATGCTGTTTCCCATCAGGCTGCCGTCACAAGTTGTGTTGCAGTGCACCGCGCACGCACCAATTCTCGGATAATCGTCCTCCAGCGCAACTCCAAGCTCCGCGAGCGGCATCGGGCAGACATCTGTCGGGATACCGTATGTATGCGCAGCGTCCGTGTAGTGCACCACGCCGTCCTGAACCATCATGGCACAGGTGTACACCGCGGGCACCTCCACCGATGTCCAGATCAGATTCGGAAAACCGTTCATGATCTCGCTCATCATATTTTCGTCGAATAAGACCATCCTTTTCCGAAGCTTCTCATCATTTCCGATGTTTGGATCCGCCCGAAACATTCTTGTCATGGCTTTGCACATATCGATGACGACGATGCTAAGCGCTGTGTGCGTGATGCGCAGCTGCGCGCCGCGCATCCCTTCTGTGTGTCTGTCAAAAAAGTCGGGCACCACCAGATAGTTGACCATCCAGCGATACCTGAAAAATGCCTTTACATTATTTGGCTTTGCCGCAAAACCAATCAGCACGCCCCATATGCGCAGCCACTGCAGATAATCGTAAAACGTATCTTTAATACCTCGCCATTCGCGCCGCCGTTTTGCCTTTTTGCCTGTATAAAATGAACCGAGCTTCTCGCTCCCCATCTGTTTTCCCATATGTCTGTCCCTGCACCTTTCCCTGCAATAACATAACTATCCTGCTGTTTCTTTGCAGTCCCTTACGATCCAAACCTTACAGAATCTGACCTGCGGCTGGTCTGATCTGTCTTCAGCGTAATGTCTTCCCCAAAACATTTCACCCTTCCCCGTTGTGCAGCTTCTTGATTTCCAGGCTCTCCACAAACGCCTGAAATCTGGTACGAAGCTGCCCGGAGCTTCCTGTCACATATGGTCTGTCTATGGAGAGCGTAGGCACATCATATTTTTCCCGCATATTTCTTGACGCATAGGCACGCTCGTAACCCCAGTAATCACAGAACTTCATCTGCTGGTAAATCACGCCGTCCGCATGGTACTCCTGTACCAGCCGATGCACATAATCCTGGCGCTCTAATACTTTCTCTGCGTTCATATAGCGCGGACATTTTCCTATTTCCAGATAATGCCTGCAAATCTGCGTCAATACATCCTCCGTATCATTCAAAGCGATCGGCATACGCTCCGGTAACGACCCAAAACAAAAACGATCCGCTACAACTCTCGCCCCTGTCTCCTCCATCAATCCTATCAGCGCAGGATCGTCAATCTCAGAACCCGCAACAACAACCTTCACACGAAATGTCGGTTTCCTGTCTGGCTCCCTCGTCCTTAACTCCTCTGCAACCAACGCAAGTTTCTCTATCAACGGTTCCTTTGGACAGCAGTACGAGGCAGTGCACAAAACAGCAAATTCATAGCCTGTGATACGCGGATTCTCCTCCTTGCGGTACGCTGAGATCTCCTGCAGGAGGTTGCAGAGCTGGTTGTGCTGCGCCACCGCCTTCCGGAGACTCTCATCGGAGGTATCGACACCAAGTTTATCGTGCAGCGGCGCAAGTACATGCGTCTGCATCTGCCTCACATAATGGCGCAGCGCAGTTTCGTCCGACTTCATGGGCACGTCGCAGTAAGAGACAAAAAATCCTTCCTTTTCAATGCATTTTAAGTGCTCTATATTCTCCACACAGCGGTTCATCTGTGAGCAGGCATCCGGCGCAATAATGCAGTCAAGGAACTGATATCCACCCTCCACTGCGCGCTCGAGAACAGCACGGCAGCACTCGCACAGCAGGCTTGACATATAATATGTACCGATATCAATTGAGCCCGTGCGCGGCGCCCTAAGCCTCACCGAAAAGCACCCCGGCAGGTTCAAAAGCGGCTCAGGTATCAGCGAACAGACGCTGCCAACCGGGTGATGGCCCTTTGCCATAGCCTCGCGCACCAGGTCATTGTTTGCCTCCTCCAATAGTTTTTCAAAATCATACAACTGTGATAAATCTCTCATCTGGTTTCTCCACATTTTTTGTGTTATATTTTATGTCAAACGCCCATACTATCAAGAACGGCCGCCGCTCCCTGCATAAGCTTTGTGTCAGAGGGAAGCGCCAACACGCTCTCACCCTTTAAGTCCGCCTCGGCAAGCTTTTCATCGGAATCGATATAACTTACGACGGGAATATCCCCCGTGTCAATCAGACGAATTGCGTCTCTGGACAAAACACGGTTTACCACGGCGCCCGCCCATGTGTACATCACAAGCTCGTCCGCCACCTTTTTGATCGTCTGGATCACCTGTGTCCCCTTGCGGCTAGAATCCGTCACCAGCAGCAGGTGCGTCACCTTCTCCATCACGCGGCGGTTAATCTGCTCGATACCTGCCTCGCCATCGATCACGACATAGTCAAAATTATCGGCAAGCAACTGTATCACTGCTTTTAGATAATTGTTGATCTTGCAGTAGCAGCCTGCACTCTCCGGGCGCCCCACCGCGATAAACACAAAGCCATCACACTCTGTCATGGCATCATAAATGCGATACTCCGATTCCGCCAGAAGCTCCAGTGCCGTCCTTGTGTCGCCCTCCTCCACCGTCGCCACGACCGCCTTTCTGATATCATCAATTGTCTCGTGCACCTCCACGCCAAGCGCAGTCGCAAGCCCCACCGCCGGATCCGCGTCGATGGCGAGAATCCGACCCTTGGGGTGTCGCTCTGCTAACATCTTCACCATCGCGGCCGCCAGGGAGGTCTTCCCCACGCCACCCTTTCCTGCCACTGCGATTATTTTTGTATTGTTCTGCATCGTATCCTCCTAACCTCATCTAATCCCAATGTATCTGCAACCGTTTTTTGCCGGCGACCTGGTTATTTCGGCGGACGCAGCGCACTGCGTTTTGTATTGATTGTAAGTTGTGCGATCTCTTCGTGTACCTTGTTGATCTCCGCATTGATCCTGTCGCAATCAGTCCCGGATTTTTTAAGCTCGTCCATGACCTGCCCCACTGCTTCTGAATACTTATTTTTGTGCTCCGTGTTCAGTTTTTTCCAATTAATCCCCTTAAAGTGCTCTGCGATCCCTCTATCAAAGGACAGCTTACCTTGCAGCATCAGCACCGCTATGATTGGATATCCCAGATATCCCTTCCAATATGATGCGTTATCGTTTGAGGAATACGTATCATCCTCCCATTTCACAATATATTTTTTGGCATAATCTGAGGATAAAACAACTGCCTGCGTATCCTCTAAAGTGATGCGGTCATCCGCAATCGCGCTGTACGCTTCATGGATCTTTTCAATTGGCGGTAATTTTACTGCCATCATGGTCACCTCCCTGATTTATCTATTCCAATTTATTATACAATTAAAATGCAGGATTTTCAACTGTCACTGCCCGAAGCGCAAAAAGAGTAACCGTTCGTGAAATAGCATAGTGGTTGAGATGCATCAAGCCACCACGAAGTGGTTTTGCATGGATTTTTACTTGCTGCATGTACGTTTTCGTGACTTGTAAAGCCATAATTAGCAGTAAATGCTAAGTCCTGTATGAACAGTAATGAACTGTTACGAAAAAGAAGCGATTCACCACAAATATAATTGAGCTTTCCCATAAAATATGTTATGATGTGATACAAAGAGAACCCGTAAGCCCCACGGATATTATAAGAGGAGAATACGATGGATAGAAAAGCAACTGCGAAAGAGACTCTGCAAATTATGGAACAGGGATATTATGAATATGAAGGAAAAAGGATTGACATTCAGTCAGATATGGATGCCTCCGTGCGCGCCAGCGTCCTGATCACTCCGGAACAAGGCGCAGCGCTTCTAGAAAAATACAGCACTGACGGCGGCAACAACAGTTCTGTCGGGGTACGCACAGAAAACCTCTCTACCGTCGATGCCATCCGCAAGCTCACAGATGAGGGCGCGGGCCATATCGGCGTACTCAATTTTGCCAGCGCCAAAAATCCGGGCGGCGGATTTATCAACGGCGCGATGGCGCAGGAGGAGAGCCTTGCGGCGTCAGGGACCCTATACAGAACGCTGATGGCACATGAGGAATATTACCAGAAAAACCGTGCACAGACCTCCATGATGTACACAGATTACGCAATCTACTCCCCTGATGTATTATTTTTCAGGGATGGACGCTTTTGCCTGGTGGAATGCCCCGTCAAAGCCTCCGTGCTGACGCTGCCTGCAGTCAATATGGGGCAGATTCTGCTAAAAGGCGAAGATCCTGATAAGGCAAAGCGTGTCATGCGCAGGCGCATGGCCCTGGCCCTGGCAGTCTTTGCAGAAAAAGGTGCCAAAAATCTGGTGCTTGGCGCCTACGGCTGCGGTGTGTTCCGCAATGATCCGCGCCTGATTGCCACCTGGTGGAAAGAACTTCTTTCAGAGGGCATGGGCGACTATTTCGATTCCGTCTTCCACGCAGTACTCGACCAGTCCAGGGACAAAAACTGCATCAACGCTTTTGCGTGTGTCACAAGTACAGCGCTGCGCGAATAGCCAATTTGGTATTGTGTTTTATTAGTACCATCTTGCGCTACCCCTGTACCCAGAAAGGACAATATGTATATGGAAGAAAGAAAAAACGCTGATTCACAGTACCTGGAATTAATCGACCAGCTAAAAGCCACCAACGCCGAGCTGTCTGATGCGCTGCGCGCAGCCGAGGAGGAAAACCGGGCAAAAAGCAGTTTTCTGTCCAGCATGTCACACGATATCCGCACGCCGATGAACGCGATCATGGGAATGACCTCCATCGCGCTCTCACACATTGACGAGAAGCCGCGCGTGCTCGACTGCCTGCAAAAGATCCAGACCGCCTCGACACACCTGATGAGCTTAGTCAACGATGTGCTTGACATGTCACGCATCGCAAGCGGCCGCATGACGCTTAGTGAGGAAGCGTTCTCCCTCGCCGACATGGTACACGATATCACGATTATCCTACGCCCGCAGGCTGCACAAAAGCATCAGGCATTTCACATGGAGATCGGACAGATCTATGAGGAAAATCTGCTAGGTGATCCGCTTCATCTACGGCAGATTCTGGTCAATATCATCGGAAATGCGGTGAAGTACACACAGGAGGACGGTACTATCCGCGTGTCGATCTCCCAGCACACTGAACCAGACGCGCACACCACTTCAGATACAGGCAGCAAAATATGGCTTGACTTTCTGTGCGAGGACAACGGCATCGGCATGAGCCAGGCGTTTCTCGAGAAGATCTTCGAGCCGTTTGAGCGCGTAAACAACGCATCCGTTAGCAGGATCGAGGGCACCGGCCTTGGTATGTCGATTGTCAAAAGCCTACTCGACCGCATGGGCGGTACGATCACTGTCGAAAGCGCAGAGGGAAAGGGCAGCCGGTTCCAGGTGTCCATCCCCTTCGCAGCCGCCCCACAGTCCAAATCGGTGCTGACCCTACCGGCCGGACAGACAGTGCTTATCGCAGAGCGCTTGGACAGCCGGGCGCAGCAGATGGCCGCCTACCTAAGAGACGGAGGAATGGAGACCGTGCACCTGCAAAACGGTATGGACGCAGTCACATGGCTAACCGAGGCACAGTACGAAAACCGTATGCCCTGCGCCCTTCTGCTAGGACTAGAGCTTGCGGACATGTCCGCCCTCGATGTGACGGCGCATGTGCGTGAGCTTGCTGGCAGAGATTTTCCGATCATCCTAGTCGCCGAGACAGACTGGGCCCAGATTGAATACCGCGCCACAAGGGCCGGCATCAGTGCCTTTGTTCCCTGTCCGCTGTTTCAAAGCCGGCTCCTTACGGCATTGTCCGAGCTGACCTACAAGGCGCAGCGGAACCATTCTGACCGCCCTGGAATGATTGATTACTGCCAGTACCGCCTTCTGCTTGTCGAGGACAATGAACTCAACCGTGAAATTGCCATAGAGCTGCTGTCACAGACAGGTGTACAGATTGATACTGCCGAGAACGGGCTCCTTGCGGTAGAGGCCTTTGAGCAATCACCAGAAAACTATTACGATCTGATTTTCATGGATATCCAGATGCCTGTGATGAACGGCTACGAAGCAGCGAAAAAAATCCGCCAGCTTTCAAGAAGAGACGCGGGCAGCATCTGGATTGTCGCCATGACAGCCAACGCCTTCGTGGAGGATATCCGCCTGTCCAGGGAGGCGGGCATGAACGAACACTGCTCCAAACCGGTTGACGCAGACCGCCTGCACGAAATCCTGCGTAAGCGCCTAGAGCTCCATAGCAGCTGAAAAGTAAAATTGGGGGAATCATTTATGCAGTCCTATCAGGAAGAATATATTGCAAACTTAAAGGATATCACCGTGCTTGCCGCGCGCAAAACTCCAGACAGCCATTCCTATGAAACCTACCGCGAGATGCTTCTGAAAAACCGTAGCCTGCTGGAGGCCAAAATAACCCGAAACATTGAACTGCTGCGCGACGGACTGTTCCCGCTGTTTGACAGACTATTTGAAGCCAGCCCGGATGAGCTCTCCATGCTAGAGGAATTTGCACAGTCACTGCTGAACGGAAAAAATGAGCTGGACAGCGGACTGTTCTGCCAGATCTATCAGGCACTGCTAAGCCGTGCGCGGCACACAAAGGACCACAATGCGGTTATCCGCTATCTGTACTGGCTTGGGATAGGACGGCATAGTGCCTGCAGCAAAATGGTGGGACTTGACTGGAACGACATTGAAAATTATATGGCCCAAATGCGCCTGTGTTTTGCGGAGGCTGCCGCATACCTCAAATATTACGATGATATAGATGATGTTGAAACCAAGGGATATATCCTGCGCTCCCGCGCCAACACAGCTCTTGGGCAATTTAGGTCCGCCAGCGCCAAAATCCGTCTGACCAGACAGACGCTGCAACTGTTACAGGACGAGGAGCTGCAGCAGAAAACGCCGCAGCTCCCGTGGGAGAGATATATCTATATGACGCACCAGCAGATGACCTCGAGCATATCCTACAGCCGTGAGAACGACATGACGCCGCAGGATGTTGTCGCCATCATGGAGTCGGCGCATATCGTCCACAAGAGACGGATTCAGGAGGCAATCCGCAGCAATGATGCCCCGCCAGTGCGCTCCGCCTTTTCCTGTTATGCCATTGAATATTACTGCGGCCTGCTCACCTTAGAAGAACTCTTAGGGAGAATGGAGGAACTGATGGATCTCGCAGACACCTCAAGCTTTTCGCAGGATGCCATGTACACGATCATCTCCCTTCCTGCAATTTACTGCCAGTATCTGAAGGAATATCCAGAACAGCTCTCTGGGCGTGAAAGATATCTAGAAAGCCTGTACAAAAAGATTATTACCTACACAGAGGCCTTTCCTGCGGACGAGGCAAACGAACTAATATTTTATTATCTTAGACAGCTTTCAACTACCTTTATCGAGACACCGCACAGCATTTCCTACGGCGCCTTCCAGCAGCTTATGCTGCTCCACTTTGCACCGGATATCTATGTCCACTCCCATGTGGTGGGACAGGCTGCAGCCGTCCTCTGCGGAATAATCCTGAACGAGGAGCCCACCTTCTTTGACGATATCGAATATATTCGGCAGATACCAGCCTTTGCTGCCAAACGCCAGGCCGTCTTAGAGCTTGCGTTAAACTGCGGCTTCTTTCACGATGTGGGCAAGATCAATTTCATCAGCCTGTTTACTCGAACTGCAAGGCAGTGGTTTGAGGAGGAATACGAAATCACACAGCTGCACACCATCGTCGGCAGTGCGCGCCTGAATACCTGCGCGTCAACACGCCGGTACGCTGCTGCTGCGCTCGGGCACCATAGCTGGTACGACGGCTCGCACGGCTATCCAGGCTCGTACAAACGTTTGGAATGTCCCTACCGCCAGATGGTTGATGTAATCGGCCTCATCGACTGGATTGACAACTCCATGACCTATGCATGGCTGTATGGCCACGCGAAGAAAAGCTTCGATGAAGCCATAAGGGACGCTGTCGCCCTGGAGGGGAAACGCTTTTCTCCACTCCTGACGGCAAGGCTCCGCGACCAGGCCGTGGCGGAAGCGCTCCGGCAGGCATTCAGGACGGCGCGCGATGATACCTACCGCCAACTGTACCAGCTTACAGTACAGCACAAAGAACCGCTTAATACCCTCTGACAATATTATGCAGCAATCTGCAATACAGTACAAAAACCATCACAGGATATCATAAGCACATTTCCAGCACCAACCGGGCAGGAAAGGCATCCCTTCGCGTGGCTTATGCATGAAAAAGCGCAGGAACTGCCGCTCCCAGGGCCGCAGCCACCAGCATCCACACAACCGCATCCAGCGGAAAGCACAGCATCAGAAGCAGCACCACCGCCACAGGCTTTTTCATCATATAGCCAAGCAGCGCCGCCGTCACCACTGCCGCCCCAAATACTGGATCGACCGAGCAGAGCATCCCAACGCCATACCCGATGCTAACGCCGGAAAAAATAACCGGGAAAAAGTGTCCTCCCTTCCAACCGCTCTGTATACAGACATTTGTAATCAGAAGCTTTGCAGCCCCTATTCCGACCAGCGCGACCGGCGCATACGCCAGATACGTTTCCGAAAGGACTTCCATTTGCGCCTCCCCTGAAAACATTGCAAACGGCACAGCCATGCCAAAAATTCCCAGAAGGGCGCCCCCAAGGACGGCACTGACCACCACACCGCATTTCTTCTGCAGCATGCCAAAAAAGCGGCTGCACCCTGCATGGAAAACCGTATAGACGATTCCAGCCGCAATCCCGACCGGAATGAGCACGATCACAGAAACGCGTTCCCTGTTCCCGATCTTTGGCGCGGTAAGCCTTGGCAGACCTGCACCTCCCCCAAACAACCTTCCTAACAGCACAAAGACGCCAAAGCCACCCAGGATCGCCATGATATATGTAACCATCTTAACAGCCTTGTCATACTCAGCAGTGCGCTCCTCCTCCACGGAAAAGCTGTATCCAAATAGCGGCGAACCAAAAATAACACCCAACGCCGCGGCAAGCCCCATCTGTGAGAGCTCCTCTATATGCTTCCCCGCGTAGCGAAATTTGCTGCCTGCCCAAAAGCACAGCCCTGCGATAATCCCTGTCAATCCGGCCTCCGGGCCAAGGCTTGCGCCAAAGACAAGCGGCAGCAGGGCAGCGATGGTGCGAACCACCAGACGGTCACAAGGATACTTCCCTTCCTTTTTAATGACAGCCATAACTGCCTCCATATTTTCCGGCGAGGCATGAAACAGCTTCTCATATAAGCCAATCACCACACCGCCCAGAATGCAGACCGCCAAAACCACGTAAGGTTTGGGTACAAGCTGCGGCAGCCCTGTGAATAAAAAAGACTGCCCAATGCCCATAACCCTCAAAAATGCCCATATAAAAGCGCCAATCGCACCGCCAATACACAGGGCAAAAAACAAAAACCGAATTTTCTTTCCCATCCTCGCTTATTTCCTCTTACTGCTTTTTTGCATTTAATTTTGTCTCGATTTCCTGATAAACCTTCTTCATGGTGATACCCTGTACGATCGTGGTAAAGAACACAATCGCATATGTTCCCCCGAGCACAATATGGTAAATCGTGGGCGGAAGTATATCCTGCGTGCTCATCGCAAGGGCAACGGACAATCCGCCCCTTAATCCACCCCATGTAAGCAACTTCACAAAGCTTCTTTTGTCATAGCCGTCCGGCAGCTTTCCGGCAAACAAAGACGCTGCCCCCACACTGCCCATGCGCCCGATCAGGTTGAAAACAATCACCAGCACCGACACGAGCAGCACGTTTTGCATCTGCAGGATATGAAGGAAGCTTAAACCAAGCAGCACATACAGAACCGAATTGAGCAGATTGTCCAGAATCTCCCAGAATGTATCAAACTCGGCTAACTCCATCTCCTCGCCCCTGCTCGCCCGGAGATTGCGCTGCGCCGAAAACATCACGCCACATACGACCGACGCGATCGCCCCGGAAAATTCAAAAGCTTCACAGATCACATAAGACAGGGTAATTGCCAGAAGGCTGACATAAATACGCCTTGCCCCGTCCTGTGTCCGCTCAAAGATCTGGAAGCACACAAGGCTGATAACCACCCCCACAGCGACAGCCCCAAACAATTCCCGAAACATCACGGCGAGGAAACCTCCACCTTCCCCTGCTGTAACCATTCTTGAAAAACACACGAACAACGCCACGCCTACACCGTCGTTGAGCAGCGACTCTCCCTCTATGATAAACCCAATCTGTTTCGGGAGGTTAAACTTTTTCAGGATGCTGGTGGCCGCAATGGGATCTGTGGGCGCTGTAATACTGCCAAACATCAGGCAGACCGGCAGGGAAACACCTAGATGCAACAGCACCGAAGCCCCGTAAAAGAGCAGTCCATAAAATACCGCGCCCAAAAGGGTCGCGCCGATTGCAAGCAGGCTGATGACCTTGGCATGCTTTTTGAAGGACAGCAGCCTCATGTGACAAGAGCCCGCAAACAGCATGAAACACAAAACACCATCCATCAAAAAGGCGTCCAGGTCTATTCGTTCTATGATATCCACAAACCTCTGAATCAGGGACATATGAAACAGCTCCCCTACAACAAGGCAGCCGATTCCGATTATGACCGAAAAAAGCATCAAGGCAATCTCATATGTCAGCTTTGTCACCTTTTCATTAAAATATCCCAATATTACCACAAAAAGCAATAATATCACGACGGAACCCAAGAATTTTTCCATTGCGTTCTAACCTCATTTCTCTGTGCTGTATTTGCATTATCACCCTGAAGACCTTCCCTGTCGAGTAAGGACAGTGATAATAGCATAATTACTATATCATATTTTCGTGTATCTGTATATGAAACATATTTTATTTTACATGTTTTGGCAAAAAGAAAACCGCCGCGCAGCACACACGGCGATCTTCCCTATATGTGAAATGGTAAGTACCAATTTCAGGCATATGTAACGCAAATTGTAATTGTATATGGTCTGATAAACCTGTTCGCATTGGTGTTGGGAGTACCTGCAGTGCAGGTGCACCTATGCAGATGTCTATCCCGACCTTTGCTTGAAAGCGGCCAGCCTCTGCGGCTGGCGCACTTTACTGCCAGTCTGTTAATGATGAACCCGGTGACTGGGACGCTCGACTGTATTCGTATGTCAGACGCCTGCCAGCTTATCAATGATGAACCTAAAGGGCTGAGTATTCCCTGGTCTGATCTGGGTTTTATTTTGTCAGTTGTCAGACTTCTGGCCTGGTTGGCCTATGTCTGTGTGTCAGGCGGCGATTAGCCTAACAGGCTAAGTACGCCCTGGTTTGCCTGGTTGGACTGTGCAAGCATTGACTGTCCAGCCTGCTGAAGGATGTTTGCATTCGAGTATTTCACCATCTCTGTCGCCATATCTGTGTCACGGATCTGGCTCTCAGCTGCAGTTGTGTTCTCTACGACGTTGTCCAGGTTGTTGATCGTGTGCTCTAATCTGTTCTGTACCGCACCGAGCAGTGAACGCTGTGAAGATACGGTTGCGATCGCGTCTGCAATGGAGTCGATTGCATACGTAGCTGCTGCTCCCGTTGTATCCTTTACGTTCAGGCCCTTGATGCCAAGTCCAGCTGTGTCGAGCGCCTTGATGCCTACGCCGATCTTGTTGGTCATGTCTGCGTCTGCACCTACATGAAGAGCGAAGTTGAGGTCTTCTTTGACGTTTACCTGGCCTTTTTTGATGACGAAGTTGATCTTTGATATGCTCCCCGCATCTGTACCACTTGTATATGCAAGGTTATTTATTGTACTAATATTCGCATTTGTTTTTGAAATAGCCTCGGTCATATCGGCTTTCTTAGCCGCCTCAACTGTTCCATCAGCTGCTTTAGTATGACTCATATCACCTATCTCAGCCTGCTTCACATCTGTACCAATATTATTCGCAAGCACAAGCTCCTGATATACCATCTGATATGCCTTCTGCGCTGTGATTACATTTGCATTTGCATCATCAATACCATTCGGAACTTGAGCTCCCACAGCAGTCGCGTCTACACCCGTAGCTGGATCCATTCTATCCTTCATTGCATAGTAATCAACACCCTTATAGATAACATGGCTACCTTCGCCAATCTTATCCTGAATTGTTTTAATCTCCACAATATTCTTGTCAGTGTTTACTGCATTAGGATCCTCTGTTACAGTATACTGCACCCCATCAAGCGTAATCTGCTCGCCTGCCTTTGCATTTGCAATGGAAGCATTAATCCTCTCATATTTACCCGCCTGTGTATCTGATACATCAGCATCTGCCAGATATTCACCAATTGTATAAGTCTTCCCAGCGATCTGGATCGTATCACCAACTTTCAATGCCTTCATCGTAAAGGTTGCCATTGTAGCGCCCTCAGCCAGCGTTCCGTCAAGACCTGCATCCTTTGCATTGACATACTTCTTAACAGTATCCTTATCACCCTTCAACAGATAAATCTCATTGAACTTGGTGGTTTCTGCGACACGGTCAATCTCTGTGAGGAGCTGCGTAACCTCGTCCTGGATTGTCTGACGGTCAGAGAGCGCGTTTGTGCCGTTTGCGGCTTTTGTAGCAAGCTCGTTCATACGCTGAAGCATATCATGAACCTCTGTGAGCGCGCCTTCTGCTGTCTGCACTGCACTGATACCATCCTCTGCATTCAGGGAAGCCTGTGAGAGTCCTCTGATCTGCTTTCTCATTTTCTCGGATATTGCAAGACCTGCCGCGTCATCGGCTGCCCTGTTTACCTTGTAGCCTGATGAAAGCTTTTCTGCTGATTTTGACAAAACGCCTGTTGTAATCCCTAACATTCTGTTAGAATTCATTGCTCTAAGATTGTGCTGTACTACCATAATAAATACCTCCTTGTGTTTACACGGTATGAGATTTGCCAAAGTAATCGGCAAACTCATCCTCGGGCGACTCCTTTCGCCCGGGCGATTTTTCACGCCATTGTTACTTTGTTTCATTCGCGGCATGTCCGCCATTTCACCTTCGGACTGCCGCTGTGGTGTAATCATCCAGTATTTGTGCTGTTGTACTGAAGATTACGAAATTGTACTTTACCATATTTAGTTGTTATTTATATTCATGGAAATATCAAAATAACCTTCTCTGTTTCAGTCTTTTCTATTTCAATATACAGGCATTTCTCTATCTCCAAAAATACCGCTTTTCTGTTTTCGCTTTCCTGGGAATCAAATGAACCGCTGCGTCACCAGCTGCTATGTCTACCTTACAAATACATCCTTGCGTTTATACGGTACAAGATTTGTTATAGTAGGACAATTCCTTTTGCCCAGTCAATTACCACGTCAACAGTGTTTCCTATTTTGGTAATCTTGTAAGCTTTCTGTCTGCTTACACTTTATATATCGGAGTATATGCAAAATACTTTAGGGTTTAAAATCAAATTTTTTTAATTTTTTGTGCATTTCAAATTAAACTAAAAATTAACACAATTATGTAAACCACGCTGCTTATCGTTACCCACTTCTACTTATTCGAGTACGGCTGCGATACCATATCAAAGAGCTGCCGGAAAACTGTTTCCGACAGCCCTTTGATTTTCGTATGCTTAACCCAGCAAGCTGAGCACACCCTGGTTAGACTGGTTTCCCTGCGCCAACATAGACTGTCCGGCCTGTGAGAGAATGTTTGCGTTTGAGTACTTTACCATCTCTGTCGCCATATCTGTATCGCGAATCGTTGACTCTGCGGATGTCGTGTTCTCCACAACGTTATCTAGGTTGTTGATTGTGTGCTCTAGACGGTTCTGGACTGCACCTAAGAGTGAACGCTGTGATGACACGGTTGCGATTGCGTCTGCAATAGAATCAATCGCATAGGTTGCTGCCGCTCCTGTCGTGTCCTTTACATTCAGCCCCTTTATGCCTAGTCCGGCTGTGTCAAGTGCCTTGATTCCCACGCCGATCTTGTTGGTCATGTCTGCGTCCGCGCCTACATGAAGACTGAAATTTAAGTCTTCCTTTACATTCGCCTGACCTTTTTCAATCAGGAATGTGATCTTGTCCCTATAGTCTTTGTTCGTTGTCAGATTAATAATCCCTGCTGCTGTATCAATTGTCACCGCGTATTTGTATGCGGCCTCCTTCACCTGGCCCTGGATATTGGGCGAATTTCCCACGACAACTGCATCATGGTCTGCCAGATTATCCTTTGTTACCTCTGCATCGTTGACCGCAGCGCCTGCTGCATCTTTTCCAGTTGAATTTGTAAGTTTGATTCCTGTATCTTTATCAATCATGGCCGCTTTTACATCTGTCCCGATATTATTGGCAAGGAGCAGTTCCTGGTATATCATGTCATAGGCCTTCTGCGCTGTGATCACATTGGCATTGGTATCGTCGATACCATTTGCATAGTCATCCTTGCGGACTGCGCCATTGAGCTCATCTTCGCCTGTCGCGGGGTTTACTGAATCCTTCATCGCATAATAGTTAACGCCTTTGTACACTGCATGGCTGCCCTCGGTCACTTTTTTGACGATACTCACTGTTTTTAGCATATTTTTGTCCACATTCTCTGTATCAGCATCGTCAACTACTGTGTACTGCACACCGTCAAGCGTAATCTGTTCCCCTGCCTTTGCAAGTCCCAGGGACGCTTTGATGTGGACATACATGTCGTCCGGATTTGCATTTGCATTGTCAAGGGCTGACGGTTTCTCGTACTCGCCAATTGTGTATGTCTTACCTGCAATCTGAATAGTATCACCGATTTTTAAGGTGTTCATCGTGAAGGTTGCCCTTGTTGCACCCTCCGCCAAAACGCCGTCAAGCCCTGCGTCCTTCGCATTGATGTACTTCTTAACTGTGTCCCTGTCACCCTTTAAGAGATATGTCTCGTTGAACTTGGTCGTCTCTGCCACACGGTCAATTTCTGTGAGGAGCTGGTCAACCTCGTCCTGGATCGTCTGTCGGTCAGAGAGTGCATTCGTTCCATTTGCCGCCTTTGTAGCCAATTCGTTCATACGCTGTAACATGTCATGAACCTCTGTCAGCGCGCCCTCAGCCGTCTGCACTGCGCTGATGCCGTCCTCTGCATTGAGCGACGCCTGTGACAATCCCCTGATTTGCTTTCTCATCTTCTCGGAAATCGAAAGACCGGCCGCGTCATCTGCCGCGCGGTTTACTTTGTAGCCTGACGACAGCTTTTCCGCTGATTTGGAAAGGGTTCCCTGTGTAATACCCAACATTCTGTTGGCATTCATGGCCCTTAGATTGTGTTGTACTACCATAATAAATACCTCCTTGTGTTTACATGGTTTTGATTTGCCAAAGTGACCTGCGCATTTTCCCGGGCAACTCCTTTTGCCGGGGAAAATCTTATTTCATATGATTTATAGCTGTCACTTTTTGGATTATTTTTGTAATGATATACTTAATATCGGATGGAGTATTTGTTTTTTTAACTTTCTAAATTCAATATTTTATTTGTCTGCGTTCCCTAAGCTATCTATGCCGTTCATTTGACAGTCTTGCCGCCGGGAACGACTACATGGATGCCCCGCCGGCCATCCATATCGGATTCATCGATTTTACCCTCTTTGAGGACTCCCCTGAATTTTACGCCACCTACAAGCTGTCAAATGTTAAAAACCATAAAATTTATACTGACAAGCTGCAGCTGTCTGTGGTAGAATTAAGGCACACAGAACTGGCAACCAGTGAGGACCGCCACTATCATATTGATCAGTGGGCAAGGCTCTTTAAGGCGAGGACATGGGAGGAGCTGAAGGCTATGGCTATGACAAATCAGTATATAGAAGCTGCTGCAAACACGATATATGAGCTTAGCAGTGACGAGAGCGTCCAGGAACAGTGCCGCAGGCGCGAGGAATTTGAACATTACCAGAGGCTGCGGGAACAGAAAATCACTGTATTAAGCAGGACGGTTGCTGAAAAGGAAGCGGTTATCGCGGACATTAAGGCGGAAAATGCACAGTTAAAGGAGCTGCTGGCAGATGCTTTGGAAAAACTTCATAAAAATCAGTCATAGACACCTGGCATGTTTTTTTGATAATAGCAGCGCCCCTTATCGCGCTCAATCTTTTCCATGCACAGCTCCACATACTGGTCGATCTGTGCATAGACGTCAAGCAGGCCGTCCTCCTGCTTTTTTAGCTGGTGGCGGCGCATTGTCAGGCCTTCTGCCAGCTGTGTGAGCAGTTTTGACAGCAGCTCCATGCCATAAGCCGCTGTGCGCCTGGTCATATTGTTTAACGCTTCGAGCGTGCTGTCATGCACCGTGTCGAAACCGCTCTGGTACAGATCCTCTAGCAGGTTTTCCACGTCGGTCAGCAACTGCTCAAGCACCTCTTCCTTATCAAAAATACCCATTTTTTCTATCTCCTGTCATTTTTATGGCGTGACATCTGTGTAACAACACTGTAGCGTCATATTTACCATTATGCGTGACATTTACGCCAAATTCAGTTTGCATAAGGCACTGCCTTTGATTCATTTGGCCAATCATCCGTAAGATAAATTAATCTCCCACAAATTGTGACGCACATCTGGCAGAAAGC
>CAJUQZ010000029.1:18765-33466 GCA_910588755.1 uncultured Lachnospiraceae bacterium | reverse complement strand
GCCTCGACGTAGCCACCGCTACGCCTGCGTTTGAGAAGCAGTACTCTCAGAAAAGTATTCTGCGCCAAACATTAGGGTATTTCGTGTGGGTTGTAGTAATACAGCGAAATATATGCAGATTCCATGCTATTTGCATATAAATTAATATTTTGACTAATCGCCCGCACCGTACAATAATACTGATACCCCTCCTCTAGTCTCTCTTTATAATCTATATTCGTAACATGCCTCTCATCTCCTCCCATAACGTGATATGCGCTGTCATCAGCATTTTTATCCGAGCGGTACAGATAGCACCAATATGAATCAGCATGATCCACATCGCTCCATGATAAAACTCCCTCACTGGATAATTGAATGTCATCTGGTGCCGATAGCTGTGCAGCCGGCCTGGTATAGACAAATTCTGAGCTCATTTCAGATATACAGCCTGAAGTTAAGTCATAATCTGTCTCTGCGTCATATGCAAACATTTCTACCTGAAATGTATATGTCCCTGACTCAAAAATCTCGCCGTATACGGGAACCATGACTTCTTCATTGATCCAGGCAAATGAATCCCATGTGCGTTCCTCCTGTCCATCCTTAAAACAATGCAGTACAAAACGCACCCGGCGATTTGGATTATAAAATACTGCCATTCCTGGGATTTCGTCACACCATCTAAGATTTTCTGCTGGAAGCAATTCATCTTTCACTACTTTACGCCGCTCAATCTCCTCCACCATTTTATCCCACTCATCGCGCCGCTCTTTTATCCACTCCTCCTTGTCGTTCAAAGTCGATACCTTATCCAGATCCCCGGAAGCAATGACAGCCTTCTGATTGTCAAGTCTACCTTTGTTTTTGCTCTCTGCTGCGGATGTGGAAAACACTGCCGTCACGCTGATAACCAGAACAGCCGCCGCAAGCACTGCGGGCAGGGATTTCTTTTTCATTTTCATAATCGCTGTTATCCTTTCTTCCATTGCGTTTTTTCCTATTTTAAATAATAAACCGCTGCACAGCGGTGCGATGCCGCTTCGCTCTGCTTCCATCTGAATCAGCAGCATGGCATATGCGGACCGCGACGACTCCCCCATGTGGCGTACAACGCACTCATCGCAGGAGATTTCCACGTCCCGGTTGAACAGAATCCACATGAGCCATACCATCGGATTGAACCAATGGACACAGAGCGCACATGTGACCAGCAGCTTTGTCAGCGCGTCCAGACGGCGGATATGCACATACTCATGCAGCAGGACATACCGCAGCTGCTGCCTGTTTTCCCAGTCCGTGTTCTTTGGCATCAGTATGACAGGACGAATAAGGCCGTATGTCAGCGGGGTGGAAACGCGGTCGGTCTGCCTGACGCTAAGGTGGCGCGAATACGCATCCAGCCATTTCTGCACATGCACATTTTGTCTGAACCATGCGGGTGTTAAGTGCTTGCGCATGTATTCCTGCAGCCAGTCCTGTACAAAGGTATTGTCAACCGGCAGGGAGGTCTGAAATTCGAACCGGCAGCGCAGATAAGATACTGCGAAATAACCGATGCAGAGCAGCATTCCCGCGCACCAGATGATTTGGTACAGCGGTTTTGCATGCTGGAAACCTGATTGAATATATTGTAGTTGCTTTTGCAGCAACTGGCCAAAACTGACATTCGTGTCAGTTTTGACATAAGTGGTATCGGTTGCGTTCAAAATGGCATCGGTGTCTGTTTTGATGTTGGCTGTGTCTGTTGCGTTTAATATAATATTGGTGTTGTCTGCTGTGTTTAAGATGACATTACTGTCTGTTTTCCGGCCGGCTTCTTCTTGTTTGAAACTGTCGTTTTCATTGATGGATGCTTTATATTTGGATTTGTCCGTCTCCTGGCCGGCAATTTCATATTCACTGCCATCGGAGGTCAAACGTGAATTTCGCTTCTCGTCATTGTAGCTGCAGCCTTCTCTCCCGCCGGTTAGAGCTCCGTTATATCTGGCAGAAATCTGTCCCGGCAAAATCCCTATTCCGTGTTGCTCTGCCAGCGAATAGATGCTAAAAGCCGACGGGACAGAAAAAGGCACCAACAGCCTTAATACTACAATTCCCCACAATATCAAAAAGGTTCTTTTCGGCAGGCGGTTGATTGCCAGCATGCGTATGATCACAATGGCCGCAATCATGACCGCTCCCGAAAGACTCATCTGTAGCAAACCCATATTTTCCCCTCCTCTCTAAAACCCATTTGCAGCAAACCCATATTTTACTCCTCGTATGTTTCCACAATCTTCCTGAGTTTTGCAATCTGTTCAGCGGAAAGCTTCTTCCGGCCAAGCAGGGCCGCAAACAGCTTATCCGCGGAGCCATCGTAAACCTTATCAATCAGCTCGTCCGTCTCCGTCTCCTGCACTTTTTCCTTGGGAATCAGCGCATGGCACATGAAATTCGGCTCCGTGCGCTCGATTGCCCCCTTCTTCATACACCGCTTAATCAGCGTATAGGTCGTATTTTTGTTCCATCCAAGCTCCCTGTTCAGCAGCTCCGCCACATGCTTGGCTGGCACATCTCCGTCCCTCCACAGTACATTCATCACCTTTAACTCTGAATCAAAAAGCTTTGTCGTTTCCTCATTCATAAACCGTTTCTCCCTTTTATAAGACTGTAGTAGTATTTATGTATAGACTACTATAGTATTATATTGTTGTCAAGTCTTTATACATAAAATACAATAAAATATTTAATAAAATATTCATTGGGAAAATTTCAAGGAAAATAAAAAGCACTATCCATTTTTGAATAATGCTTTAAACTCTTTACCGTCTGGAATTTCTAATTCAGCTTTTGGCAGCTTTACAATGAATTTTTCGGCTGCTTTTAATGATTACTGTATTATTTCACTTAATGTTTCAGAAAAAACCTGCCTTAAAACATCATCCGGAACAGTTTGGTTCAGATATATTTGCAGCATTCCTTTGGGTGTAATTTTATAGCCGTTTAATTCTTCCTGATGCATCGTTACCGCATGTGCCTCGATATTAACATGATCCTTAAAAGGAATCAATCTGACGAAACGATCGCCAACATAGTAACTTGGAATCTTCGCCCACAATTTTTCTGCCACTTCCTGTGACACACTGTCATAAATGATCTTTCGCAATTGAAGGTATAGCTGTTTGATTTCATCTGAAAACTTATCAATGCATTCTTTCACATTTTCATTCATATGTATTTCTCCTGATTTTCTATTATTATCTATTTAATGTTGGGAACAATTGCGTTGAAATGTTATTACTTTCAAAACATATATTCCGTCATTTGCTTCCGTACCCCAAAACACAGAGCCATATAAGAATTTATACATACATTTACATATTGGTCAGCCTGGAGCATGCAGCTGGCGAAATAAAGGGTTCCTAATACAACAAACACCGTTATGAAATTCGCACTTGGCTATCCTAAAACACATGAGCGATAACGCTCTATTCCCTTTTACGATTATTATTTTACGCATATACAGCAGAAAAGTCAATTGGAATATCGGCTTAATCAAACGGGACGAAACGGCTCTATCCCAGATTTAGCATGACATGCGAAGCTTCACATGTTATACTAAAACCGAAACAGGAATTATTTTCCCCTACACGCTACGCTCCGTACGCCGCATTAGCGGAAATCTCCCCTGCACGCAGCTGCACTTAACTTAAAAAGGAAGGATAACGAATATGGACAAAGGAAGAATTATTTTTTTGAACGGCGTCACCAGCGCTGGAAAAACCTCCATTGTGGAAGCGCTCCAAAACCAGGAGGAGATCTTTTTTTATGTCGTCGCCAACGATTTATTCCAGGAAATGGTCGGAGAAAATTATCTGCGCAAAAACTACTGGAAATATCTCAGTGAAGTAATCATTATGATGTACCATACAGCCAGGCTGTATTCTGATATGGGGAAAAATGTACTGATTGACGGGATTTTGGTTGAACGGGAAGAGCTCCGGCCGCATTACCGGCAATTGCTGGACATCCTAAAAGATCATCCGCTTGATATCGTAGAGGTATACTGCCCGCTGGAAATCTGCAGGCAGCGCAATATCATCCGCGGTGACAGGTATGAAACACAATCACAGGAGCAGTATGCCCTGATGGCTGAAAATATAAACTATCGCACCAGGGTTGACACGAGCATATACAGTCCAGAGGAGTGCGCCAAAAAGATTATCCAGGAATTATTTTGAGGTGATGCGTTCAGCCGCGCAAAAAGTGCCATACCTGTCAAATAAAAAATGCAAAGAAAACTTGGCAAAAAATATTGACAATTTTTTAAAAAACCAACCCGATAATTCCCGACAGCTCGTTATTGAATAACGGATACAGAGTTGGTATAATAACAGATATAGCAACCGGAGTATGTCGTCAGAGGCCAGCCCTGCATAATATTAGAGATATTCTATAGGATATTTCCTGAATAGCGAAGAACCCTATGTGCTTTATCAGGAGCCGCACAGCTCTATATTACAGATAATCTCACTGTATGCACCACATGCGACAGGAGAAGCCAAAGCATAACTGCTTAGTTGAAATTATATCAAATACATAAAACGGAGGAAAAGAGATGTTCTGGAATGCAAAGAACGGCTGTGTCAGCATCGACGACACGGAGATGGACTATGTCTCATTTGGAAAAGGAACTGATATTCTAGTCATGATTCCAGGACTTGGGGACGGATTGACAACTGTTAAAGGAATGGCACTCCCGTTGGCATACACCTACCGCATGTACGCTGGCAGATACAAAGTATATCTGTTCAGCCGCAAAAACCATTTGGAACGATATCTAGATAAGGGGTATTCCACAAGAGATATGGCAAAGGACCTAGCCTATGCCATGAAGGAACTTGGCATCCTTCGCGCAAAGGTGCTTGGTGTCTCCCAGGGTGGCATGATTGCACAGTATCTGTCAATCGACTATCCCCAGCTTGTTGACCGGCTTGTGCTTGCCGTCACGCTGTCCAGACCAAACGAAACTGTCAAAAATGTCATTGACAGCTGGCTTAGCTTTGCCAGACAGGGTGATTACAGCGCCCTCATGAAAGACACCGCCGAAAAGTCCTACTCTGAAAAATATCTGAAAAAATACCGCCGCCTCTACCCTGTTGTCACACGCATGGGAAAGCCAGCAGATTTCAGCCGCTTTATCGTACAGGCCATGTCATGTGTACATCACGATGCCTTCACCTCGCTGCCAGACATTGCCTGCCCGACACTTGTCATAGGAGGCGGTGCTGACCAGATTGTT
The DNA here is from genome assembly GCA_910588755.1 of uncultured Lachnospiraceae bacterium. Lineage (GTDB taxonomy): Bacteria > Bacillota > Clostridia > Lachnospirales > Lachnospiraceae > COE1. Next base: position 28,203 of record CAJUQZ010000029.1, on the reverse strand, counting down.
ACTAGCGCCTCCTCTGTCGAGATCGCCGGACAAATCAAGGACAGCAAGCTACATCTGTACAAAGAGCTTGGTCACGCGGCATACGAGGAAGCACCAGATTTCAACAGCCGCGTTATGGCCTTCTTTCACGCTTAATGCACAGAAATAAACGCCTCCGCCGTTATTTTACACGTTCGTGACCACTGCGTTTTGCTTCCTGTATGTATCATTGTCCTTCTGGGCAAGCTCGTTCTCCACCTGCGCCAGCTTTACCTGCAGTCTGCTGACTTTCTCCTCATCCCCATCCGATGCCTTGATCTGCTGCTGCAGCTGTTTCCTTTCCTCCTTCAGTTTCCTGATCTCCTGGTCAACCCGGTCCGTGTCTGTGACACACTTCTCCTCGGACGCCTTAGATTTTTCGTCCTGCGCTGCATCAATGGACGTTTTATCCGTAGACTCCTTCTCCACAGACTCTTTCTCCTCTGAGGCCTTTTGCACAGATTCCTCCTTTGCTGGCCCGTTTTTCACAGACCTCTTTCCAGCAGGCTTTTGGGGATCATCGTACAGCACCTTGAGACTGCCCCTCTCGTCCTGTCCTAGACGATAGAGCCCGCTTGGCTTATTGCCCGCTGACTCGCTGCTGATGTACTCGTCCTTTGGAAACGGAATCCTGCCGGTATCCTTTTGGGCTTCCCTCTCCTTCTCCTCTTGTGCCTCCTCCACTCTCTCCTGCCGTCTTACCTTCAGCTGCTCCTCATAATCCGTTCCGTAGTGACTGTAATTTCCATTGATTTGCATTGCCATATACGTATCCTCCATTTTTCCAGAAACAATACCATACACTGTTCCTTATTTCTAATATTGACAAGGACATAATTTCTGCCCTCATGATCATTTTCGGATACAATTTCCGGCAAGTAAATCATTTTGTAATCAAATGTCTTCTCAATGTCTCCAACTGCAAGGAGCCGTCCGCCACGTCATAAACATACCGCTCAAAACCTCGTAAGCCCCCTACAACTCCATATCTGTCCACTCTACCATATCCGCCGTCTTAGTTCCCTCAAAAAAGTCCAGAAACAACTGCTGCACCGTCCTTCCCGGTAAAACCTCATTCTGTTTCACACGAACCCTGCGCCCTGCAATCTCCACGTAGGCGTCCACATCTTTCTTTTTCGCAGATACATACCCTGCCTTTAGGTGTGTGTATGATGTGCAGTCCGTATAAACGCGCTGTTCCACCGTGAAGGCATCACCCAAGCCCCCAACCTGGATATAATTGCCCACCTGGTCTGTAAGATAGCAATAGCTGTGTTTTGTGTCTGTCATTTCGCCCAACTTCTCAAGGACACTTGCAAAATCTGACACCCTGACAGGCGGAAACCACGCACCCTCAAGCAGCATCGGACAGCGGCTCTCAAAATAAACAGGAGCCTCCGCATCGTCTGACGCGGCAAAAAAGCCAACACCCGCAAAATACGCAGCGCGCTTTACAAAATGATAAGCGCTGTCTGCCACAGAATATGCCAGGGAAAGATAGATGAGATCCTCCCCAATACAGTAATCGCAAAGTCTATCTTCCAGAGCCGGTTTTGCAGCCAGCTCCTCATCGCTGGGCGAAAACGGGCCGTTCATGGGCGGAAAAACCGTCCTGACCTGCTGAAAAAACTTCTGTAAATTTGGGGACGCGTGCGCGATATCATTGTAATCGTAATCCCCACCCCACTTAGTCTGTTCTTCATACCACGCCAGAAAATCCTTTGCCTGCGCAGGCGCCTTTTGCTTCTCAAACACGGCCAAATCGTAACTCATATCAAAACCTCCTCCAGATTCTATTGTCTTTTGATATTATATACCAAAATGAGCGTTATCTCAATCAGATCTTAAAGTGACTTCATAAAGTCCGTGTTTTATGTAACCTGGTTTTTTCAAACATGCCCTAAGTAAGCGGTAAATTAAGCCATATGTATAGCTGATGTTCCGAAGACACACAAGAATATGGGGCGAAAACATTTTCGTTAAATGATTGCAATAATGGTGCTTATATGATAGTCTAAAAATGATATGAATAATATGGATAAATATGCAATGTACTCTTTAAAAGGAGCAATATTAGAATGAATTCTATCAGGTCTGCAACTAGAAATACCAATTTAGAAATATTGAGAATAATCAGCATGATATTCATTGTTATGAGCCATAGTGATGACTGGATGGGGCTTCCCGGATTATACGAAAATGTTGTATGTCCAAATAAATTCATTATGGACTGGCTACATTTGGGAGGACAGGTCGGAGTAGGCTGTTTTCTGTTGATTTCAGGATATTTCATGGTTGACCGAAAAATTGAACTGAACAAAATCTTGAGAATTTCAGGAGAGGTATGGTTTTATACCATAAGTATATATTGCGTTTTTCTTGTGGTAAATATTCTGAACCAAAGCGGAAGCTTTTCGAGTCTTTTAAGAGAGGGTATTTGGGCTCTTTTTCCAATCCTTCTATCACATTACTGGTTTGTGACAGCCTATATTATTCTTATGGTTTTACAACCGTTCTTCAATAAGCTGATTTCAGTAATGGATAAACGTATGTACTGCTGTTTTCTGCTAACAATCATTACGATTTTTGTTATTATTGACGGGGGACTCCCGCATGTTTTTTTGGAAGGAATGTCGGATGGAAGGCTCATTCCAGTGTTTATTATGTATTTTATTGCAGGTTACATTAAAAAATATGGTTCTGCGGGAGAGGGGGACAAGGCCCAAAAGCATATAACTGTCGCGGTATTCACATACCTTATGTTGTTTGCCACAGTCGTGGTTATCGATCTTGCCGGAGGTTTCCTTAATAGTCCTGCCATAGTATCAATGTGCTATTTTTGGAGGCCGCTCAACAGTCCGTTTGTAGTAATTATCTGTATTGAACTGTTTTTAGGCTTTCTAAAGCTTCCACAAAAGAAAAACAATAAATACGTAAATGCAATTGCAAAAAGTACTTTTGGTATATACCTGCTGCATTCTAACAGAATCGTAAGCCGCTATGTATTACCTGCGCTCTTTCCAATCTATAAGGAAACCAGATTTGTCATGCTCTTAATCTATTCCGCAGGCTCTGTGGCAATTGTACTAATTGTATGCTCTTTCATAGATATCATAAGGGGCAACACCGTTGAGAAAATATGGATAGGGTTTCTTGATAAATATTTAATCAGCATTGAGCAGAAGATATTACAGAGGGCAGGCAAAATTTATATACGCTGCAAAAATATTTTGTATAAATATTACCAATAGTTCTTGTGATTCGCAGTCATAGATGATGATGCGCAAGGACCTATTGGAGGCAAAGGCATAAAGGGCAATACCTTATGTAATCTGAATTTGGCGCAACTATCACGCCAAGTGATGAATACGACACTATGGCGTCGTCATGCAACTAAATGGATGGAGCATTAGAAGGACAATCGCATGAACATCTTCAAAATAATAGAGAACAAAAAACAGTATCTCGACCTGCTCCTGCTCGCGGACGAACAGGAGAGTATGATCGACCGCTATATCGACCGCGGCACAATGTACGCTTTGGACGACAATGGCATCAAAGCTGTCTGTGTCGTCACCGACGAGGGCGACCAAATCCTAGAAATCAAGAATATTGCGACCGCCCCTGCATACCAGAGGCAGGGATATGGCAGACAGCTCATCTCTTTTATCATACAGCAGTACAAAGAGGCTTTTCAGATTCTGCAGGTCGGCACAGGCGACAGCCCACTGACTGTTCCCTTTTATGAAAAATGCGGTTTCAAGAAGTCGCACATCATAAAAAACTTCTTTGTTGACAACTATGACCACCCAATCTACGAGTGTGGCAAGCAATTGACTGATATGGTCTATCTGCAAATGAAATTATGACAGACAAAAATCACTTCTTTCTAAAAGGATACTCTGAAAGGAAACCAAACCATGATACTGAGCGCCAGTCGCAGAACAGATATTCCAAACTATTATTCCGATTGGTTATTCAACCGAATCCAGGAGGGCTTCTTATATGTCCGCAATCCCATGAATGCGCACCAGGTCAGCAAGGTCATTCTGTCCCCGGAAATTGTGGACTGCATCGTCTTCTGGACGAAAAATCCGGCACCCATGCTTCCCAGACTGCATGAGCTAGACGCCTATCCGTATTATTTTCAATTCACGCTCACCGGCTATGGCCGCGATATCGAACGCCATATCCCACACAAGAAAACAGTAATCCTCCCCATATTTCAACAGCTGTCGCACGAACTTGGCGCAGACCGCGTCATCTGGCGGTACGACCCGATCATCTTTACCGATCATTACACGCCCGATTACCATATACAAGCTTTTGGACAGATTGCAAAAGCGCTGTGCGGACACACTACAAGCTGCGTCATCAGCTTTGTGGACTATTATGTTAAGAACCAGAAAAACATGCAGAACCTGCATTCCTATTCCCTTGCTGGAAATGACCTGAATGCTTTTGCAAAGGAGCTTGCCACCATCGCACATAGCCACGGCATATCCGTTAAGACCTGCGCAGAATCCATCGATTTGTCCTATTATAACATAGGGCATAGCTGCTGCATTGACAAAGACCTGATCGAAAAAATAACTGGCTGCAAAATCCATGCTGGCAAGGACAAAAATCAGCGAAAAGAATGCGGCTGCATCGAAAGTATAGAGATCGGCGCCTACGACACCTGCCAAAACGGCTGCCTGTACTGCTACGCAAACCATTCTCCGAAACTCATTTCGCAAAACTGTGGATTGTACGACGCAGACAGCCCTCTTTTATGTGGAAAACTCACAGAAAAGGACAAAATTACAGTACGAAAAGTGAAATCATTAAAGGAGACGCAGATGACTTTGGAAGGATTTTTCTAAGTATTGTGTAAAAGTTACCGGAACGGAGTAAACAGCAGCATGCAAAGTCGGGTGAGGAATAATCTACTTTATTTTTATAGAATTTTAGCGATATTTATGTTATACTGTTACTATATATGGCTAAAACACCAATTCAAAATCCAGTATCAATGTGTCTGTGCGGGAAGAGAGCCATCACCACAAGAAGAGCGCTATCGTTACAATAAAGAGAATCATTGCCGCGAGAAAAGCGCCATACAAAACCAGAGGGATAACTATGCATACAGAATTTCAGTCAGAAGATACAGACGACAGCCAGAGACTAATCGAACTAGAAAAAATGAAACAGACGCTGGAACAGCAGCTACAGGAAATGGCAAAGACTGTCGAGAAGCAGCAGGAAATGATCGCCCTTTCCAGGCGCGATCCACTCACAGGGCTTCGTAACTGGCAGGGCATACCCGAACTGGTAAATGCCAGTCTGTGCGCGCACTGTGAGGGCGTCTTTTTCATCATGGACCTGGACAATTTTAAGAGCGTCAATGACACCTATGGCCATATGGAGGGTGACCGCGTGCTCGTCAAATTTGCAAAGGCACTCAAGAACGCCGTGGATCCAGAAGATATTATCGCAAGACTTGGCGGCGATGAGTTTGTCACATTTTCCCCAGGACATTTTGACAAATACGAGATTATCGCAAAGGCCAGGCGTTTCATCCAGCAGATCGAGCGCAGCCTTGTCACACCAGGCAGGCTGATCCGGGTGACTGTATCCATTGGAATTGCCTCCGCTCCGCAGGAGGGTGTAACCTACGAAGCCTTGTACGCCAATGCAGACAAGGCATTATACAGTGTGAAAAATGAGGGAAAAAACGGCTACCGTTTTTACGCCAGCCTAAGCAAAACAGAAAACAGTGCTATTGTCTACAGCAGGCCGCACTGTTCCCTTGAGGAAATCACACAGAAACTGAAAGAGCCAAAAATTGTCGGTTCCTACGAGGTAGAGTATACGAACTTCGAGAAGATTTACCGCTTTATGGAGCGAAACCTCATCCGGGAAAACCGCGAAGTACAGTGTATTCTTTTTACATTGGAGGAGTACATCGACGCAAATGCGATTGTCACAAAACAGCAACTCGAGCATTTGCAGCATGCGATTGTTTACTCCTTAAGAAAAGGCGACGTGACGACGAAATACAGCTCCACACAGCTGTTGGCGCTGCTGATCGACGCGAACAGGGAAAACGCCGACATGGTTGCCAACAGGATTCTGCGCAAATACCGCGCAGAGGCTGGCAATGATCAAATGAACATTCTATATGATATCCAGCAGCTGATGGCAGGTGATAAGGCCAGTTGTCGTTAAGATTGCTGACGTGGCTGATGCCCCAGACCTATTCTAGCCAGTTCAATGCGATTCTGGACACACAGGCGCCGACATTGCTATCAGAACTGGAGTTGACCTCCTTTTGTGTCAGCAACGGTACATTTGACAGGTTTCTTCAGTATCCACGCAAACTTATCCTGTTGAATGATATGATATTTAATTCCGAAATATGGAGATGCAATGTGAAAACCGTCAAGAACAATCTATGGATTCTTTCCCATGTATACAAGGCCGTACCGACATATACAGCCAGCATAATGGCATATAACGCAATCCGGGCATTGGTGGTCGTAGGAGACCTGTGGGCCTGCAAGCTTGTCATCGGCTGGCTGACCCAATACCAGATAGGAGCGACGGGCATCCTTTTTGCAGGGATTGCCCTTTTTTACGGACTCTATGTCCTGCTCGATTATCTGGGAAACCAGCTCAATATTTTATTGATGAACCGATACAGCAGCATTCGTTCCATCGACCTCTCTAAATATATGCGCGGACTGCTGTATCACAAGCTGGAGGAAGTAGAGCTGTCCTGCTATGAGGAAAAGGACTTTTATGATGACCTGGGACGTGTGCTCAGCGAAATAGACACCCGACCGGTACAGGTTGTAAACAGCTTCGCCACAGGTCTGTATAACCTTCTGACGCTGGTTTTGATTACGGTCATTATTTTTGACCCGGTATTCATTGCCGCCGCGTTGTTATATGTGGTGAAACATTTCTGGCATATCCGCAAGGTGAACCGCATCAATTATGAGATGGACCGGGACACCCAGACGAGTATGCGCAAAGTCTGGTACATAAAAGACCTGTTCAAAAACCGCGAGTTCATCAAGGAGGCCAGAAACCTACCAGTCAGAGGATTTTTTCATTCATTTCGGGGAAAGCGGGGCCAAAGAGGATTACGCAATCTCAACCGCATACAACCGGAAAGGCGCCCGCACTTCTTTTTTGATGATCTTAATTGGGAATCTGGTCAATCTGCTGGTGGTGGTATACCTGTGCTGGCAGATGCTCGCAGGCAGATATATGCCGGGGGATTTTGTGTATCTGATCAGTTCGTTTTCGGCTTTTATAACCAATCTAAGCGGGCTGGCTCAGATCGTCTCCGAGATGCAGACGCACAGCATGTATATCGAAAACATCACAAAAATACTGGACTACGAGTCGCCACGAATCAGACAGGCAAACGACTGCGCGAAAAATAAAACTGGTGTTCCTGCCAACATTCCGACAAACACAACTTTACCAGAACATGCTGACGCGGAAAAGATTCTGGCGGAAAATGTTAATTTTCGGTATGGGAACGGAGCAATTGTCTTGCAAAATATGAACCTGCGTATTGAAAAAGGAGAAAAGGTTGCCCTGGTCGGGAGAAACGGTTCCGGAAAAAGCACGCTGGTCAAACTGCTCATGGACTTCTATCCCATTCAGGAGGGACAGATCTTATACAACGGCGTCCCCTATTCCCGCTTTGACGCGGGACAACTCACTGGCAAGTTCAGCACCGTATTTCAGGATTCCCCCATATATGCCCTGTCCATCGCGGAGAATGTCCTGATGCGGGAGCTTTTATCCGCTTCGGACGAAAAGCTTGTCATGGAAGCGCTTGTTTTCTCGGGATTATGGAAAAAAGTAAATGCCCTGGAAAACGGAATTCACACGATACTCACAAAGGAATTTGACGATGAGGGCATCTATCTTTCGGGCGGCGAGTACCAGAAGCTCATCATCGCCCGCGCCTATGCGCATCAGGGCGAGATACTCGTCTTTGACGAGCCGGCCAGCTCCCTTGACCCGCTTGCGGAGTATGAATTATTTCATAAAATGATGCGGCTTGGCGCGGACAAGACCGTGATCTATATCACCCACCGCATGGCGGCGGCTGTCGATGCGGACTGCATCTATTATATTGAAGATGGCACCGTGCGCGAACGGGGAAAACACGAGGCCCTGATGCAGCTGCAGGGGCAATATTGCCAGATGTATACAATCCAGATGAAAGGCTACGAATAGGCTATGAAAGCATATAGATTTATTTTTAAAAATATCAGAAAAGCCTCTCCGGCATATATTGGACTAAATCTCCTGAATGTCCTATTGCAGTACCTCTCGTTTGCGGCTTCACTCATTTTCTATAAAGTGATCGTGGATCTTTTTATCTATGGACAGCCCAGGCTGGAAAAAGTCATTGTCGGGCTGGTGTGCTATTACGCGCTGAAAATGATCTGTGAATCCTATGATTACTGGGTTGTAAACATCTATAACGGTCTGCAGCAAATTCGGATCAGATCTTACATCAGCGGCCTGATCTATCACAGCTGTAAGCATATTGACATCGAGCGCTATGAGGGGGCGGAGTTTTATGACGAGTATGCGCGGTCGGTCGAGGACGGCGCGGGACAGCTGCAGGATACCGCCAACCTTGTCAGTTCCTTTTTGTCCGCACTGTTGAAGATCGCGACGATCATCGGCCTGTTTTTTACGCTGGATTTCATATTTATCATTGTGGCGGTGATGTACTGCGTTCAGTCGTGGCTTACGCTCAAATTGATGAACAAGCTGTTTTATCAAGGATATCTGCTCGACACACCCGTTAACAGAAAGGCGGAATACATCAATGGTATTTTCGGGGGATACCAGTATGTAAAGGAACTAAAATTGTACCGCGCCTATGACTTCTTTATCCGCCGATTTACAGACGTCAAAGACCAGCTGAAAGCCTTAAAGAAAAAGAGGGTTTCCGACCTGCTGAAAATCCTGTTTCCCTCCAATCTGGCTGGCAGCTGCCTGAAAGCCTTCGTGAATATCTATGTCATATACCAGATCATACAGGGTGTGTACACAGTGGGCGATTTCACACTGGTCTTTGCCTCTGTCACAGCCCTTAGCGAATCGATGTCCCGGATCGTCAACACGATTCCCACACTGAAAAATAACAGGAAAATGATCGGTTCCCTGATCCGGCTTCTTGACTATGGTCAGGAGAGACACCCCCGTGGAAATGCAGCGCTGCCTGAAATGGGACAGATGGAAATAGCGATTGACGATGTGTCGTTTGCCTACCCCAATCAGAAGAACCAAAATGTGCTCCGGCATATCTCACTGAAAATCCGGGAAGGAGAGAAAATCACGATCGTGGGGGAAAACGGCTCCGGCAAAACCACTATGGTCAAGCTCCTCTTGGGGCTA
>CAJUQZ010000029.1:0-18755 GCA_910588755.1 uncultured Lachnospiraceae bacterium | reverse complement strand
CCTGTATACGCCGACCGAAGGCACGATTACAGTCAATGGCAGAGAATACTGCGCGTATGACCAGAAGGCGTGGGAGGGGTTGTTTGGCGTTGTCTTTCAGGATTACCTGATTTACCAGATATCAATTGCGCAGAATATATTGTTTCAGGAGCACATAGACGAGGCCGATGAAAGGCTTGTGTGGGAATCCCTGGAATTTAGCGGGCTGGCTGACAAGGTGCGCAGCCTCGAACAGGGAATCCATTCGGTGCTGTCCAGGGAATTTTGCGAGGAGGGTGTCTTTTTATCAGGAGGAGAATATCAGAGACTGGCAATCGCGAGAGCCTATGCGCGAAAGGCGCGGTGGATTGTCTTTGACGAACCCACCAGCGCGCTGGACCCCATCGCGGCCGATGACAATATGGCAAAACTGTATTGTATGGGGGCGCACAAGACGGTGATCTGTGTCTCCCACCGCCTGGCCAACATCAGCTCGTCAGACCGTATCCTGGTCTTTGACCAGGGCTGTATCGCAGAGTGCGGCAGCCACAAAGATCTGATGGAAAAACAAGGACTGTATTACCAGATGTATATGAAACAGGCCGGTTTCACAAAATGATACAAGGAGGAAGAATGATGTCCAACGAATTTAGGGGAATTATTTACATCACACAAAACAGCAATGTGGTTCAGGAAAAAGTATCAGGCTACGCCGACCTTCCAAATCAAATTCCAAATACTCTAGACACCCGTTTTGCAAGCGCATCCGCCGGAAAAGTCTTTGTCGCTGTCGCAATTCTGCAGCTGGTCGAACAGGGGAAAATCCATTTTGACGATACTCTTGGAGCGCTTCTTGACATGGACTGGCACGGCGTTGATCGCGCTGTCACGGTAAGACAGCTCCTGACACATACCTCCGGCGTCCCGGATTATTTTGACGAGAGCGTTATGGACGAGTACGAGGAATTGTGGAAGGATTACCCCAATTACAAGATCCGGTCAAACCGTGACTTGCTCCCATTGTTTATCGACAAGCCGATGATGTACCCACGGGGCGAAAGATTCCAGTACAACAATACCGGCTATGTACTGCTTGCCATGATCATCGAAACCGTGACCGAAATGGCATTTGACCAGTACCTGAAACGCCATGTTTTCGACGTATGCGGTATGGCATCGACAGGCTATTACGAGCTGGACAGGCTCCCCGCAAAATGTGCCTCCAACTATATTTACTGCGCAGCGACCGACGGCTACCGCACCAATATTTTCTCCGTCGATGCAAAGGGCACCGGCGCGGGCGGCGCGTTTATCACGGTGAGGGATATTGTCCGCTTCTGGACAAATTTATTAAATGGAACACTGCTCTCCAAAGAGATGGTATCCGAAATGCTCAGCAAGCAGAGCGGCGAAGGCGGCGATCCTACCGAAGGATATTACGGTTATGGACTGTGGATCATCGACAATCCGACCGGGCGGGATTTCGCATATTTTCAGGGCTGTGATCCCGGCGTGAGCTTTATATCAGAGTATAACCCAAACAATGGATTCATCTCCGTCCTGGTGAGCAACTACGGTGATAACGTCTGGGCCGAAATGCGCAAAATACGCAAGACACTCTACTAGGGCGTGCAGATGTCCCGCCATAAAAATGGCGGGAATGATTTTCCAAATACGCCCTAAAATGCACGCAGACGTTAAACGGCCAGACAATAGTCCGCCAATGTTGATCCTGATACCGTGAGAATGCCAACCTTTCTGCGGATTCCGTAAAATTATCCTGCTGTCTCATTCTGATCCCCTTTTTGCTTATGTGTATTCCTCTCTATATTTAAAATATTATTAGTTGTAGACAGCAATTTGAGGGTATACGTTCCAGTTTTTTTGTGCTATAATATATTCCTAAAAATCGAACCAAGGAGGGATTTCATGATGACCAGCTACAGCGCACAGCACAAAAAAGCCTGGGAATACGACGCCTACGAGTTCTGGGTGACACATGCGGGCACACCTGCGGAGCGGGCGAAAATGGATCTGGAAAATCCTGTAGGCATGTTAAAAAAGTATGCGGACTACTTTGACACGTACCGCGGCGTGAGGATCGCAAACATATGTGGTTCCTGCGGAAAAAAAGCCGTTCCACTTGCTATTTTAGGCGCAGATGCCACGGTATTTGACATCTCAAAGGACAATCAACGATATGCGCTCGAAGTCGCAGCCGCCGCGAACGTTGACCTGCATTACGAAGTGTGCGACATTCTGGAAATCGATCTGGAAAAATACGGGGCTTCCTTTGATATCGTGTTTATGGAAGGCGGCATCCTGCACTATTTTCATGATATCGACGCATTTATGCGCATCATGCACTCCTTATTGAAAAATCAGGGTAAAATGATCTGCAGCGACTTCCACCCCTTCACAAAAATATCCGACAGCCTGAAGTTAGAACAGCCACAGATGAATTATTTCTCAACGGATGTATTTGAGGGAGAAATGGCGCATGCCCGGTTTTATGAACCTGCTGTCCGTGAACAGATCCCAAAGTGCAGTTACCGGAAATATACCATCAGCGAAATTATCAATTCCGTGATCAACTGCGGCTTCACCCTCACAAAGTTCGACGAACACCCCTCCTGGACAGACGAGCGGCTTCCGGGAGAATTTACGCTTGTGGCTGTCAGGTAAAACGAGTGAGAAAAGAAAAAATCGAAAGGAAGAGCTATTATGGATCAGCGTTTGATTGGAAAATGGTATAAAGACGATATGGGCGAAACCATCAACATCTTTGACGAGGAGCCACCGCGCATAAAAATGTCATTCTCATCCAGCGGGCACTACAATTTTGCGCCGAACTGTGTTTATGAGAAAGACGGCTATTTATGCTACGAAATCAATGATGACTACTATCGCATGGTTTATCATGTAAGATATTCAGATAATACTCTTGAGGGCTTCTATACCCAGCACGGCAAAACAACCCCTGTCAGGTACGTAAAGCTTGACGATGTCCCCGAGGATGCGCCATATCGGTGCGCCCCGACGGAAAGGAATGTTCCTGTTTCCGATCAAACGAGAATTGAGCTGCTTAGACAATACGCAGGGTATGACAGGGACCGGACGTGTGCGTGCGGTAACGAGTTTGTGTTGGGCGGCGAAGTCCCCCCAATACTGGAAAAATATAAGTATTCGCAATACATAAACGGCGCGGATCCGGCCAAAGACGAAATTGTTTTCAGACTCCTTGGCTTTGTCTGCGATCATTTTGGACATGACGGCTCTGGCGGTCTGAGTTCCGGCAGAACCATAACCGACCTCATTTCCTACTGTGAGCAGAACAACCAAAATACCAACTGCCGGGGGCTTGCCATTCTGCTTGCGTCACTCCTTCGCCAAAACGGCTTAAAAGCGCAGCACATCACCTGCATGCCATACGAAGATCCATTTGAGGACTGCCATGTGGTGGTGGACTGCCTCCTGCCGTCGGGCACTCGTGTCATGCTTGATCCTTCCTGGCGGTTGTACCTCAAGGACAAGGACGGCAATTATGTATCCCTTCCCCGTCTGCGGGAGCTATTGCTTACGGACGAGCCTTTTTTTGAAAACCCGGACGCCAATCATAATGGCGAGAAATTTGACAGACAACATTATAGAGACTACATGACAAAGAACACTTTCCGCTTTGCCCGCTGTACCTTAAACAAAGACGGGGTAGACAGAAATACGGGGCACTCTAAGTATATCGAATTGATCCCGGAAGGCTATCCGACCGCAAATTTCTCCGAACACAGAAAAGCGGATTTCGTCTTTGACGATATTGCATTCTGGAAAATGTAAAATAAAAAAATCTGAAACCACCCAATGAAACTCCTTTTTGCAGCACTTTATGTATGAAAGGCCGGTGAGTTTGATGAATACGGATATTATTGAAGGTTATATAGAAAGGGTTTACGGTTACGCTGTGAATCATACGTACACCCGCGACGAGGCTGACGAGCTGTCGCAGGAAATATTGCTTACGGCAATTCGCGAGTTGCCAAAGCTCAGGGATGACAGCAAATTTGAACCCTGGCTATGGGGTGTTGCACATAATACGGCAAGGTCCTATGTTCGTTCCAAGGGCAAGGCCCGGGCCAGCTATTGTTACGATGTCCTCGAAAACATACCTTATGAGGAAGAGGACCCAAGCGAAATGGAATCCGCCTACGATTTTCTGCGCACCAAAATAGCAATGCTTTCCGAAATATACCGCAATATCATCATTCTACATTATTACGACGGCCTTTCCACGAAAGAGATTGCCGAAAAGTTGAATATTCCAGAAGGAACTGTTACCTGGAGACTTTCGGCAGGACGAAAAAAATTAAAAAAGGAGTTGGAAGATATGAACGAAACTGCACTGCGGCCTATCCGCATGACCATTGATATCTATGGGAACGGGGATTACGATGGAAAGAAGAAGCCTTTCCCCACTGTCTATATTGACGATGCACTGTCCCAGAACATCCTGTACTATGCTTATGAAAAGCCTTGTACAGCCGAAGAACTGGCAAAACTTTGCGGGGTTCCGGCATACTACATTGAAGACAAAATCCGTCATCTTCTGAAATACGAAGCGCTGACTGAAATAAGCCGGGGAAAATATCAGACGGATTTTATCATCTGGTCGGACAAATACGCCATTTACTGTGAGGAAAATGCCGAAAAAGCGTTACTTCCCATCATGGATGATCTGCTGGCCGCCTTGAAAAATATCACGCAGCAGGCCATGAAACTGGATTTTTATAAAGCAGAAAAAAGCGCAGCCGACCTGCTTTATCTGTTTGGGGCACTCGCATTTTCATACGCCAGCGCCAAATACTGCAAGCTTCCGTACCCCCAGTTCAAAACGAGATACGACGGGAACGCCTGGCGCTACATCGGAAATATGGAAACGGGCAGGTACAAAAGAGTCGGCGTCGGCGTACAATACAGCGAAAATGCAGGAGGCCGGGGCAGTTATGCACACGAATCCTTTTCTGGCATCAATGGAACCGTATTTCGCCAAATGATGTATGATAATTATATCAATGTGTGTGAGGATCTCTTAGTTGCCGGCGAAACCCAAGATATTGAATCCCTTGCCAATGCAATCAGGGATGGTTACATTATCCGGCGGGAGGACAAAAGCCTGTTCGTGACAATACCGGCATTCACCAGGGAACAGACTGTGCGCTTCAATGAAATTGTCGAGGCGTGCCTGGTTCCCCATATTGACAGATATGCCGCCCTTGCAGACACGTTTATCGCGGGCTACAAAAAACTGTTTCCGGCCCACCTTCACGATGATGCGGACCGTATGTGCCACAATATGTTTTTTGGAATGTACTCTGCTGTCATTAACTACGCACAGAGAACCGAACAAATCGAGCTGCCCTCGGAGGGCTGCCACTGCGACGTTCTTCTGCAATTCGGTTCTGCGGAAAAATAACTGATACCGGCTGCGCGGGATATGTCTTCGAGGACGTATGTCAAGAAACGCAGGCGCAGCGGGCTGGAAATCTGTGTCATCCGAAACAAGCGCAAATGAAACAAAAAAGGCTGCTCCAAAAAGCTGCCGGAAAGAGGTAAGGACGATGTCCGCAATTTTTGACGGAATCATAGGCGTTGCCATCGGGGACGCACTGGGTGTTCCTGTGGAATTTGAATCCCGGGCTGCGATTGCAGCAAAACCCGTTACCACGATGCAGGGATACGGAACACACCACCAGCCCGCAGGAACATGGTCTGATGACACCAGCATGACGCTGGCCTTGCTGGACAGCATCATAAAAAACGAAGGCATCAATTATTATGATATCATGGATAAGTTTTCAGAGTGGCTGCTCTATGGCGAGTACACGGCAACCGGCGAAGTGTTTGATGTCGGAAACGCGACCAGCCGTGCTATCATGAATTACGGTCGGGGCTGCGAACCTTTGCAATGCGGCGGCGCATCAGAATATGAAAATGGCAACGGCTCTCTGATGCGCATTCTTCCGGCTGCATTTTATATCCGTGCATGTCCCGGCCTCTCGATAGATGAGCGCATGCAGCTGATCCATAACCTGTCTTCGCTGACGCACCGACATCCAGTCAGTTTAATAGGCTGCAGCCTTTATACCAGCATTGCGCTGCAATTACAATCAGGCAGGGCGCCCCTGACAGAAAAAATCCAGCAAGGCACTGCGGAAGCCTTTGCATATTATGAACAACACAACTGGAGCGATCGTTCCTCCTATCTGCGCCTGAAAGACCTGGAAACCTTTAAAAAGCTGCCGGAGAGCGCGATCCAAAGCAGCGGATATATCGTGCATACCCTGGAAGCGGCAGTATGGTGCCTGATTCATACAGATTCCTACGCGTCCTGTGTGCTAAAGGCTGTCAATCTCGGCGACGACACAGACACCACAGGGGCTGTTGCCGGCGGCCTGGCGGGCATTTATTATGGCGTGGACAACATTCCGCAGGAATGGCTGTCCACGGTCGCCAAAAGCACATATATAAAACAGTTGTGTGCCGCGTTTGAGAGATGCCGGTTTGAGTTGAAAACAAGTTCCTGAGGAGGTAGTCAACGTCATGGCTTTTGTGTACGATAAGGAAAATCAGTGCTATTCCATGATAATAAACAACATACAATTCAGCTGCGAGACATTAGATTGTGTCTTTGAGGATACCGCAGCTAAGCTTGCCCGCGTATATGAAAGCAGGCTGTCGCTGATTGCGCAGTATATTGTCAGCAATGCGGTCTTTCAGGAGGTATACGGAACCCTGACCACAAAAGAATGTCTGAAACTGCTTGAAACCATGACGATTCCCTGGATCTTTTTAAAAGACACTGGCTGTCATACCATCGCATACTGCGACACGGATTATGTGATCGAGTTTGTCTTTTCGGGGAATTTTGAACATTTTCGTGATCTAAGCATCGACGGTTGATTGGCCAAATTATCTACCAAAGTCCTGCATAAATGACTGTTGCACATACGCGGCCAACTACTTATTGCGCTTCATATTTCCCGTGTGATTCAATAGACTGTCATCGCTGACTCCACGCTTCCGCCATTCATATCCAGCCACAAGCAATAGGCCGGCCTGGTGCTGTTGTCCTTATAAATATAAAAAAAGTTATAGCTTCCGTGCGTGACATAGGCATACCGCCAGGCGGGCCTTCCCTGCCTGTCATAATAGATGGACTGTCCGCAGTACGTTGTGCCAAACAGGATATGGTGATGTGTATAATGTTTATAATTCAATGTACTGTCATTTCGGTATACGTAGTCCATCGAGAGCAGCGTATCCTCCCACGGTCCGTCCTCCCCATAATCCACCACGGTTCCCCTCGCCTCATAGGAAGACAGCCTTCCGTCGTCCGTATACACATAATTTTCCTGGTATCCCGACACGTTATCCCTCCTGGCATCCCGGCCGTCGTAGGAAAGCGTGGAAAAGGTATCTTCATCCCACTGCCCGCGCGCCACCCCATCAAAGCAGAACCCCCAGCAGCGCGTCACCTTCTCCAGATCATAATTGTACTGATAATCATAGAAAATGCCACAGCCCTGCTTCTTTCTGGCATCAAAATACAGCTCCAGTACACAGTTATGAAACACATCATAATACTCATAAAAGGGCTTTTGTCCCTCAAATCCAAACTCCGCCAGAAGTGCCTGTTTGTCCGTATACGTCAAGTGTTCCACGCCGTCCTGTGTGACACGGCAAAGTGCGATCCCTTCATCATCTTCCCATTCCCAGAAATGGTGCAGGTCATCCTTGAACAGAAACTGATAATACTTATCATTCACCAGATTTCCCAGCGCATCGCGCTCCACATACCCGAAATAAAGATCCTTCTGCTCTAGACAATCCCAGATTTGCAGAAGCTCCCGCGCGTTAGAGTTTTCATCCGCACTGCGCTCCAGGGTCAACGTCCACTTGCGCAGCTCCACCACCTGCCTGCGCTCCTCATTGATCCGGCAAAGTGTATTGATCGCAACGTTTCCGACAGTCCGGGACACCATAAACACATTGTCATATGCCTCGCATTCCTCGTACCAGGGAACCTCCACAGGCTCCTTCGAAAAGCACCTCTCCTTGTCCTCCCACGGATAGCAGAGCCCATTTGCGCCCGTCTTGGCCGCATCTGCGGGGAAAATGACCAGGTCCTTGTCATTTCCATAATAGTGAAACAACCTGTCAAAGCGAAATGTAAGCGCCTCTGCCTCCATACTGCATGGTATCACCTGCACTAGTTTTCCAGTCTCGTCATACAGCCTAAGCTCACGACCACTGCGCATATGGTCCTCGTCCATCTCACACAGGACGAGCGACCAGCCTTCTGTCGAGCAGCCAAACGGATACTCGACCACTGTCATCACAGTTTCCGAAGCTTCTGCGTCTTCCCCGCTTACCTGCGGCTGAGCGTTTTTGGGCACTGTCAGCCCGATTCCAGTTCCAATCACAATCCCCACTACCAGAAACCAGAGCTTCCGGCCAAATCCATGCGCTGCCACCGCTACCACCCCCTGCTCCACGCCACCACTGGCTAATTTTTCTATAATTAATTATAGCCCAATCCAGACGCTTCTGCAATCATAGAATCCCTTCCCGAACTACTTTTGTCCTTAAAACAAAATCAAGCTAACAAATAGTACTTAATTGGTTTTCCTGACTGGAATCCACAGCTCACAGAACAAACCGCTCTCGCCCTTCTCATAATACAGCTCATAGTCCGTATCTTCTGTCTGCTCATAACTTGTCTGTGTGAGAAACTCCTTGTAGAACTTACCCCATGTCTCACTGATGCAGTCCCCGTCAGTCCCCATGCACTGAAAGACTGCATAGTCTGCCGGCTCTGTCTGCCACATCACATAACCGTCTTCTAGCAGGCGCTGCACACCTTCCATGTCGGTATCCTCATCGACAAGAACACCGATCCCACAGTTAAAGTGGGTTTCATTCTCCCGTGTGGGACCACACAGCCCGTACAGGTCTTTTTTTCCCTCCGCACGAAGCTGCTGCATGGGTACAATCAGATTTTTGTCGTAGCATGCTGCCCAAAAATCGGAAATGCTGTGATCATTATCATCATTGATAATCTCACTTGGGAAGGCCATTACCCGCGCGATAAACTGTTGCTGTTTTCTGTGTTCCATTCTGTACTCCATAATACTACCACCCTCCAAGGTTATTTTAATCACAAGAGGATTAAACAGATGCAGCCTTGCGCCATTTTGTTTTGCCTGCTTTGGCGATGAGCCGTGAAACCGCGAAAAAGCTTTTGAAAAGCTCTCTGGCGATTCATAACCATATTTGAGCGCAGCATCAATGACCGACAAATCCGTCGTTTGCAGCTCCTGCGCCGCCAGGGTAAGTCGCCTGCTTCTGATATACTCGTTGGCAGTCATACCGACAACCAGGCTGAATGTGCGATGAAAATTATAATTCGACATGTGTACATGTTTTGCCACATCATCATAGTGAATATCCTCACAAATGTGCTGCTCCATATAATTAATCGCCTGCTGAATCCATTGCAATGACATTGCTGCCAACTCCTTCCGCACATAGCTTTTCGCCGCCCGCTTCTCCATGTGTAGCATTTTACTGTCTGCTTACGCATGTATAGCTTTATCGCTTCCTGCTCCTCCTGTGTATACTGTCATTGTAAATGATGGCATATGGAAAATCCTGTCCCTGTTTGCACTGATTTGTCCCACACATTACAGTTTGACAATACCAGACTGCAACGCACACATTGCCTTATCCTGATTAAAATTCCGGAATCACGGTAAATACCACCTTTTCCCCGTCTGCTGCCCCCACGTAAATCTCGTCTGTCTCCCGTCCGGTTTGCAGATAGTGATTGATCACATATCTAGCAGTGTAGGCCATGTCCAATGACGCAAGCTCCGAAAAATCAAACCACTTGCTGATCCCCTCATTTGATGCAAGGTTCTCGTCCACTCCCTGGTTTAACACTGCAAAAAAATAATAATTTTGCCGGATTTCCCCATTTGACCTGCGCAAAGTGATGTAGCGCAGGGACAAGTCATGAATATCGCACGCCCTAAGCCCAAGCTCCTCCTCCAATTCTCGCAGCACACAGGCTCTCGCATCGTTTAGCTCAGACGCCTCAAAATGCCCGCCGGCCGAGCCCACCCACACATCATTCACCACCCTGCCGCCCTGCCTGAAAAGCAGCAGCATTCTGTCGCCGCTTGTGATATACACAGACGCCATATTCCGTAATTTGCCATCCATTGATCCTGCCTCCATTTCTATCCTTAACAGACTGCCCACTCTTGTCCCAGGCCACACAAGACCTTCGCCTTCATAGGATCTTTTGGGTACTTTTATCATACAGCAACTTTATCACACTCACCGCCTTCTTCACAGGCACCTTGATATCCCCGCCAAGCCTGTGTGCTGTCTCCCTTATAAGCGCCTGGTCCGGAATCAGTGCGCAGAATGCATCTATTTCCTTTTGAAATTCCCTGATGCGTTCCTCATTTCCCCATTCAGAAAGTTTTTCAATACGGCTTTCTATATAAGCCGCATGCCGCTTGGGTTCCGTGTCATTTCCGATGTACAATGCTGCAATTTGCTTTTTAAGTGACTCCATATTTTCCCACGCCATAAAATACGCGACACTATTTTTAAACGCCAGCCAGTCAATCCTTAACCCCAGATAATTGTGAAAAAAATACCAGATTGTGCGAAATTTCCTCTTTTCTCCACCCAATTCATAAAACGTCCTTACCACATCCTCAGCGCTCTGTTCTGACAATTTGCGTCCGATATATATATCCGCTGCTTCCTGCATGGTAAGTGTACCGTTTAATACTTCCATATAGACGGCCTCGACCTCATCGGTAAAAGCCTGCATGGTTTCCTTGTCTTCTATCATAAAAAATGAATCCATGCAGCATTCTATCTCATCCAAACCGATATCCCGCAGATAATTATTATAAAAATAGTTGATTGCTGTCAAACTGTTCCTCCCCCGATCAGCACATGTTTTCCTGATCGCTGTGGCCTGCAAACGATTCTACCATACCCATGTTCAGCGTCTTCCCACCACTCCTTTACAAGGACCGTCTTAAACACATAAAAATATCCATTTGTGATGATCGTCGCAAAATCCTGCTGCCGATGCGTACTGTTCTTGGCATGCTTTGAACCCTTTTGATGTTCGTACCGTTTACCCTGATTATATCATATATGCCCGCCTTTTCAATCCTCGAGAATGTTTCAACGCACAAAATTCACCTCTAACCTGACCAAACACCGTCTATTCATATGCTATAATCACCACCTTAACCCCAAAAAAACATTGTAATCCTATCAATGATATGTTACTATTTTAGCAACTGTTACGAATGCCCCACCAATAGCTACCAATCTGAAAGGAGTATCATCATGGAAGAATTATGCTCAATCATGGAAAAGTTCGCTGCATCTAGCTGGGATTTGATCTCTGTCCCGGCCCAACAATGGTTAGAAGGGAAGGTTGACATAGATACCCTGAAATCGGCAATCCAGCAGGCCAACGAAGAATGTGGCAGCTGTGGCTGTGAATTGGACGCGCTGTATAAAAGAGCGTTGGAATTAATTTAATAAATGGAGAAAACAAAGCTATGCCATTTACCGAAATATGTATTTATCAAGTGAAACCGCAAAAGGTGTCTGAATTTGAAGAACTGATGTTTGAAGCAAAAGGCTTTCTGGAACAGCAAGAAGGCCTTTTGCTGCTCAGGCTTATCAAGAGGGGATATCGCATTGACATGGAACAGATCAGGGAAGGTCTTCCCCCTCTTGAAATCACCCGTGTTGTAAAAAGTGTCAAATACATGCTCTATTGGGAATTTGATACAAAAGAAAACTATGGTACGGCACAAAAAAATCTTTACAGCAGCTACTGGAATTCTATCGAAAAATGTTTGATTGTACCACATGACAAATATTTGGGCGAGCAGCTATTTTAAAATCAATTATTATTCATAAAATCCCCACCTGTATGACTACAAGGCAAACACGCTCTAGTGCTCCATTTCGTCAGAAATTAGACTTGTGCGCCGCATGATTTGTGCCAGTGCTAGACAAAATTTCGACGGCGATGCGGTGGCATTGTTGACTGACGACAACGCAGGACTTGTGCAAATAGCAGGTGCTGTACTAGGACAAGCCATACATGAGCACACTCCCTGACAACACGACCAAACAGTTGACCAGCTATGATCATGGTGAACTTCGTATCAGCCATGCTGCCAGGTATGTTAGCAGAATTAAAACGCTACGCAAAACACATGGCCAGACTGATCTTAAAATAACATAATTCCAGCAAAAACGGGCATCATAATATCAAATAGATTATCAGCTGTTTCATGCTGCACCGCACGCTGGAGGAATTGTCATGGAAACCATCTTGTGCATAGATACGCCGGTACAGATGATCTCATGTACAGACACGGACGGAAAGATCACGCCGATGCGTTTTCGTTTCCGGGACCGGAATGGCGAAGTCGTCACGATCAATATCGAAAAAATCATCTCAACAGACCAGGAACGCAGCTCTCTTGGCGCAAACTTTATCTGCACTGCATTTCTGTATGGTATGCAAAAAACATTCCGCCTGCGGTACAACTATTATGCCCACGAATGGCGGATGGCTGGCATTGGCGGATAAATTGTACTGCCAAAGCATCTGCTTAGTTTTTCCGCCTGATCCGGTGCAGCTTTGGCCGCAGTGTGATGTCCGTGACAATGACGCCCTCCCGCTGGCCCAGAATCCATTCCACCGCCTGCGCAACATCCTCCGGCAGAAGATACGACTCCGGCTCATCCCCTTCCTGGAAATTGGCATGACGATACAGATCTGTCTGTGCCATATCCGGGGCGATTGTCACCGACTTGATACCGTATTTGCGCGACTCGTCAAACAAACTGCGGGAAAAGCTGGCAAGCCCTGCCTTGGTAGCGCCATAAGCACAGCCGTGCGGATTGGACTGGCCTGCTGTCACAGATGAAATATTGATGATATAACCTGCGTTTTTCTTTAGGTGCCGCATAAGCTGCTGCGTCAGAATCATCGGTGCCTCCAGATTGGTCC
Source organism: uncultured Lachnospiraceae bacterium (assembly GCA_910588755.1). Lineage (GTDB taxonomy): Bacteria > Bacillota > Clostridia > Lachnospirales > Lachnospiraceae > COE1. The sequence goes on along the minus strand of CAJUQZ010000029.1, from coordinate 5,650 downwards.
GCACCAGCGCCTTAATCTTATCAGGGTTCAATTCCTCATGGAGCCCATAATAACCCACCCCCGCATTGTTCACCAGCACATGCACCGGATGCTGCGCCGTAATCTGCTTGATACAGGCGCATAATTTGTCCGTATCCAGCACATCACAGACGACCGGATGCACACAGTCCTCCGCTTTCCATTCCGTTTTGCTAAAATCCCTGCCAAACCCGTAAACCTCATATCCAAGTACGCCCAGTTTCCGGCTGATGGCATAGCCAATCCCCGAGGAGGCCCCGGTCACAATTGCCGCTTTTTTATTTATATCATTTTTATTTATATCATTTTTATTTATATCATTTTTATTTATATCATTTCTTATCATATCTTTTAATGTCATAACTTCCATTGTCATGTCTTCCATCGAAAAATCTTCTCCCTGGGAATTTTCTGTTCCATTCTTTTTGTTAAAAAGGTCTCCATCTGTTCCATCAGTTCATCGGGATAATGACAGTATCCGTCCTCGCGCTGAAACGGAAACCAGATCACAGGCGACTCTGGCAGCTGCCTTCTCATATTCTTCAAATAATCTTGTGAAACGCGAAATGTCCCGACGCTTGCGTCCACAATCCTGTCAACATCAACTGTGGCAAATACCTGCTCTAACATCGCTGCATAGTGTTTCTGCCAGTCCGGCACATAGATCATCGGGTCAAAGCAAAGCCGCACCTGACAGCCCGCCCGCAGCAGCGCCGATGCACAGGACAGCCTCTCTAACAGGGATGGGGTATGATGCTCAAAGGCCTCAATCACTGCCTGCGGCGAAAGCGTAAACGCATAAATCACACCCGGAACCGCAACGGCGCTTTGTTTCAAACATTTGTTTGCACATTTTGTCCGAATCTCAATTTTTAGCTTTTCATTATTTTCAGCAAAGGCGCACCACTCCTGCACATAGCCAATGAGCTGCTCCATCGCCAGCAAATCTGTATCGTAGGAAACGCACAGATACAGCGGGTGCTCCTGCAATACCCGCTCGACCTTGGCAAAGATCTCCTCTAGATTGACAAACACAACGATGTTCGCGGACGGGTACATTCCCTTTAGATAGCAGTACTCACAGTCATACACACAGTTCATCACGCAGGAACAGTAATAAAAATGCTCACTGCCAAAACGTTGGCACACAGGCGCCCCCTCGTAGAGCAGCGCGCCTTTCCTGGCGGCAAGAATCAGCTTCTGTGAACGGTGTTGCAGTGGGACATTCTGTCTGCTCCGGCAGAATACATCCTTGTAGTGGCTGATTTCAATAATCTTTGCCGACGGGAACTTTGCCAGGATTTTCTGCGTGCGCGCATGGTTCCTGACCGACTTTTCTACATAGATATGTGAAAAAAACGGGTTAAAATAATCTTCGCCGAAACTCATCAAAATATCGCTTCCCCTCTCTTTTATCCCTGCACGGAAGCTGCTTTTTGTCGTAAAATTCCTGTATCACACAGGCATAATCAATTCCCGACAGGGCCAGATACCGGATATACTGTTCTACAGACGCCCGCATTGTCCTCGAGCAGTGCAGGTCTGTGCAGAAAGTCTCAATCAACCTCTCGTCCTCCCTGTTCTGATGCTTCCGGCAGCAGTTTTTTTGTATTATGGCGGCAGTTTTCCCGATATAGTCCGCGATGGAGTCCTGATACTGCTCCATCAGGTGCAACGTTTGTTCCTGGGATACCTCTGATAAAACGCCGCTGTCGGACACTATTTTCAGAAAACTCATCTGATGCGGCCCAAAAAAATGAATGCCCGCCTGATAGACCGCTGCCGCCTCCATGTCATACAGATACCCGCCAGACTCCTCTGCATTCCATAAATGCTTTTTGGTTTTTGCCTCCCCGGATTGCACTTCAGTCTCTGCGGTTCCTGTATCCCCCGCATTCCACAGGCACATTCCCGGCTCTGTACTCCCTGCGTTTTCTGTATTCCCCGCATTCCACAGGCGCATTCCCGTCAAAATGGTTCCCTCACTAAAATCGTGGCGACACAGCATATCCGGGAAATAGGTCTTGCCCGTCGCCAGTTCCACAATCTTATTGCACAGGAAAATCCCGTTATTTCCTGTGGTATGCGCACAGATTCCCACATTGAGGAGCAGGTCGCCTTTGTCAGGTCCGTACATCGTACACACACTGCTTACCACAGCTGCGGCCGCAATCTCACCCACCCCTGTAACCGCAAGCCGGATGCCGGCTGTCTCATTATAAAATTCCTGAAACCATGTGATTTGCTGATTTTTTACCAGCTGAAACCGCCGGATCAAAACACTGGCCTCACAATAGAGTGCCGTGAAAATATAGATCATATATGTGTCCTCTCAAAATATCCGTTCAATCAACAAGTCCCTTATATTTCTGCAGTTCCCGTTTGTCTGCATATCAAATAAAAATATTATACATGATGCGCTGAAAATTTACAATCATGACAGCATCACCTGTTGTAACTTTTAAACAATATTGCCAATATCATATTTTACCATAAAATTACCAAATAACATTGTATTTTTTCCAGCCTTTGCGTATAATGTTGTCAAAATAATCCCTTTTATTTCGGATAAAATGTCTGGCTTTCATTGCCTGAAGGATGGGAGGATATAATCTGAAAATGACAGAAAAGATAACCGCATTTATCAAAAAAGAAACCGTACTTTGTGTCTCCCTCGTGCTGGCAGCCATCTCGTCCTTTTGGGTGGCGCCTGACAGGGAATATCTCGGATATATTGATTTTCGGACACTGGCAATCCTGTTCTGCCTAATGTGCGTCATGGCCGGACTCCAGCAAATAGGCGTATTCGGACAGATTGCACAGAAGCTGCTCGAACACGTAAGAAGCGGGCAAAGTCTTATCCTGACACTGGTTCTTCTGTGTTTCTTCTCTAGTATGCTGATCACAAACGATGTCGCACTCATTACATTTGTACCATTTACATTTACAGTGCTTGACCTGCTGGGAGAAACGCACAAAAAGCGATTACTCCTTCCGGTTGTCGTGATGCAGACAATTGCTGCCAACTTAGGAAGTATGTTGACTCCAATCGGCAATCCGCAGAACCTGTACCTGTATGGAAAAGCAGGGCTCTCTGTCCGCGCCTTTCTTGGTCTGATGATGCCTTATACTATCCTGTCCCTGGTACTCCTGATGGGCTGGAGCATTTTGCAGGGCCGCACATGCCCAAAGGATTTTAAGCTGAAAAATGCTTTGGGACAGGAGCAGGCAGAACAGGAAAAAGATGCAAACACCACGCTATATTCGCTTATAATGTACCTGATTCTGTTTATCCTCTGCCTGCTTGCTGTAGGGCATATTCTGCCGTGGCAGGCGATATTTTGCGTGGTCCTTCTCGTGCTTGCCGCAGCAGACCGACAGGTGCTTGCAAAGGTTGACTATTCGCTGCTTCTCACATTTGCGGGCTTCTTTATCTTTATCGGAAATGTGGGCAGAATACCCCTGTTCTGTGATTTTTTGCAAAATGTCATCACCGGGCGGGAGGTTTACACCGCCATCATTGCAAGCCAGGTCATCAGCAATGTACCGGCAGCACTGCTTCTGTCAGGCTTCACGGAGGACTTTGCCGGTCTTATTATCGGCACCAACTTAGGCGGGCTTGGAACCCTGATTGCGTCTATGGCCAGCCTGATTTCATACAAATATGTAGCAAAGGAAGACGGCGGGCGCAAGGGAGCCTATATCCTGCTCTTCACTGTGGCAAATGTCTGCTTCCTGGTGGCATTAATTGCGCTTAATATGTGGATCGCATCATGAAAGCCACATCAAAAAACACCACTGCCCGGAAATCTCCATTCCCTTTTGTCGCAATCTGGCCTTTTGTTATTGAAAAATCGCAGGCCTGCCATTATAATAACAGTAAACCGCAAACAAATTATATTAAGTTTGAGACAACGAAACATATACATTTAATAACTTTAATAAACTGTTGCGAGGAAAGGGATAAAAATGGTTGATCCTGATATTTTTACATGGTTGTCAGCTCAACGCACTCCAGATGAAAAGGAAATTTTGCGGTCCTCCACAATAGTAGCCGACCGGCTATGCGGAGCCGATGCAGATCCTATTATTTGTAATACCCAGGAACGGCGGCAGCTTGCAGCAATAACATCCTTTTTGAAGGACAAAGGGTATTCGCCGTCCAAAACAGAGGTTCATTTGGACACGGTATATTGGACACTGACGAGATCACCTTGCTGAAACTATGTACGCAATTGCTACAAACGCATACTTAATGCTTTACCCCAAGGAGCCCTTACAGCAGGCTATCCTTGCAAACTCCGGTTCCGTCTATAAAATATGGGAATTACTCAAGACCATTGGCAAAAATGAAATTGAAGATGAAGGACGCATATATGGTGGCGGCTTAAAGAAAATATTGCGTAATACTATAAACATCAAGAATGCTTACAGTTATGGTGATGAAAAATGAAAAACAGAAAAAACTATCTAAAAGCCCGCAAAAAACGATTAAAATGGAAACAGCTCGGCTATATTTCGGGGGAGTCCGTCTGTCCCCTGTGCGGGGAAAAATCGCTCATACAGTTTGACCGGTACGATTCCTGGGCATGCATGTCCTGTCTAGAATGGCTGGACCCAACCTGTGGCGATCCGGACTGCCCATATTGCAGCATACGCCCTGCAACACCGTATGAAGCCTATGCGCTTACTGAGCTGGGCGCCGGACAGGCTGGGCTTCAAAAGCGATGGCGGTGTGACAATTATCAGCACAAGGTAAACGGCATGGAAAAGCACATGGCGCGCCGGCGGCAGCATGTTCTATGGAAGGAATCAAAATAACATTGCCTAAGCCTTAAAAAACACTCATAAAACTCAGGAGGAATTTAGATGGAAAGCAACAACACAAACTGGTGCCAGTCCGTGACCGGAGTCGTCATCAGGGACAACAAGGTCCTGCTAGCACGCCATACCTATGGTTCAGGAAAAGGCAAGCTGATCATCCCTGGCGGCTATGTCGAATACGGTGAGACACCACAGGAGGCCGTAAAGCGGGAGTACCTTGAAGAGACTAACATCGTCGTCGAGCCAAAGAATATCATTGGCATCCGTTTTAACGCCCACGATTGGTATATCGCCTTTGAGGCGGATTACATCTCTGGTGAACCTGCATCTGACCACGACGAAAACAGTGAAGTGCTCTGGATCGGAATTGACGAGGCGCTGTCGAGAACTGACGTTCCAGACCTGACCAAAACACTGATACAATGCGCGCTCAACGCCAGCGAGGGCTTAATATCACTGCCCTACCAGGGCAACCCTGCCAATGGAAAAGGATATCTGTATGGTATCAAAGGACATTTAGAATCCAATGCGTAACGCAAATCTCCCAACTGGTCCTGTTGTATTACCTGGCGTTTGATGTGTCCCCCTCCAGCTCACGCTTTCTGCCCATATTTTTCATATCCTAAAATCCAAGTTTTTACAATCCGTCTGTGGCAGAACGATATAAGAGCGCATCAAACCCCACCTCGCTGGAAAACACCGCCTGCCAGCCGTCCGTCATCTGGTCAAGCAGCACGCACTTGAGCATTCCCTCTAGTGCTCTATCCAGTCAGAAATTAGACTTGTGAGCCGCATGATTTGTGCCAGT
>CAJUQZ010000028.1:17323-33488 GCA_910588755.1 uncultured Lachnospiraceae bacterium | reverse complement strand
GTGTGCGGCTGGGCATTTGCAAACGGTCTGGATATCACGGGTATTTGTTTTTCGGCGGTAGGAGATAAGGGTGAAAACGCAGAGCCAGATTCTTTGTCAGAAATGGTTCAGAGCAGCAGTTGTGAAAACGCAGAGCCAGACACCCCGGCAGAAATGATTCGGGATAACTGTGTTGAGAAGGCAGAGTCAGACACTCCGTCAGAAATGGTTCGGGATAACTGTGTTGAGAAGGCAGGGTCAGACACTCCGTCAGAAATGGTTCGGGGCAGCAGATTTAGATATGTGCAGGTGGAGGAGTACGCGTTCCGCAACTGTATCAACCTGCGTAAGATAACACTGCCAGACAGAAAAACTATATTTTTTACAGGTCTGGCAGACCGTGAGCGCGCGCTGCCGCCGCTGGCTAAGCAGGCCGTGACGGACAGTCTGAACTGTTTTAAGACCGACGGGAACGGCGTGCTTATGGAGTGCACGGGAAACATTTCCAGGCTTCGTCTTGCCGATGGCATCACAGCGATCGGAGAAGGGGCTTTCCAGGACGGAAATCTGCTGACGACGGTCACGTTTTCCAAAACAGTGGCGAAGATTGGCGCGCGCGCCTTTGCGGGCTGCAAGTGGCTGCGGGAGGTCAGGCAGGCTGACGGCGTGGCATATATTGGCGCACATGCGTTTTCAGGCTGCGGCCTGCTGCGCAGTGTGGAGTTGTCCGAAAATCTCAGGGCGATTGGCACGCGCGCATTTGAAAACTGCACTGCGCTGGAGGAAATCCTGATTCCCGAAGGGGTGGAGGAGATTCCGGAGCGCGCTTTTTACCGGTGCCATAGTCTGAAAATGGTCAGACTGCCCTCCACTCTGAAAACCATCGGCAGGGAGGCGTTTGCATTTTGCAGGGGTGTTTCCGGGATTCAGGTGCCGGCGGGTGTACAGGTTGGCGAGCGGGCGTTTTACGGGTGTAAGGAAGTAATCGGAAATTTTGAGCGATAACAAAGCTTTATTGCAAAATAGGAGATTCAATGATGAATTACCGCAGGTTAGGGAGTACAGGGTTAAAGGTGTCTGAAATCAGTTTTGGGACGATTCCCATTTTACAGGGAAATATTCCGGTTCTGCCGGATTATTATAATCTGGACGAGGAGGAGGCGCTCGCGGTGATGGAGTACGCATACCGTCTGGGTTGCAATTTGTACGATACAGCAATCGTACCAGAATACGGGGACGCAGAGATTAAGCTCGGGAAGTTTGCGGCGCGCGTGGGCAGAAAGAACCTTGTCATCTCGGACAAGGCGCGCTTTTTTGGCGGCGGTGAGATGTATCGGGCGGTGGAGGCTTCCTGTGAGAATCTGGGGACGACGCCGGATATTTACTTTGTCCATCAGGCTGACGCGGAGCATGAGGAGGAACTGTTTGGCAGCGGCGGTGCGCTGGAGGCGCTCGCGGAATTGAAGGCCGAGGGGAAAATCGGCTGTGTGGGGATCGCGACGCACTATTATGACATTTTGCTGCGCGGTGCGCGCGATGACCGTGTAGATGTGCTGCAGGGCAGCGGGAATCTGCTGGAGCGGGGCATGCTCGACAGGGTTCGCGCGGAGGCGGCCTTTCGCGGGAAGGGGTTTCTGGTGAACAAGGTGTACGCTGCGGGGCTTCTTCCGGCGCGGTTTTCCGAGCAGACACTGATTCGTTTTGTGCTGTCCTATCCTGTGTCGAGCGTGCTGATCGGACTTGGAACGAAAGCGCAGGTCGATGCCGCTTTTGGGTGGGACACTGAGGCCAGGAGGCCGGCGCTTATGTCTTTTGAGGAGGTGCTCTCTGTGCTGGAAAGAGAGTATACGCCGATTCCGTGCGACCGGTGCCAGCGGTGTGTCTGCCCATGTGGCACAGAAATCCATACGGTATTTCGCCAGTATCAGTATTTTTATCTGGGGAAGGATTACTGGGCGTTAAAGAAGCTGGGGCTTGGGATTGCCGGGAGTGCAAGGCACTGCCGTGAGTGTGTACAGATGCCCTGTGTGGAAGCGTGTCCGCGGAAAATACGCATTCCACAGGAGATACAGAAGGTGGAGAGACTCGTTGCGGAGTATGCCGTCACATGCCTGCATTGAGTATACTGATACACCGCTTCCGTCCAATAAAGCATCAGATGTGATGAAGGCACAGGAACAGGTTTTCCTGAAACGTATGTTCGATAGTTAGTTTATGATTTCAAAAGCAGATGAAGGAGAGCTGGACGATTATATGTGCGATAAATAAGAAAGCTGGTGAGGAAACATTTTGGTGCGCTTTTTTATCAATGTGTGTTATACTGATGGCAGGGGAGTGCAGCGGCTGGCTGGATTGGCAGGAACAGGACTGGTGGGAAGGAGTAAGCTATGGCGATTGGAACGAGGCTCCCGACGGGAATTGAAAATTTCAGGGAAATGCGCAGGCAGAAATATTACTATGTAGACAAGACGGGGCTGATTCGGGAGTTTTTGGAAAATTTCGCGAAGGTAAATTTATTTACGCGCCCCAGGCGATTTGGGAAAAACTTGAATATGAGTATGTTAAAATACTTTTTCGAGACAGGAAGCGATATCGCGCCGTTTGACAACCACGCGCTTTTTGACGGGCTCGAGATTTCGCAGGAGAAGGAGCTCTGCGCAGAGTATATGGGCAAATTTCCGGTCATATCCATCACGTTAAAGGGGGCGACAGGGCAGAATTTTGAGGAAGCAAAGGGTATGCTCCGGAGCATTATCGGGAATGAGGCAATGCGGCAGATTCGAAGCAGGCGATATGAAGAAACACTGGTCAGGGACGGCATGCAAACCATTTACCGGTACGGTATCGCATGCTATAGGAAGCGGTGCAGGGTGGTGTCGGAGCGCGTGGAGCTGTGATTTATGAAGGCTGCTGCGCACCTTCAAATAAATGTTAACAAAAAACCAGAGGAGAATCAATATGGGTATCATTCAAGCAATTTCAGGGAAAATAGGCAGTTTTCTAAGCGGCCTGCGGGCGCGTCTCTTTCCGCCGCCGGATCAGGCTCCAAAAGGCGCTGCTTCTGCGAAGGGGCGCAGCGGGTGTCTGGCAGGGAAACTCGAAGTGGATTTGCAGTGGACGCAGTGGGTGCGCGTCCGCAGGGAGAATGGCGAGGGCAAGTTTTTTTCCAGGGAAGAGCTCACGCCTGGTCAGGTGGTGCAGCTGATGGATCAGACATTGGACGGACAGTATGTGTATTTTGCGATGGATTTTCAATTTCAGGGAGAGGGAGAGTATGTCAAGCGGTTAAAGAAGACGGTTTATCGTCCCTTTCATTCGACGCTTGTGCTTCATCAGGGCTCTGGAAATCTGGCCTGTCTGTTCTTTGCCGGGGACAGTATGTGCTGTTATATGCTGATTGGGAATTATAAGGCATATTTTGAAACGGATATCAGTGAGCTTTGCCAGCTGCCGGTAGGCGATGCAAAGCTTTCGGAGGATATGGTGTTCCGGAATGGGAACCGGGAGGAGATCGACAAGGCGCTGTGTGCGCTGTTTTCCGATCTGGAGCATGCGGACAGCAGACTTGCGCAGTCAAAGCAGTGGGGTGCGCAGATTGCGTGGCCGGGCGGTGCGAATAACTATAACAGGCGGCGCAGGGAACTGGGGCTTTTGACGGAATAACTCCGGGAAAACCAAACGGATTTCCCGGATCTTCCCATTAGGATTGAAGTATTGAATCATTCCTTCGCGTACGGAACGATGATGGTCGGTTTGACGAATATCAGTTCGTAGGGCGCCTCCGGATGTTCCGAGCGGAACAGCAGCTGCAGCGCAAGCCGCTTGCCGAGCAGCTCGGTGGGGACATTGGCGGTGATGATGCGCCCGGCGACATTGGTGTACTCACCCATGTTATCGAACCCGGTGAGCGTGACGGGGTGCGGCAGGCGGTGCGCGCTGTTGTTGAGGTAAGCCTGCACGAAGTTGGCGACGTAGTCGCTTGCGCACACAAAGGCGGTCGGCCAGCTTTTCAGCTCGTCGAGAAAGGCGTACAGCTTCTTGTCATAAGAAAAGATGTCGATGCGCCCTGTGAGGCAGTACTCCGAGCGGACGATCAGCTCGTGCTTGTTCATGCAGTCGCAGTAGCCCAGATAGCGTTCTTTGTTGGTCATCGCGTAGTCGATATCGCCCAGAAAACCGATTTCGGTGTGCCCGTTTTGTATCAGCAGATCCGTGATCTTGGATTCCGTGCGGAAACCTTCTATTAAAAGCAGATCGCCGCTTAACTGTGCGTCTGTGAGGGACGGGATCGTGTCGAGGAAAACCTTTGGCACAGGAAGCGCGTTGATCATATTTAAAATTTCCTCACTGTACACATTCAGCACGACAATGCCGTCAACGTTTCCGCTCGAGAGAATGGATGGCAGGGTAAAGTCTTTTGAGTAATTTGAGGGGACATAGGTGTAGAGCAGGTTGACATTGTAACTGGCAAGCTCCTGCGCCATGCGGTGAATGATGTTCGTCCAGAACAGCGCAGAGTCCGGCCTTGACACGACCAGGGAGATAGTGCGCTGTTCTTCCTGGGACTGCTCCATAATCTGATAGGGGAGCTTGGCATAGCCAAGCTCCTTTGCTTTTGCAAAAATTAGCTCCCGCAGGGCATCCGACACGCCGGCCTGGTTGTTGAAGGCTTTGCTGACGGTGACTCTGGATATGTTGAGCGCATCCGCGATATCTTTCATCGTGATTTTTTCCATAAATAGAATCTTCCTTTCTGTCAGCGTTTCTATTTCATCAGTAAAATTAACAGGCATCAGAAACATTTGAATAAAATCTTTATTTTTGTATACATTTGTAAAGACGGCGCCATCATATATATAATATAGAATTGCCGCCAGTTTGCTCAAGGTGTTTTCCAGTATCTATTATAGCATAGTGACAGACAAAAAACAATCAAATAGTTTACAAATGTTAATACAGATGTACAATTTGATGAATTGTTGCGGTATAGGCAGTATTTTTCGTCAGAACGTATGCTTTTGAAGCGCGCGGACTGGAAAAACAAATCAGCGTATATACAAAGTGCTGGTACTTTAGTGTCAGCAAGGTTGAAAGAACAGCATGTTTTACATATGGGCTGTATACATGAAAAGTGAAATTTACATTCGTTATTGTATAATGATAACAAATGTAATTGTGTATACTGCACATATTACCCTGTTTTGTAATGAAAAATGGGTAGGTATCGACAAAAATTGTATATTTGAGTTGGATATAATAATGAAAATGTTAATTTTTATTGACATTAGTATTTACAAGCGTTAATCTGATGTTAACAGAAATAAAGAAAAAGGAGGTACAACAAATGGGAAATCGCAAAACATCTGACGGAGGGAGGGTAAACTCTGGCAAGCCTTGGTGGAAGCGATGGTCGCGCGACGATACGGAGCTGTTTCTGTTGTCACTGCCGACATTGATCTGGTTTATGATCTTTTCATATTTGCCAATGTTCGGTATTATCATCGCGTTTAAAAACTACAAGCTGCAGCCTGGCGGGCATGGGTTTATCTACAACCTGCTGCACAGTGAATGGGCGGGATTTGGCAATTTTAACTATTTCTTTACTTCAAACTCATTTACCATGCTTCTTAGGAACACCATTCTCTACAACATCGCGTTTATTATCATCAGCGCGAGCGTTGCGGTGGGCGGGGCGCTGATGTTAAGCAGCATGCGCAACAAGAAGGGGTCTAAGGTGTACCAGACCATGATGTTTCTGCCTTACTTCATGTCATGGGTTGTCATCAGCTATTTCGTCTATGCGCTGCTGACACCGGAGAGAGGCTACATCAACGGGATCATCACAAAGCTTGGCGGAGAGCGGATCATGTGGTATCAGGAGCCTAAGTACTGGCCGTTTATCCTGGTATTTTTGAACACCTGGAAGGGCATGGGCTACGGCATGGTGCTCTATCTGGCAAGTATCACGGGAATCGATCCCTCGCTCTATGAGGCGGCGGTCATGGACGGCGCGACGAAGTCGCAGCAGGCAAGGCACATCACGCTTCCTGCGATCAAGCCGGTGTTCATCATGATGCTGATTCTCGACTGCGGCAAGATCTTCAACTCGGATTTCGGCCTGTTCTATCAGGTGACAGGGCGTATTCCGGCATCATTGTATACGACCGTATCGACTTTTGATACCTATATATACAATGCGATCCAGTCCTCTGCACCGATCGGACAGACGGCGGCAGCGTCCTTCTTCCAGGCAATCTGCAGCTGCGGCACGATTTTGTTTGCAAACTGGGTTGTGAGCAAGTTAGACAACGAAAACAGGATTATATAATGAGGGAGGTGTTCGTGTGGCAAAGCAAGAAGAAAGTGGTCAGTCCTTAAACCAGATCAAACAATCCACAAACATTGTGTTCAACATCGTGTTTCTGATACTTGGCATTATGTGTGTGATTCCGCTCCTGTTCGTGTTTTCCATCTCCATCACGGATGAGGAAGCGCTCAGGGCAAACGGATACCAGCTGATTCCTTCGGCGTTATCCGGTTCGGCGTACAAGTTCCTGTGGAATGAGCGTGGCATGATCCTGCACGCGGCTTTTATGTCAATCCTTGTCACGGTCGTAGGTACAATCATCGCGGTTGCGCTGGACACATCGATGGGATATGTCGTTTCCAGGAGAAATTTCAAATTGAAAAAGCTGTACACATGGCTGATCTTTATTCCGATGGTATTTAACGGCGGTATGCTGGCAGGCTATGTCGTTGTAAACAATATTTTAGGGTTGAGCAATACGATATGGGCGCTGATACTGCCTCTGGCATGTTCGTCCTTCAGCGTCACGATCTGCCGTACATTTTTCAGGACGACGGTGCCGGACTCCATCATAGAGTCGGCAAAGATCGACGGCGCGGGACAGTTCCGCATCTGGTCGCAGATCGTCATGCCGATCTCCAAGCCGGTCATCGCGACGATCGGTATGTTTGCAGCATTTGGCTACTGGAATGACTGGTTCCAGGCTTCCCTGTACATACAGGACAAAAATCTGCAGACACTGCAGTCTCTGTTGAACAACATACAGAAAAATATCGAGTACATCGCAAATAATCCCTACGGCGGTCTGTCTTTACAGCAGTACAAATTATCGATGCCGACGGAGAGTGTGCGAATGGCCATCGCGATCGTTATTATCGTGCCGATTGCGTGTACGTACCCGTTTTTCCAGAAATATTTCATCTCCGGTCTGACGATCGGTTCGGTGAAAGAATAAAAGAAGGAGGATTTTATTATGACAAAGGCAAAAAGGTTATTAGCATCAGGTCTTGCGGCGGTGATGGCGATGGGTATGCTGACGGGCTGCGGAGGCGGTGGGGACACTGGAAGTGCCGGAAACAATAACAGCGCGTCCGGCGGCGCGGCTTCCACATCGGGCAGCCAGGACAGCGCAGGCGCGCAGAACGCCGCAGGCAGCGGGGAGATCGTGAACTTGAAATGGGTGACGATCGGAAACGGTATGCCGAGCAACTATGACACATGGATTGCATCTGTCAATTCCTACATTGGCGAGAAGATTGGCGTGAATCTCGAGATGGAGGTTATCCCGTGGGGTGACTGGGACAACCGTAGAAATATTATCGTCAGTACCAATGAGCCGTATGATATCATTTTTGGAAACGGCAACAACTATATCGCGGATATCAACCTGGGGGCCTATATGGACATCACGGACATGATCGAGCCTAATATGACGGGGCTTATGGAGCTGATGCCGGAGAAGTACTGGGACGGCGTGCGCGTGAAGGACAGGATCTATGCGATTCCGACGTACAAGGACAGCTCGATTACCAACTATTCCATCTGGGACAAGGAGCTGGTTGACGAGTATGGCCTTGACATCAAGTCCATGATTGCGTTGGATTCCATGACAGAGACCTTCGAGACCCTGAAAACTGATAAGAACGACTATCCGGTATACGTGAAAAATGACGGCCTGTATTTTATCTTTGACGTGTATGACCAGATCGGCGGCGGCACACAGATTCTCGGCGTGCGCTATGATGATCAGGATGCGCGGGTGTGCTTTACGCTCGAGGAGCAGGATATCATGGATCAGTTAAAGATCATACATGACTGGTATCAGAAGGGGATCATTAACCCGGACGCGGCGACGCTGACAGAGGGACGTGTCTACAACATGTGGCGTGTCGCACAGGGCTGGGAGTCCGCAGGCGAGACCGCATGGGGGCCGCAGATGGGCAAGGACGTAGTCGTACAGCAGATCGAGAAGACGATCCTCTCCAACGAGACAGTGCGTGGTTCTCTGAATATGGTCTCCATCAATACAAAGTATCCCGAGAAGTGCTTACAGCTGCTGGATATGGTGAACTGTGACACAAAGCTCCGCGACCTGTTCTACTACGGCGAGGAGGGTGTGAACTTCGAGTATACAGCTGACGGCAGGGTGCACAAGATCAACAACGACTGGGCGCTTGCAGGCTACACACAGGGTTCCTTCTTCACCGTTACGACGCTTGACACAGATGACTCGAACCAGTGGGATGAGATCAAGGCTTTGAATGAGGCGGCACAGTCCTCTGTCATGCTGGGCTTTACATTTGATACAAACCCAGTGGCAGACCAGCTTGCAAACTGCCGCGAGATCTGGCTGCGCTACCGCAGTGAGGTGATGACCGGCGTGCAGGATCCTGAGGTGGTTGTGCCAAAGATCAAAGAGGAATTGATGAAGGCGGGCTGGCAGAACGTTATGGACGAGGCACAGAGACAGGTTGACGAGTTCATGGGCAAGTAGCATGCGTGTTACAGCGCTATGGGCAAGTAGGTGCGTTACAGTGCGCATATGGAAATCATTTGTGCATTGTGATGCACATGCGCAAAAAAATATAATGGAAGACAGAGGTGTCGGCGTATGGCTAAAATAATCGGAAAAGATCTGCCAAACATGCCGTGGCAGGAGCCGGACAATACGGGAAAGCTGCCAGTGTGGCGTTATCATGCAAATCCAATCATAGAGCGGTTTGCGACAAAAAATTCCAACAGTATCTTTAACAGTGCCGTAGTACCCTTCGGGGAGGGGTACGCGGGCGTGTTCCGCTGCGACAGCAAGTCGATCAGCATGGATATCTTTGCCGGATTCAGCAAAGACGGTATTCACTGGGATATTGCCGATGAGCCAGTCGTATTTGAAGGCGCTCACCCCGAGGTGGCAAAGAGAGACTTCCGGTACGATCCCCGCGTATGTTTTATAGAGGACAGGTACTATATTACATGGTGCAACGGCTACCATGAGTATCCGACAATCGGGGTGGGGTATACTTTTGATTTTAAAACCTTTTACCAGCTGGAAAACGCATTCCTGCCGTTTAACCGAAACGGTGTGCTCTTTCCGCGCAAGATTCGCAATAACTACTATATGCTGAGCCGCCCAAGTGACAATGGGCATACGCCGTTTGGGGATATTTTCTTAAGCGAGAGCCCCGACCTGAAATACTGGGGCTGCCACCGCTATGTGATGGGAACCATCAAGGGCGATGCCTCGGCGTGGCAGTCCACCAAGATCGGTGCGGGGAGCGTGCCGATCGAGACGGACGAGGGCTGGCTGTTGATCTACCACGGCGTCATCAATACATGCAATGGTTTTGTATATCGAATGGGCTGTGCACTGCTGGATCTCGAGGAGCCGTGGAAGGTGATCAGAAGAACAAAGAGATACATTTTAGGGCCTCATGAAATCTACGAGTGCGTCGGAGATGTGCCCAATGTGGTGTTCCCGTGCGCGGCGCTCGCGGATGCGGCGACGGGTAGAATCGCGGTCTATTACGGCTGTGCCGATACCGTGACCGGGCTTGCGTTTACGACAGTGGATCGTCTGATGGCTTATATGGATCCGGTCTGATCCGCGATCTGATGGGAAAGCGATATAGGAAGTGACAGGCTGCCGCAAGATGATAAAATGAGTGCTTTCATTAATTTTGCGGTAGCCTTTTTCAAGGCATAGCCAGGAGGAAAATTCCTCTGCTCTCTGAGAGCAGCTCGCATTTTTCTTCGAAAAACCAGGAGGAATATATGTATCTGTTGCCAAAACCCAAGAGGGCCGAAAAGAGACAGGGCTCTTATGAGATCTGCTGGAACACAGTGGTCACGATAGACGAAACACTGACGGAAAACGGTTTTGTCTATGCTAAAATATTGCAGGAATGTATCCGCAAAAGCGCCGGAATCGAGTGCGCGGTTGTGAGAGGAGAAATGCGGAAAGGAGATATCTTCCTGACGCTGGAGCCGGAGTGCGATGCGCAGGAGTACCGAGTGCATATAACGCAGGACGGACTCGTCGTTGCGGGCGGCGACGGGGCGGCGGTACTGTACGGTGTGCAGACGCTGTGCCAGCTCATCGGGCAGTGCGGCGCTGTGTTGGAATGTATGGAGATTGAGGACGCGCCGGATATTGGGTGCAGGGGCTATTTTCTGGACGAGACGAGAGGGAGGGTACTGACGCTCTCGTATCTGAAGAAGGTGGCTGACCGCATCAGCCGCTATAAGCTCAACCAGTTGCAGTTCTATGTCGAACATACGTATCTGTTCAGAGACCTGACGGAGATGTGGCGCGACGAGACGCCGTTAACTGCGGAGGATATCCTGGAGCTGGACGCATACTGCCGGAAACTTCATATCGAGCTGGTGCCCGCGCTGGCAAGCTTCGGACACCTGTACACGCTGCTCTCAACGCGCAGCTATGGTGCGCTCTGTGAGCGCGAAGGTTCGTGGGAAACACCGTTCTCCTTCTGGGACAGAATGGATCATCACACAATCAACACGACAGATGAGCGGGCGCTGCCGCTGATAAAAGAAATGCTGGCAGAATACAGCGCGCTGTTTTCTTCCGATAAATTTAATATCTGTGCGGACGAGACGTTTGACCTTGGGTGTGAGAAATCACGCGATATGGCGCAGCAGGTTGGAAAAGAACAGATGTATATTGGTTATGTCAGAGAGTTGTGTGAATTTCTGGACAGCCGTGGGAAGCGGGTGCAGTTTTTCGGGGATATCATCTGCAGGGAACCGGAGCTTATCGCGCAGCTGCCGAAAGGAACCATATGCCTGACATGGGGCTATGCGCCCGAACAGCCGGTAGACGCGTGCCGCGCTATGGCACAGGCGGGCGCCGTGCAGTATCTGTGCCCCGGGGTGAGCGGCTGGAACCAGTGGATCAACCAGATCGAAGATTCGTACCGGAACATTGTGCGAATGTGCGGTTATGGGCGCGAATATCACGCGGAGGGAATCCTGAACACGGACTGGGGGGATTTCGGGCATGTAAACCACCCTGAGTTTTCTGTGCCGGGCCTGATATACGGGGCGGCATTTTCGTGGAATCAGGAGGAGATCGGCTTCGACGAAGTCAACAGGCAGATTTCGCGGCTGGAGTACGGCGATGTGACAGAGCAGGCTGTGGGCGTTATGGCGGAGATACCGGCACATTCGCTGTTTGGGTGGCGCGATGCGGTGGTATACTATGAACAGATGGTGCGCGGTCATGCGCTGCTGTATGAGGAGCTGGTTCCGGGACTGTTTCTGGAGGATTCCGCCACGGCGGATCAGAGGGTGGCACAGGCCGATCATGCGCTTCGCGGGCTTGTCACGCGCATGAAACAGGCGGCAGTGTCCATGAATGAACAGTCGAGGGCGTTTGCGGGGTCAGTCGAGCTTGCGGCGGAGGCGATCCGGCTCTGGAACCAGGTTGGAGCAGCGGTCGTCCATGAGCAGCGCGGTGCGGCGTGGGATCTGGAAAAGGCGTTTGCGCTCGCCGGGAAACTGGAGCGGTGGTTTATGGCATACAAGGAGCAGTGGCGCGGCATCGGGAGAGAAGGCGACCTGCACCATATCGCAGAGATCGTGTTCTGGTACGCGGACTGCCTGCGGCGGAAAAATGCGGGATTTGGTTCGCAGGATAAATTCGTCATAAATCCGTCAAGACAGGCGGCATCTGAATCAATGAAATAGTTTGCATGACAATGCAGGAATGGAGGCAGCATATGCATTTTTTGGATAAGAGAGTCAATGTAATATGCGAGGAATTAAAAAAATTAAAAATTAAACAGAAGTTTACGATTGTTAACTGGCAGTACAAGGAAGGCAACTATATACGCCCGGAGGAAGCCGAGGCGGACGCGGCGGCATGGGCGGATTTTGACTGCCAGAACATGCACTGGTACGGGAAGGACCGTCATTATTGGTTCAAGACAACATACCAGGTGCCAAAAGCGCTGGACGGGAAACGCATGTGGCTGCATGTGCGCACGCAGATTGATGAGTGGGACGACGCGAAGAATCCGCAGTTTCTGCTGTTTGTCAACGGGGAAGTGGTGCAGGGCATCGACATGAACCACCGCGATGTGCTCCTGTCAACCGCGGCGAAGGCCGGCGACGTACTTGAGATCGGACTGCAGGCGTACACGGGAACGCTGCACACGGAGTTCAACCTGATTGTCGAGATGCAGGAGATCGACGCGTTAATCGAGAAGGTTTACTACGATCTGTGGGTGCCGCTCCAGGCCTTTACCAGGATGGAGGAGGACGACAAGAACCGCAGGGACATTGTGGAAATCCTGAACAATACCGTCAATTATCTCGACCTGCGCACGCCGTACTCCGAGGATTTCTACCGCACTTTGAACGAGGCGTCGGACTATATCGACAAGGCGCTGTACACGGATATGGCGGGATACCAGGACGTGATCGCGACCTGCATCGGGCATACGCACATCGATGTCGCATGGTGGTGGACTGTCGCGCAGACAAGGGAGAAGACCGGGCGCAGCTTTGCGACAGTGTTAAAGCTGATGGAGGAATATCCGAATTATAAATTTATGTCAAGCCAGCCGCAGCTCTATGCGTTTCTGAAAGAGCGCTATCCCGAACTGTACGAGAAGGCGAAGGAGCGCATCAGGGAAGGCCGCTGGGAGGCGGAGGGCGGCATGTGGGTGGAGGCGGACTGCAACCTGACCTCGGGAGAGTCCCTCGTGCGCCAGTTCATGCACGGCAAGCGCTTTTTCAGGGAAGAGTTTGGCGTGGACAACCGGATCCTGTGGCTGCCGGACGTGTTTGGTTATTCCGGCGCGCTGCCGCAGATTATGAAAAAGTGCGGAATCGACTATTTTATGACGACAAAGCTTGCGTGGAACCAGTTTAACAAGATTCCCTACGACACCATGCTGTGGAGGGGAATTGACGGGTCAGAGGTGTTGACGCACCTGATCACGACGCTGGGCGTCCACCAGCCGATCAAGGATTTCTTCACGACATACAATGGAATGCTGCATCCCGACGCGATCATGGGCGGCTGGATGCGTTACCAGAACAAGGATATCAACAATGACATTCTGGTTTCCTACGGCTACGGCGACGGCGGCGGCGGCCCGACAATGGAGATGCTCGAGACCTCGATCCGTATGGAAAAGGGTGTGAAGGGGATTCCCAAAGTCCGCCAGGCGTTTGCGCGCACCTATTTTGACGAGCTGAAAGAGCGCGTTGAGGGCAACAGACGGCTTCCGGTGTGGGAGGGCGAGCTTTATTTCGAGTACCACAGGGGGACACTGACCTCTATGGCGAGAAACAAGCGTGCAAACCGCAAGTCAGAGCTGGGGCTGATGGATTTGGAGCTGTTGTCCGTGCTGGCAGCGCCGGATGTGGCTTATCCGCAAAAGGAGCTTGACGCGATGTGGAAGGTCGTGCTGCTAAACCAGTTCCATGATATTTTACCCGGCTCATCGATCCATGAGGTCTATGAGGTGACAAAGGAAGAGTACGCGAGACTGGCAGAGCAGCTTGCGGCGATGATCAGCGATCGCAGGAAAGCGATTGCGGGAAGCGGCGAGGCTGTCACGGTCTTCAACACGACAGGCAGGACGCGGGACGATATCGTGAAGCTGGGTGACCTGGCGGGCAGCGTGCTCGTGGATTCCGACGGCATGGTATATCCGATTCAGCGGACAGAGGACGGCAGCATCGCATTCGTGCAGAACCTTCCGTCAAAGGGCTATAAGTCCTTCACCGTCAGTGATACGGCGTCAGCGGTCGGGAGAGCGCCGTTTACACTGGTCGGGGAGCGTCAGCTCGAGACACCGTTCTACACCGTCACACTTGACGAGCAGGGGCTGTTTACCAGCATCTATGACAAGGAACATGACCGCGAGGTGGTGCAGCAGGGGCAGCGCGCAAACCTTCTGCGGATGTATGAGGATAAGCCGATCTACTTTGACAACTGGGACATTGACATTTATTATACCGAAAAGTTCTGGGACGTGGACAGCGTAGAGCGCATGGAATGGACGGAGCTTGGCGCGGTGCGCGCAGTGCTTGACATCACGAGAAAGGCGTCGCAGTCCACAATCCGGCAGCAGATTATCTTCTACGCGGACAGCCGCAGGATCGACTTTGAGACGCATGTGGACTGGAAGGAGCACCAGACTTTGCTGAAGGTGCATTTCCCGGTGGCGGTGCACACGGACGAGGCGACTTTTGACGTGCAGTTTGGCAACCTGACCAGAAAGACACACCAGAACACGAGCTGGGACGTGGCGCGCTTTGAGAGCTGCGGACAGAAGTGGATGGATCTCTCGGAGGGGCATTATGGCGTATCCCTGCTCAACGACTGCAAGTACGGGCATTCCGTGAAGGATTCCAACATGGCGCTGACGCTGATCAAGTCAGGCATCGAGCCGAATCCGACAACGGACCAGGAGGAGCATGTGTTCACGTATGCGCTCTATCCCCATGCGGAGGGCTGGCGCGCTGCGGGTACGGTCGCGGAGGCTTACAAACTGAACCAGCCGCTGCTCGTGCAGGCGCAGACAGGCGAGAAAGAGGCGTATTCCTTCGCTTCCGTGGCGCATGACAATGTTGTTATCGAAACGATCAAAAGATCGGAGGACGGCGCCGGGACAGTGATTCGCATGTACGAGTCAGAGAATGCGCTCACCAAGACAACACTGACGGTGAACACGGATTTTGGCAAAGCGTATATCTGCAATCTGCTTGAAGAGACCGAGTATGAGGCGGCTGTGTCCGGAAATGAGATTGAGGTCGTGCTGAAACCGTATGAGGTCGTGACAGTCAAAGTTTGTTAGAATTTCAATGTATTTTGCGATTCTGGTTGAGCATTTGCTAAAATTGAGAATGCAAAAAAATAATAAATATAAAGTTCCAAAATAAAGGAGAATAACGTGAAATCAGAGATTTCACGATCCTGGTTTGAAAGCCCGCTATTGCGTGCAGATAGGAGTTAGTGTATAATGAGGAAAAAAGAATATGGGAAAAAAGTGATCAGTATTATTTTAGCGGCGTCCATGATCATCAGCCTCGCGGCATGCGGGGGCGGTAAGACGCAGGAGCCGCAGCAGACTGTGTCCACACAGGAAACAGCGGCCGTGCAGCAGACAGAGGCGGTAGAGCCGGAGACAACCGCGCAGCCGGAAGCGGAACCGGCAGCAAAGTATTTGGTGACAGAGGAGAACGGAAACAAGGAGCTGACCATGACGCGCCAGCCGGAGGCATCCTACTGGTTTCCGGCGCAGCTTCTGGAGTGGAACGCGGCGGACGACGAGGATCTGATTTTTAATGTGAGCACCGTCCCGCTTGCAAAGCGCGCGGATATCGCTTCACTTGAGACGGTAAACGCCACGCAGAACAAGGACACAAAGGTTCTTGCAATCTCTATCATGAACGGCAGTACCAGCGGCAATTCCCCGCATGGTCTCAACAAGGCGGAGGCCAACGCGTTCTCGTACTGGCAGTATGTGGATACGCTGGTGTACTGGGGCGGTTCCTCTGGCGAGGGACTGATCGTCGCGCCAAGCCCGGATGTCGTGGACGCGGGCCACAGAAACGGTGTGAAAGTGATCGGTACGGTGTTTATGCCGCAGGCGGCGCACGGCGGCAAGACCGTGTGGCTTGACGATCTGCTGCAGAAAAAGGATGACGGCAGCTATCCTGTCGTGGACAAACTGATCGAGGTTGCCAAAACCTATGGCTTTGACGGCTGGTTTATCAACCAGGAAACAGAGGGAACGGACGAGGCGCCGCTGACAAAGGAACACGCAGAACAAATGCAGGGCTTCCTTTCCTATTATAAGGAGAAAGCGCCGGAGCTGGAACTGGTGTACTATGATTCGATGACAG
>CAJUQZ010000028.1:0-17313 GCA_910588755.1 uncultured Lachnospiraceae bacterium | reverse complement strand
CAGTGGACGGCGAGATGGACGGCAGAACGCGCTGACAGACAAAAACGTGTCGTACCTGAAAACAGAAGACGGCGCGGACGTGGCAGACTCCATGTTCTTAAACTTCTGGTGGACGACGGATAAGCTTGCGCCCGACGAGCTGTTAAAAGCTTCCGCGGCGCTGGCGGCAGAGAAGCAGATTGACCCGTATGACCTGTATGCAGGCATTGACCTGCAGAGCAGAGGCTATGACACGCCGATCAAGTGGAACCTGTTTGAGAACCCGGACGGCGGGACCTACACTTCCCTGGGTCTGTACTGCCCGAGCTGGTCGTATTTTTCATCGCAGATGATACAGGATTTCTGGAAGAAAGAAAATAAATTATGGGTAAACGCAAAGGGTGATCCCTCCGTGGATATGGAGTTTTCGGGTGACACCGACTGGCGGGGTGTTTCTACCTATGTCGTGGAGCGCACGGCGTTGACAACACTCCCGTTTGTGACGAATTTCTCCACAGGAAACGGCTATGGTTTTTACAAAAACGGGGAACTGATCAGCATGCTCGACTGGAACAACCGTTCTCTGTCCGACATACTTCCGACATACCGCTATATCATCGAGGACGGCGAGGGCAACAAGCTGGCGGCAGACCTTGATGTGGGCGATGCGTACTACGGCGGAACCAGCCTGATTCTCCGCGGCAATATGAAGCAGGGTGTATCGTCCACTATCAAGCTGTACAGCGCAGATCTTCCCGTCTCGGATAAGATGACCTTCACCACAACCGCGAGGGCAAGGGGCGCAGAGGTCGCACTGGACGCTGTGCTGACGCTGGACGATGGCTCCGAGCTGGTACTCGAGGGCGACAAGAAGGTTGCGGACGCATGGACGACGGTTACATACCAGACCGCAGAGCTTGCGGGCAAGACTGTGAAGGCAGTTTCTTACAGGCTGACTTCCGGTGCTGATGCCGGTTCGCTGCAGTTCCGATTTGGAAATATCACAATGATCGAGGCGGAGGGCGAGGAGACAGCCACCGTGAGCAATGTGAGGGTACTTGACAGCGAGTTTGACGAAGATGGCATGTACGCGGGGGTTCGCCTGGCATGGGACAGCGATGTGGCAACAGATTACTATGAGGTTTACCGCATCAACCAGGATCAGTCCAAATCGCTTCTGGGCGTGTCCAACACAGAAAGCTTTTATATCAATGCACTACCGCGCACGGACGAGACAAACAAGTCCACCTTTGAGGTGGTTCCGGTGAACGCGCTTCTTGCGGAGGGCACGGGTGCTACGGTGACGATGGACTGGCCGGACAACAGTATCCCGAAGGCGGCATTTGCGGCGGATATCACACTGGCAGCGCCGGGAGAGACCATCACGTTCCAGAGCCTGAGCTCACAGAACACACAGAAGGTGACATGGACGCTCGCGGGCGCGGACAAGGAGAGCGCGGAGGGCGATACGGTCTCCGTCACATATGCCGAGGAGGGTGTCTATGCGGTTTCCATGAAGGCGGAGAACGAGTCCGGCAGCAGCGAGGCCTCGAAGGAAGGGTATATCGTGATTACTTCTAAGGCGTCCGATGGGCTTTCACTGCTCTCACAGGGAGCCGGAACAGAGGCGGATACCTACGTCAACGACAACGAAGCGCCGCAGTTTGCAGTGGACGGCGATTATACCAAGAAGTGGTGCGCGACAGGAAGTGCGCCTCATGAGATCACATTGGATCTTGGCGCGGTCAGGACGGTCAGCGCGGTTGATGTCTACCACGCGGAGGCCGGCGGCGAGAGCAAGGATATGAACACCAAATCCTATGCGATCCTCGTCAGCGAGGACGGCGCGTCCTTTGAGGAAGTGCGCAGCGTGACCAGAAACACGGCGGGAACGACACATGACGCATTTGCGCCTGTGAAGGCACAGTATGTCAAGCTTGTGGTGAACAAACCGACGCAGGGCAGCGACAGCGCGGCGCGCATCTATGAAGTGGAAGTTTATGGTTTGGAGGATACGCTGGAATAAAGCAGTTTACCGGCGTCCGGGTTCACATCAATCCTAGAGGTTATAACAGGAAGGTGTGATTGCAAGGTGTTGATCGTACGAGGCTGACATGTACGCGCAGGAACATATGAAACGGTAAACGCATATAAAAACTGCCTATGAAAATAGGCAGTTTTTATATGCGCAGGGGTGCGTATGGAAATTAGCAGCTTTGCTGCTCAATAATACAGGGAATGAAATGCTCATTTTTCTTGTTGTCCAAAACGTGCGCAGCGTGTATACTGTAAGTAGGTTGAAAATCGTGTGGAATAATCTTGATTTGTGTATCTGCCGAGGCAGGTGAGAGGCAGATTGTAAGTCAAAGTAAGGGTGTACTATAATGATTTGCGTATTTGCGCCAAATTCGGGTTACATAGCCCACTATGCGCCCCTCATTTGGCCAAGCATCTGAAAGATGACTTAATCTCCCACAAACTGTGACGCACATCTGACGGAAAGCATTTTTCAAACGCGTACTAGGCGAAAGGAAAATCATGGTCAGATGAGGAGTGCGAAATAAGGATTTGTGCACCTGACAAGGCAGGCGGAAGGGATTTAAAATCAAAGATGTGTGGCTTCTATGAAAGGAGAACAATATATGCTGGCAAATAAACCGGAGCGGTTTCGCGATGAAAAAATCAATGGAGAAATATTTGATATGTCTCCGGCGCCAAATTTTCGGCACAGTGTGATTACAAATAATATCAACTGTGCGATTAAAGCGGGGCTGAAGGATAGCCTCTGCCTGGTGTTCATGGAAAACATCGACTATAAGTATTCAAAGGAAACGGACGATTACCTCGAGCCGGACATTATCATCTGCTGCGACAGGAATAAGATCCGGGGCAATTCCTATTATGGCACGCCGAAATTTGTGGCAGAGACCTTGAGTCCTTCCACGGTAAAGCGGGACAGGGGGATCAAGAAAGACATCTACGAGGCGAGCGGCGTGGAGGAATACTGGATTGTGTCTACGGTGGAACGGGCAGTTGAAATTTACTATCTGAAAAACGGTAAATACGAGATTGAGGAATCCTATATCCTGGACGATGACGAGACAAGCGAGCATTACAATCTGAAGCAGGAGATCACATTGCGGGCGTTTCCGATCACCATGACACTCGAGGACATTTTTTCGTATTAAATATTTGTATGTGTTTCAAAAATACTGCAATACTGTAAGGTTGTTTCTTTGCAAATTTTTATTGTAATATGGACATTTGGCACTGGGAGGTTTTTATGACGCGTGAGCATTTGATCTGTTTTGACTTGGGGTTTAGGGTGGACGACAGGACGGAATTTTATAACAAGCTGGTCAGCCTGTTTGGCGTGGGCGGGACGGTGACGAGAAACAGAAGGGGCGAGGTGCTGGATTTTAGCATACTGACCGATCAGGGTGTGCTGCGCCTGGGAAGCAGCTGCAATACGCTGGAGCTAAAGTTAAACAGCTCTGACTCGGGCGTGGTCATCACAGCTTCTCAGCTGAACGCACTGCATGACCAGTTAAAGGCGCATCTGGGAATTGTCAAGGATTACCCCTGGTATATCAGGGTGGTGAATGTGTACAGAATGTAATAAAATACATTATTTGCCATCTGTTTTTGCAAAAAAGAATTGTCATTTGGGTAAAATCATGATAGACTAGTGTCGATATAGATTTATGAAAATGAATTGCCGGCCGTTCGGGAACGTGGGAAGCCAGGACAGCATGACATGCAAAAACGGAGAGAATTATGAGGAAAGTACAAAAGCAGCAGGCGGAGGCGCTCGCAAGGCAGCTCGAGGAGGCACATGATCGGATCAAAAAGTTCATAGAGCAGGGCAGCATTCTGTCAGCGATGGAGCTTCTAGAGGAGTGCCAGGACAGCGGGATTGCTTTGGGTACGCTGATTGAAGGCGCAGAGGGCGAAGGGCATCCGGCTGTCCTGCTTTTGGAGGAATACTGCGAACTGGTGTATCAGATTCATGGGCGTCTGGAACAAAATAAAGAGTTTCAGGTCAATAAAATATATAAGGTTTTGAGACAGAAGCTGATCAAAGTGTATAACAGTATAAAAAATGACATTCGTATTACCATAGAAGCTGTGTTTCTGCCATATAAGGCATGTATGTGGGACAGCCTTGAGAGCGTCTGGATGGCAGCTGATGAGGACGATGATTGTGATGCATATGTTATACCGATACCCTATTATGACAGGGATCCGGACGGAAGCTTCCGGGAAATGCACTACGAGGCCGACCAGTACCCGGATTATGTCCCCATTACGAGATATGATGAATTTGATTTTGAAGAACATCAGCCTGATATTATTTTCATACATAATGCATATGATAATATAAATCTTGTCACAAGTGTTCACCCTTTTTTTTATTCAGAACAGTTGAAGAAATTTACGCAGTGCCTTGTCTATATTCCATATTATGCAACGACTGGCGGCATGGCAGAGGGACAGGCCTTTTGCCCGGGGTACATGAATGCAGATTATATCGTAATCCAGTCTGAAAAATACAGGAAGTTTTTTGACAAGCGAATACCTGATGAAAAATTTCTGGCGCTTGGTTCACCCAAATTTGACAGCGTGATCCGCAAATGCCAATGCCCACCCGAACCACCAAAAGCGTGGGCAGGACAGATGGCAGACAGACAGGTATATTTCTACAATACCAGTATAGGCGGTATGCTGGGAAACACGGAAGCATTTCTCAAAAAGATGCGTTATGTATTTGATCTCTTTCAGGAGCGGAAGGATATCTGCCTGTTGTGGCGTCCACATCCTCTGATGGACACAACGTTTGCGTCCATGCGCTTCGGGTATAGGAAGCAGTACGAGGAACTCAAAAAATCGTTTGTGGAGAACGGGATCGGGATTCTTGACGAGACTGCGGATATAGAGAGTACGATAGCGCTTTCGGACGTATACATTGGTGATTCGGGAACGAGTGTCACATCGCTTTTTGGTGTCGTTGGAAAGCCGCTTTTTATCTTGAACAACTACATCAATTCACTGCCGCAGAAGGATGACTGGCGCGGGGAGTGGCTAATTCCCCAGTTTGATATATGGGGAAATGATAAGTATATGCTCACAAAGAATAATCAGCTGTGGATATCAGAAGAAAAGGATTATCATTATAAATTCTATATGAATCTGGAAACAGGATATTCTGGAGGGGCTTATTATATTGCGGCGGCGGAGATTGGCGGGAAAATATATGTGTTTCCGCAAAATGCAAGACATCTTTTGATGATAAAGGATAAAGAGATAAGAAGGATTGAATTTAAGGAAGAGATTAACCGCACAGGCGCTTTCTGGAATTATTTCTATAATGATAAGTACATATTTTTATTTCCATTCCAGTATCCATATCTGGTCAGGTTTGACATAGAGACACAACAGCTTGCCTATGTGACAGGAATCAGCTTGTTTCATGCAAGAAACGTAAACGGGCAGTGGCTAATTGGCGGTGTGGCGCCATATGGAAATGAGCTTGTCTTTGCCTCGCCTGTTGACAACCAGTTTGTGTTTTTGGATATGGATACATTGCATGTGAGGACGCTATGCTGCGCTTCAAAGAAAAGTACTGGGACATATGTGATTGTTCCGGACCAGACGTCGCTGTGGCTTCTGCCAATGAAAGGCACGACGGTCATATGCTGGAACCCTGCGACAGGCGGAACAGAAGAATACAGTGACGTACCGTCTGGCTTTCAGTCAGTGAGGTGGCCGGAGGAGACAATATGCGATGAGAAGCCGTTTAACAATGTTACTATTTCAAGGGAAAATGGCAAGGAAAACATCATCATTTCTCCAGGGTGGGGCAACATGTATGTATCCCTTGACAGAAGTACGGGAAAGATGGAGAAATGGGACTTTCCGGAGGTGTGTACAAAACGCGGAAGAAACGGATATTTTCTGTCCTCTGGTATCGGGGGCTTCGTTGATCTGTATGCATCGCAGCAAAAGGCGTGCCATCTGATGTGGAATGATCCCGAGAGAAGACTTTTCCGAGTCAATATTGATACAAAGGAGTACAGCGAGATTCAGATAGAGTTGGACTATGATGAACTAAGACAACATCAGTACGGATATGCGGAGGAATCAGAGTGGATGCAGTATAGCCTGAATGAGAGTGCATTCAATTCATTGGAGGATCTGATTGATCAGAGGCTTACGGGAAGCGCGTTTGACAAAGAGAGGCAAATCAAAGCGTTTTCGAGGATTAATGCCAATACAGACGGAACCTGTGGCCATAATGTCTACCGCTATGTGAAGGAAAAAACCGTATAAAGCTGGCAGCAAGGGGGGGTTATGGTCAAAGTAATAACATATGGAACGTTTGATCTTTTCCACGAAGGTCATTACAGGCTGCTGCAGCGGGCAAAGGCCCTGGGGGATTACCTGATCGTTGGTGTGACGACCGAGAAGTACGATATGGAGAGAGGGAAACTCAATGTCATAGATGCGCTGATGACACGGATTGAAAATGTGAAGAAAACCGGGTTTGCGGATGAGGTCATTATCGAGGAGACAAGCGGTCAGAAAATCAGTGATGTGCAGAAATACCATGTGGATATTTTTACAGTCGGTTCGGACTGGACAGGCGCATTTGATTATATGTCTGATTACTGTAGGGTTGTATACCTTGAGCGGACCAAGAACATCTCAAGCACTATGCTGCGGGAGCAGAACCGACGGATTCAGAAGATTGGGTTGATCGGAACAGGCAGGATTGCCGAGCGCTTTATGCCGGAGGCAAAGCTTGTCAGTGGAATTAGCACGCAGGGTGTATACAATCCGCGCACCGAGAGTGCCAGACGGTTTGCGAGGAAATGGGAAATTGCTTCCTACGACGATATCGAAGCTTTTTACAGGGATGTGGATGCGGTCTATGTGGCATCACCCCACCAGACACATTACGCTTACATTATGGAAGCCCTGGCACATGGAAAGCATGTCCTGTGCGAGAAGCCAATGGTATTGAAAAAGCAGCAGGCCGAGGAGGTCTACGCATATGCGAAGGAGCATCGCCTGATATTGTTTGAGGGAATCAAGACAGCCTATTGTCCGGGCTTTGAGAAGCTGCTTGGCATTGCGTGCAGCGGAACCATTGGCCATATCCGATACATTGATGCATGCTTCACAAAGCTTGAGAGAAAGGACACACGGGAGCTGACAGATAAAAAGTATGGCGGGAGCTTTACAGAGCTTGCCAGTTACTGTCTGCTTCCGGTTATTAAGCTGTTTGGGACAGATTATAAGGAGGTTCATTTTGACACCATACAGGACGGGAACGGACTGGATGTCTTTACCAAAGCCTCCCTGACTTTTCCAAAGGGAATCGCGACCGCGACATGCGGGCTGGGTGTGAAGTCTGAAGGGCGTCTATTAATTGCTGGGACGAAGGGATATATTGTGGCGGAGGCGCCTTGGTGGAAGACCACCTATTTTGAGGTGCATTATGAGAAGCCCGATCAGATTGAAAAATATTCAGAGCGGTTTCTGGGCGATGGGCTTCGCTATGAGATTAAGGATTTCCTGAATATGATCAATGGAAATGACAAGAGTGCGTTCAAGCTTACGAGGGGTGAGTCTATTGCGTTTGCTGACATTATGGAGAAATTTATGAAAGAGCAGCGCAGGATTTGAAACAAAAACAAACAACAGTTTGTTGACAAAGACGATTGCATGGGGGTTGACATGAAACTATGGGCACACAGGGGATGCAGCCTGAGATATCCCGAAAATACGCTGCTTTCCTTTGAAAAGGCAGCAGCAATAAAAAATTTGACAGGAATAGAGCTTGACATTCAGCTCACAAAAGATGGGGAGCCGGTTGTGATTCACGATGAGCGTGTGGACAGGACGACAGAAGGATTTGGCTATGTAAAGGACTATACACTAACACAGATAAAGCGGCTTCATATCTGGGCGGGCGATCATCCAAGCCAGCAGATACCCACGATTGACGAGGTGTTTGATTTGCTAGAAAAGCGTCTGCAATCAGGGTTAAAATTGAATATTGAGTTAAAAAATTCGGTCTGTCCATATGAAGGCATGGAGGAAAAGATCGTCGAGTTGGTTCACCGGCGTGGATTTGAGAACGCCATAGTCTATTCTTCGTTCAACGCAAAATCCCTGGAAAAGCTGAGGGCACTTGATGCGGATGCAGAGCTTGGAATTCTAGACAGCAGGGTTTCTGATTGTTTATACAAATTAAAGGGAGGGTGCGGCGCAAGGGCCCTTCATCCCTTCTGGAAAGAGATAGACCTCACCGCAGGGGAGCTTTGCCAGTATACAGTGCGGGCATGGATGGGAGGACATCTCTATCCTGAAAAGCCTACAGGCACGAGGCTCGATCTGGCAGCACTTGAGGCGAAGGGAATTACAGATCTGATACTCAATGAGCCGGAAGGGTATATGGAATAATCAGGGATGGGGCAGGCCGGAGGACATTTTGCATGGAAAAGTATATCAGCATAAAATCTCAGCAGTATTTTGCATTTAATATATGGAGTATCCAATCAGCAAAAGCGGTGATTGACGCAGCAGCGCAGGAAAAGCAGAATGTCATTCTCCAGACCTCCATGAAAGCGTTTGCGATGCTGGACAAGGAGGAACTGGCCGCGTATGTAAAAAGTTATGGGAGGAAGAAAAACATCAGGGTTTTCTTGCATCTAGATCATTGCAGAAAGTTAGAATATATCCGTCAGGCTGCGGAATGTGGCTGGGACTCTGTGATGATAGATGCCTCCGACAGGACAATCGAAGAAAATATACAGATAACGAATAAAGTGACTGAAATGGTCAAAAAGAGAGGGATACTGGTTGAGGCAGAGGTAGGGCAGATATGTGGTCAGGAGGATGGTGTTTTGTCCGTTGCCACAGGCTTGGCAAGAATAGAAGATATTCAAAAATTTTTAGCAAATACAGAGCCTGATATGTTTGCAGCGGCAGTTGGGACAGTGCATGGATTATACAGGAAAACGCCCAAAATTCACCATGACATGATATCCAGGATTGCACAAATCTCCAATATTCCCTTTGTAGTGCATGGGGGAACGGGGTTAACAGATGATATGCTGTTACAGCTGTTAGCACACAGGAATGTGAAAAAAATAAACATTTCTACAGATGTGAAGCTGGCATACAGACGCGGAATAGAGATTTGTATGTATACAGATAAAATGGACAGAGAGGGATTTAATCCGTTAGAGATAGAGCAGTCAGTCCACGATTCAATACGGGATATGGCGGCAGGAAAGATGAGACTTACAGGAAGGACTGACATAAGTGGAGACAATACTGGTATTGAATATGGGGATGAAAAGCATTCGAAGCATTCTGTTTGATTCTGGGGGCAATAAGCTTGCATCGGCAGCCATACCAATTGAAACCTCGCTGGAGGGGGAGACAGTAACGCAGCTTCCATCCGAGTGGTGGGATAAGGCATGCCGTGTGATACAAGAGACTGTGGCGGATGTTGGAAATATAAGAATTGATTATCTTACGGTGACTTCCTCGTCGTCATGCCTTGTATGTGTAGATGAAAACTGCAAGGCCCTTATGCCCTGCATAATGGTTTCGGACAAGCGGGCAAGGCAGGAAAGCAGATACATAGAAGGTCTTCAGGCATTTGCACAAGTCAGACAGGAAACAGGGCTGAATATGGATGCCTCCCTGATGCTTCCAAAAGCATTGTGGGTGAAAAATCATGAGGAAAAAATATATCAAAAAACATACAAGCTTCTGTCGCCTAATGATTATCTGATTGCCAAATTTACAGGGCAGTTTGTGACAGACTACATGAATGCTCATAAATGGCACTATGATACTCAAAAACATCAATATCCGATAGCGCTGTTACATGAAATAGGAATTGTACAGTCGCTTCTGCCAGAGGTAAGCGTCCCTGGAAAATGTATAGGGAATATAGGGAGGGCTGCGGCAGCCCAGACAGGACTTACATGTGACACACGTGTCATTATTTCTACCTATGACGCCATATGTTCCTTTGTGGGGAGCGGTGTCCTTCATGAGGGAGAGGCAAGCGATGTGTCAGGAACAGTCACCGTATTTCGGGCAGCAGCTGCAAGGAGACTCGATATCAGGGAAAAGAAGATACAGCAAATCCCATATTATGAGGGAGGGGTTCACATTGTAGGTGGTTCTAATAATATGGGCGGCGGACTGATAGAGTGGGTAAAACAATGCTATTACCAGAATGAAAATCTTCCATATGAACGGATGGAAAAGGATGCGGGAGAGGCCGCCTTAGGAGCAGGAGGGGTAATCTTTTTGCCATATCTTCTAGGAGAGCGTGCTCCTATATGGGACAGTGATGCCAGAGGCGTTTTTTTCGGGCTAGAGCGGATGCACACCAGAAAGGAAATGACACGCGCAGTGTTTGAGAGTGCAGGCTTTATAGATCTTGACATGATTGCCGCAATTGAGGAGACGGGACTTTGCGTCAGTTCGATTCGGCTGTCCGGCGGACTTGCACGAATCAATTTGATATCACAGCTTAAAGCAGATATTACAGGAAGAAGTGTGGAGGTGCTTTCGGAGTTTGAGACAACAGCAACCGGTGCGGCGATGATGGCGCTGTACGGACAGGGCGTTTATAGCGGATTAGATGAAGCGGCAGAAAACTTTGTCAAAGTGCGCATGGTCATCTGTCCAGACAGGAAAAATCATGAAAAGTATAAAGAGCTTTATCAGCTTTATAAGGAAACCTACTATACACTAAAGCCGCTGTTTCAAAAAAGGATTGCTCTTACAGAAAGACTTTACAATAAAAAACGGATTAAAATAGAAAACTTATAGGAGTGTGGAATGAAACCACATCAGTTAAATATCTCTACGAAAATATATTTTGGCAGGGATATATGGGAAGAAGCATTCAGAGATATTGAGCCGCTGCTATGCGGAAACGTTATGCTTGTGACGACCGGACGCTCCCTGATTCGGTTGGGATATCTAGAGCGGCTCACAGAATGGCTGTCGCGGTGCGCAGTGGCAAAAAGTGTCACAGTTTTTGATAAGGTCAGTGCGAATCCAAGGCTGTCAGAAGTACGGGAAGGCATCAGGCATGCAAAGGAAAATCATGCGGATGTGGTATTAGGTTTTGGCGGGGGAAGCGCAATAGATCTGGCCAAGGCTGTTGCAGCTGGAGCAGGCACCAGCGAGGACATAGACGAATACTTTTACAATGGTAGGGAGCTAGTGGACCATGTTCTGCCTGTTATTGCTATCCCCACTACGGCAGGGACAGGTAGTGAGCTAAGCAAGGCGGCCATTATCACAGATGATGTGCGCAGAATCAAAAGTGGAATCAGGGGAGCGGGGTTATATCCAAAAGTGGCAATCGTTGATTCCATTTTTACGGAGTCTGTCCCATACCATATAACGATGGAAACTGGATTTGATGTGATTGCACATGCGATGGAGAGTTATATCTCGAATGCTGCATCGCCGTTTACACGAATGCAGTCAGAGTATGCCGCTGCGATTGCCGGGAAGATGCTACCAAGACTGGCATCTGATATGCAGGACACTGAGGCAAGAAAATATATGAGTTATGCCAGTATGATAATGGGAATCAATCTGGGAAATGCAAGTACAGGATTGCCGCACAGGCTCCAGTATCCTCTTGGTGCAATGACAGACACAAGTCATGGGGCAGGACTGTCGGCCTTATACACCGCATGGGTATATTATGAGCAGCTGTACAGCCAGAGAGAAACAGAAAAAATAACAGGTATTCTTACAGGAAGGGATATTCATGGCAGAGAGGCGTGCTGTGATGCGATACATACATTTATTATGTCGTTGAAGCTGCCAGCATCCCTTCGGGATTTTGGGATCAAAGAGGGGCAGCTTGATGAAATGGCAGGGGGAGTATCAGGAAATCTATTGAATGATCCTGCCTCGCAGGAGCCAGATATCATCACAAAAATTTACCACAAGGCATGGGAGGAGGGATAAAAATGCAGGCAATCATTATGGCAGCCGGAAAAGGCAGCAGACTTGGAAGCCTGACAGAGGGAAAGCCAAAAGCATTTGTTCCAGTCAATGGAAAAAGGCTGATTGATTACAATTTGAGACTTCTTGAAAATTATAATATAGATGAAATTATTATTGTAACAGGGTATCAGAGTACAGCTTTTGACAAGCTGGCAGCAGACAATAAAAGGATAAAAACGGTATTCAATCCGTTTTATGAGATGGTGAATGTACTTGGCTCTTTTTATATGGGTATGCACTTGCTGCAAGACGATTTCATTTACCTGCATGCTGACACAATATGTGAACCCCAGATATTTGAAAAACTGGTGCAGATGGCGTCTGATATTACACTGCCTGTTGATTTCAAGGTATGTGACGATGAGGCGATGAAGGTCAGAAGTGAGAACGGGAAAATCGTTCAAATTACCAAAAAAATGCCAAACGAGCAGGCTGACGGTGAATTTATAGGAATGGCTTCTTTTCGGAAAAATGTCATTCCCAAACTTCAGGCAAAGACAAAACAGCTTCTTATGGAGAAGGAATTTTCGGCCTATTTTGAAAGCGCCATACAACGGCTGATAGACGAGGAGGATTTTGACATAAAGGAAGTGCCTACAGAGGGGGCTTTCTGGGCTGAAATTGATTTTGTGGAAGATTATGAAAATGCAGTCAGTCATATGCCCAGAGGTCTTACCGAATTATTTGTGTAAAGGAACATAATGAAATGAAAAACAATCGGAGCGGTAATTTCAAAGAAGAGCTGTATATATTCAAAAGGACAATCAAGGCATTTGCACATAGCCTGGCATACTGTGCCTGCCGCATATTTCCGATTGATGACAGCAAGGTTGTCATGTGGACTTTCGAGGGCAGCGGAGGTTATGGATGCAGCCCCAGATATGTTGCAGAGGAGCTACTGGCGCGAAACAGAAAAGCAGGCACAAATTTTAAAATCATATGGCTTGTCAATGATATAAATAAGGAATTTCCCAAGGGGATTACAAAGGTAAGGAGTACACTGTGGAGCAGGGCCTATCATTTGTCCACAGCCAGGACATGGGTGAGTAACACAAGGACCTTTTATGGTACAAGAAAAAGGAAAGGCCAGTGTTATATCCAGACATGGCATGCAACAATCTGTATTAAGCCAATCGGATTATATCGGGGTGAGCGATTTCCGAAAATAGCATGCATCGTCAGTGCATATGATTCTGATATGATTGATTATGTGCTATCTGGTTCAAAATGGTGTGACCATATGTACCGAAGGGGGTTACTGTATCGAGGCAAAATCATTAAGACAGGCACACCGCGCTGTGATGTGCTGCTAAACCAGAGAAAAGAGAAATATGAGCAAATAAGAAAGGAATACAATATTTTGGCAGATGCGAGGATTATGCTCTATGCCCCGACATTCAGGGGAGGAAGCCAGAATACAAATCGCAGCGTCAATACAGACGAAGTGACAGTTGATTTTGTAAAACTGATCGAGGCGCTGCAAAAAAGATTCGGAGGCACATGGTATGTACTTTTAAGGCTTCATCCGCAGCTTGCTGCAAGGATGGAGAGGTTAAAGATACATCAGATGTCGGACAGGCTGATCGATGTCAGTCAGAGGGCAGACATGAATGAGATAATAGCCGCATCAGATGCATTTCTCACAGATTACTCAAGTGCCATTTTTGAGGCAGGACTGACAGGTATTCCATCATTTCTCTATGCAGATGATTTGCAGGCGTACATAGCAGACAGGGGAGAATTGTTTTTTGATATGTACAAACTCCCATTTCCTGTGGCATCAAACAATAATGAGCTGGTGCGATGTATCGAGCAGTTTGACGGGCAGAAATACCAGCAGAAAATAGAAGCATTTCAGAAAGAGACAGGAATTTTTGAGGATGGAAGGGCAAGTATGCGGGTTGCTGATTTGATAGAGAAAAAACGATCGGAATTTATGGCGCCGGGATGAAGTAATAAAGCAGGAAAACGCGATGAACAATACATATATCAATGAACTATTAAAAACATTGGAACAAACAAAAATATATATCAAAACAAATACAGCACTTGATTATGACTTTGGAATGAAAGAATTGGTTGCGTGCTTTACAAGGCACAAGCAGGAAAAATCGCAGATATTTTTCATTGGTAACGGCGGCAGCTCTGCGATTGCAAGCCATATGACTGCAGATTTTATGAAAAACGGCGGTATGAGGACGTACAGCCTGTATGATAATGCGGTGACAACCTGCATGGGAAATGACTACGGCTATGCGTATGTATTTTCCAGACCGCTCGAGTTTCTCGGAAAGGAGAATGATTTGCTCGTTGCAATCAGCAGTTCTGGGAATTCGCAGAATATTGTAAACGCCATCCATGTAGCAAAAACAAAAAAGATGGAAACTGTTACATTGACAGGTTTTCAGCCGGATAATCAGTCAAAACAGCTGGGGGATTTTAACATATACGTGCCATCACAAAAGTATGGAATTGTGGAGTCTATCCATAACCTGATGCTGCAGCAGGCTGTGGATTTAATTATGGAGAGGGATGGCATAAGATTATGACATATATGTCATAAAATTAAAGAGCTTGGAGGAAAAAAATGATTTCATTAGTGACAGGCGGATGTGGCTTTATAGGTTCCCATATGGTAGACAGACTGCTCGCAGAAGGACATGAGGTCAGGGTGATTGACAACTGGACAACAGGCAGACCGGAAAATCTTGCGCACCAGGACAGCAATAAAGGTCTTACAGTCTACCACATGGATATCAGGAATAAGGAGGAGATAGCACCTGTATTTTGCGGGGTGGATTATGTCTTTCATTTTGCGGCGTTAGCGGACATAGTACCATCCATACAGCGGCCCTATGACTATTATTCATCCAATGTACTTGGAACCTTCAACGTCGTGGAATGTGCAAGGGATGCCGGAATCAAAAAGCTTGTGTACGCGGCATCCTCGTCGTGTTATGGAATACCCGATGAATACCCGACAAAGGAGACAGCTGCAATACGGCCGCAGTATCCTTATGCACTGACAAAGCGGCTTGGAGAGGAAACCGTACTCCACTGGGGACAGGTATACGGACTGCCCGTGGTGACACTCAGGCTATTCAATGTGTATGGTACACGGTCGAGAACATCAGGGACTTATGGTGCGGTGTTTGGCGTGTTCCTGGCACAGAAGCTTGCAGGGAAGCCATTTACTGTTGTGGGTGACGGGAACCAGACAAGGGATTTCACCTATGTGACTGACATTGCGGACGCATTTTACACGGCGGCAGTGTCCGATGTGGCGCAGGATACATTTAATGTGGGAAGCGGCGGGACCTATTCCGTAAACCGTCTGTGTGAGCTGCTCGGGGGAGAAACCATACATATTCCAAAGAGACCCGGGGAGCCGGACTGCACATTTGCCGATACCACAAAAATAGAGCGAAAACTGGGCTGGAAAGCGAAGATTACTTTTGAGGAGGGGGTGCAGAAAGTGCTGGAAAATATTGATTACTGGCGAGAAGCACCTGTATGGACACCGGACAGTATCACAGACGCGACACAGGACTGGTTTAAGTATCTTGGAAAATAGCAAGAAAAATCTGACAAAGGAACTGGCTTGAAGATGGGAAAAATAGTTGATAAGGCGATATTCAGGGAAGAAATAAGACCAGAATTAAAACAAAAGGGAAAAACCATAGCACTCTGTCACGGCGTATTTGATCTGGTACACCCAGGGCACATCATACATTTGCAGCAGGCAAAGGCGATGGCAGATATCCTTGTGGTTTCGGTCACTGCGGCAGAGTATGTCCGTAAAGGTCCCGGAAGACCATACTTTAATGACGAGATGCGTCTGAAGGTGCTAGAAGCACTGGAATGTATTGATTATGTGATGCTGTCGGAAGGCTACACAGTGGATGATATCGTAGAAAATGTGGAACCTGATCTGTATATTAAGGGCGAGGAGTATGCGCGGGAAAGTAATGATGTCACGGGGAAAATAACCACCGAGAGAAAGCTTGTGGAGCAGCATGGCGGAAAGGTGGCATATACCTCGGGACAGGTATTCAGCTCTACTAGGCTCATCAATACGGCGCTGGCGGCATTGCCTGATGACGTTGTGGTATATATGAGGGACTTTATAACAAAATATTCCATGACAGATATCAGAAAATACGCCCAGAGGGCAGAGAAACTAAAGGTGCTTGTTGTAGGCGACGTAATCATAGACAGGTATACATACTGCGAGGTGCAGGGGCTAATGAGCAAGGACACAGGGTATTCGTCGCGCTTGGATTATTCGGAGGAGTATCTTGGCGGGGCGGTGGCAGTGGCAAGGCATTTAAGCAGTTTTACAGAAAATGTGACACTCATGTCAATTGTGGGGAACGAGGAGGACGTACGTCTCAAGTTTCTTGACGAGACTGCGGACAAGATGCGGTTAAAGCTCACATACAGCACCACTTTCCCGACAATTGTCAAACACCGTTACCTCACAAGGAACGCGAGACGTGAGGAGTACAGGAAGATATTTTCGGTCAACAATATTCCAGATCCCGCCGTGTATGAGCAAGATGCAGGGGAGGAATTTTACAGGGGACTTGCAGAAAAAATAGATGAGTTTGATGTCGTCTTCCTCTGTGATTTCGGGCATGGCCTGATTGACAAAAAGGTCAGAAAACTCATACAGGAGAAGGCGAGATTTCTCGTGCTCAACTGCCAGACAAACTCGACCAACTATGGACTGAACATTATCACAAAATACAGTAGGGCAGATGTCTTTACACTAGACCAGAAGGAGCTAAAGCTTGCTTATCCGGCAGATATATCAGATGAGGAAACCGCACTGGCAAAGCTAGGCGTCCATCTTGGGTGCAGCGGCTGGCTCACGAGGGGTTCAGACGGGGCATATGGCATAGATAATAAGCAGATTTATAGATGCCCTGCATTCACATTGACTGTGAAGGACACCGTGGGTGCGGGGGATGCGTTTTACTCGATTGCAGGGCTTTATGCGGCAGCAGGGGCGCCGACAGAACTCGGCACCTTTATGGGGAATATTGCAGGGGCGCTGGGCGCAAATATTGTGGGCAATAAAGAGGCAGTCGAAAAAGCCAACGTGCTCAAATACGCCGGGACATTGCTGAATGTATAGATTTGAATGGTGACGAAACGTTACAATTCTATATTTGGCAGATGTGTTAAAGACGATTGAAAGGAAAAAAAGACAGATGGCAGAAAACATCAGAATGGACTCACACAAGTTAATATACCATCCGGAAA
>CAJUQZ010000027.1:3540-34397 GCA_910588755.1 uncultured Lachnospiraceae bacterium | reverse complement strand
TGAAACAGCTGCTTTGGCATCAATGTAGCGGTTGGCATAAGTTGTAAAGTGGTGTAAATTAATGCAAACGCATAAAATGTATCTGTCTCAAAAGTCACTGTCCCCGCGGACAAATCCAGATTGTCCAGCACCAGAGGCCTTCCGCTGTCTGTGACGCAAATCATTTTATAAAGCCTGCCTGACGCCTGCAATTCCCTGGGAACGGTGAGCGTAATACGCGCACTGCTGTCCATTTTGTAAATCTCCGCGCC
Source organism: uncultured Lachnospiraceae bacterium (assembly GCA_910588755.1). Classification (GTDB taxonomy): domain Bacteria; phylum Bacillota; class Clostridia; order Lachnospirales; family Lachnospiraceae; genus COE1. The sequence goes on along the minus strand of CAJUQZ010000027.1, from coordinate 34,146 downwards.
AGATGGGAAAATATTATATGTCCTTCCAATACTCCAATCCTCCAGCACAGACTCAAAGGCTTCAAAACACTTCTCTCCCTGAACGGCGTTCTCAATCACCACAGGATAGCTGTTTGTCGCATCCACCGTATATTCTATTTTTTCTTTGCCATATACAGCAAATCTCTTTAATTCATCCGGCGTGGTTGGTTTCCATGTTTCAACTACCGCCTGTGACGGGCTGCTCTCCTCTGCGGGCTGCTGGCTGTCTGATGATGTGTCATCCGGTTGGTCTGGCTCTTTATTGTCAGTGCCCAATACAGCCTCCGCCCATTCGCTGTCTCTGCACGCCTCAAAATCACTGCTTGTCGCCTGCACCTTTACACGAAAATCCTTCTCCGCCGTCACCTCATACGCCGTCTTTAGATATTCATTCAGATTAAAGGAAATGCCCTCCTTCGTATCTGTTTTATTCGAAATAACAGGGGAGCCAAACTTTGCAAAACAGTTCCCGTTTGGATAATACACCTCAAAAGCATACTGCATGAAATACGCGTCATCAGAGCGCTTACATGAGAAGGTCCCATCCGCCTCCCATGATACATCGTATGGCGTCGGAAGCTGTTCCTCGGATAATGTGTACTGCTTTTCTTCACTATAAGCCTGATTTTGGGGATTTCCCTGTAAATCCAGTGTTGTCACCTGAAATTTGTAATTCCCGCTCTTTGTGATGAAATGAAAAAAGAACAAATCAACTATGTCGCCCTTCTCCCTATTACTGTAGTCATTCTTTGTATATGTCATTAACCATTCACCATCACACCAAAGGTCCACTTTGTAGGATGCCGTTTCTTTATCATTTGGAATTTTAAAAGAAGCCCGTCCCTTCTGGTTTTCATCCCACTTCAAATCCTCTGCCTTTGCATAGACTGTGGTGATCTGTTCCTTTTCTTCCTGCTGCTCTTTTACAGCCTTATCATCTTCGGCCATTGTGTCCTCCTCCTTAACCTTATCTTCTTCGGCCGTTACGTCCCGTTCTTTAGCCTTATCTTCTTCGGTTGTTGTGTCCTGCTCTTTAGAATTATTTTCTTCGGTTGTTACGTCCTGCTCTTTAGAATTATCTTCTTCGGTTGTTACATCCTGCTCTTTAGCCTTATCTTCGGCTGCTGTGTCCTCCCCTTTAGCCTTATCTTCTTCGGCCGCTGTGTCCTGCTCTTTAGCCTTATCTTCTTTGGTTGTTGTGTCCTGCTCTTTAGTTGCCTCTCTGGTTGTGCTCTCCTCTGCCCTTACCTGGATTCCATCTTGACAGGCAAGCAACATTGCAGCCCCCAGTATTACCGACAGTTTCTTCCAACGTTCTCTCATATAAATCTCCTCCAATTTTATTTTCTATATTTTAACAGATGGTTGTCCACCCGCCAAAACCAGGCTTAACAAGTATTAATTTGTCCTGTGTCCAAATTTCTGCCACTATCGCCTAATAAGTTTCATACGCCTACACACTCTATTCTATCATAGCACATTTGCCCATACAATAGAAATATTAATTTTTTAACTTTTTAAGCGAGGTGATAAAGTGGACTATGTATTACTTGGACAGCGGATTCGCGCCGCCCGCCTGACTGCGGGACTGTCACAGGAGCAGCTTGCTGAAATGGTTGGCCTCACCAGCCAGCATATATCGCACACAGAAGTTGCCTCCACTAAGATCAGCCTGCCTGCGCTCGTTAAGGTTGCCAACGCCCTGCACACGAGTGTGGACAAGCTTCTCTCAGACAGTGTACACGATTCCAAACCGCAGCTGTTAGAAGACGTTCGGACCGTCTTTTCCGACTGTGATCCGGATGAAGTATATGTAATGCTTGAAGCGGCCAACGCAGTCAAGAAATCCATCCGGGTCCGTAAGCTGCAGCGCATGGGCTGACTCCCATAACAAAAATCCCACCTATGATTATAGGTGGGATTTTTGTCTTTGTGGTCTGCTGCCAGCAGACATTTCAAAAATTTGAAGTATTCTGACCGCAGGCCATCTTCGCATATGCTTCTTTTCGAGTAGCTCATATGGATACGGGCAACAGAAAGTCGCTGACCATCTTCGCATACGCCTCCCCCAGGGGAAGCTCATATTCCACTTTCAGCCTGTTTCTGACTGCCAGCTCGCGGCTTGCTGTCACAGGGTTAAACCCTTCCTTTTCATACTGCTCTTTCCAGACGCCGATTCCACGTTTCTGCCACGACGGAAGCTGGTCAAAATTGATCCCCCTTGAAAACAGGAGTTCGTTTTTGTAACCCACGGACTGCCCCTCCAGCGTTTTTGTGGCCTCCCGAATCGTCTTGCCCTCTTTCCGAAGCAACCAGTAGCAGTGCGCATTCAGTGAATTTCTGTGCGCGTCCTCCTGCCGCCACAAGAAGTAGTCCTGTACCCGCTCTGGCGTGGGCAGTGGCACCATTCTGCAGTCAAACGTAGCCGCCCGGCCAAGCGCCAGCGAAAAGGAAGCGCTCGCCTCCGCCGCCAACGTGGAATTGTACTTGCGCACCTTCCTGCCAAACGCATTTTCCCCCACGGCAAACAACAATGAAATCTCGTCGCTCTGCGTAAAACCGTACACAATATGGAACCCACACGCCATCAGATGCTCGACCGTATGTACCATCAAATCGCGAAACCGCTCGTCAAACGGCGCCTCAAATCCACAGAGCTCCTTTGTAAGCCGCGTGAAGCTTCTGCCGTCGAGCCTGGCCACCATATACGTATCTGGCAGCAGAATCTGATCCAACGACTGCTCATATACCCGCATCTTCTGGTCCAATTCATCAAAATTCATCTCTATCCCCTTTACACACCCAGCACGCGCTTTATCTTTATTCCCCTTTGCATGCCAAATCCAAACATATGTTTACTGCTTAAGGACGTCATCACATGTCCTGCCAGTATCCTGCCACGCCTCAACCACCATATCCACATCGGCGAGCCGCACAAAATACAGCTCGTCAAAGCCCTCCTTATACGATGGCATTTCAAGCTTATTGGAAGTCGCCGCGATCGCTTTTTGCGGAACCTTCTCTTTTCCCTCCCGCTGTTCATTGCGCGCAATGCACTCCTGAAGCCGTGACTGCATAAAGTAGCCGACTACTCTGTAGCCGTTTTCCTTTGCCCGCAGGATATATTTTCTGCGGTCAGAAGCTGCAGGATTGGTATTGTCGATCACCACATCCCTGCCAGCCCGAATCGCCTCATCGATTGCCATGTTTTCTTTGTTTCGCGTGTGAAGCGTATCCAGGTTTACCCTGTCATACGCCTGTAAATATTCCCTGCAAAAAGCGCTCTTCCCGCTCGCCTGAATCCCTGTCATAATCGCCATCACCGGCATCGTGCGCACCTCCCATATCGTCCTGCAACAAACCCTGACACTGTTTTCATCTTATACGCGAACTCGCCAAAAGACAAGTCACAGCCTGGCCACAGACGTTGAAGCAGCCTATGCTTCCTACACCCCTCGCCCGATCCCAGCCAGAAACTCAAACACCCCCGCCACGTCAAGCCTTCCATACCCCCACTCCCTATTAGGGTACTCCAAAAACCCGTCCCGTCCTGCCCCCCTGATCAGGTAGTTTTTGATGTTCACGGAATTGACGAGAATGTCATTGCGGTTCACCACCGCCCACTCTAGAAGCTGCGCGCATCCGCCTGCTGTGATCGCTGCTGCCACGCTGGTGCCACTCCTGTTGCCATACGGAGTCGAAACATCAACGCCCGGCGCGGCAAGCTCCGGAACGATGGCATTGTCCCTGGCAAAGCCGCGGCCAGAAAACACTGCGATACTGTTGTTGCCAGTCTGGTAAGCCGCAGACGTCACCGCAGTGTCCACATAACCTGGCTCCGTGATCGTCGTGTAGGGGCTGGGCTGCAGAAAATACGTATCCGACGAGAGAAACGCAGAGATCGGAAGCCAGATGTCAAACTGCCCGCCGACTGTATTTCCCTCCGAAATGATCCTGATATTCCACACCCCCTGCGTCGGCTCAAAAAACCGAAAGCGTATTACCTCTGCACCTGACAGATTTTCCACCAGCTGGTACTCAATCACAACCCGCGTCCGCTCATAGACAAATGTAAATTCCTGCGGGATATAGCTTCTTGGATTGTTCCACCGGGCCGTCTCTCCGCCAGGCGTCCGTATAACCGCATTGTAAAAATACGGCACATTTCCCCACAAATCCATGATAAAACCGTTTTCATTTTCACCCACGCGCAGCTCCACGTCCTGATATGTCTGACTTCCGCTAAGCTGCCCGAAAAAGTGATGCGACGCGTTTCCTTCATTTCCTCCTGCCGTCACAACGACGCGGCTCTTGAGCATACTGATATAATCGATATAATTCCCAAGCATGCCGCCACCTGTATGGTCTCCATAACTTGTTCCGACCCCAAGACAGATCACCAGTGGCCTTGTGAGTATCTGCACGTATTTTTGCAGATACTGAATTGCCTGCAAGATATCTGCCTCACTGTAACATGGAACCCCGGGCGGAATCTTATAGTACTCCCTAAGATACGGCTTTGCCTCCTTGAGCTTCACAACCACAATCTGGCTGTCCGGCGCAGCGCCTACAAAGCTGCCATTCTCAATCGGGCTGCCCGCCGCCAGGCTCGCCATGACGCTTCCGTGACCGTTTCCGTCTGTACTTGGAACGATGGACAGCGGATCTGCGCTCTCCAGCGCCTCATTGATCATCTCGTTCGTGTACTCTGTACCGTATTCAAATCCTTCTGGCGGTGTCCCTGTCTGAATCGTCTGGTCCCAGATGCCCACAATCCGGCTCCTGCCCGCGTAATCGCGAAACACCTCGTCCTGGTAGCGGATTCCCGTGTCGATAAAGCCAATGGTCACATTTTTTCCCGTCAAGTTCAGGGGTGCTCCCTGCACGGACAATATCCCTGACTCCGCAAGGCTTATCGTGTTCAGCCCCCTGCCCTGCCCTGCGCTGCGCTCCATCAGCCCATAGCATTTTGGCAGCAGGGAATACGCAAACTGTCCCGCCCTGTTGTACTGTGCGCTGCTACGGTCCACATACAGGATTCCCCACTCATTTGCCAGATGATGGTAACAGTAGTCAATCGGCAGGTCATAGTTATATTCTTCAGGCAGTATCGTATATACCAGCGTATCTGCATAATCATTTGACAAAATACGTTCCTTGCAGGTCACTTTTTTACCTCTTGAAAAGGTTATTATTATAGTGTATGCCGCAGGGAACGCATTGTATCATAAAAATCTATTTTTTCCCGTCTAGCCGCTCCAGCATATCCCAGCAGCCCCACAGATACATGATCCCAAGTGCCCGATCGTAAAGTCCATAGCCTGGCCTGCACTGCTCGCCCCAGATATGCCTTCCATGATCCGGGCGGATATAGCCGTCGAAGCCACAGTCATGATAAGCGCGCATGATCTCCAGGATGCCCACATCGCCATCACAGTCGCGGTGCGACGCCTCCGTAAAATCCCCGTTCGGAAAATGCTTTACATTGCGGATATGTGCAAACGCAATCCTGTCACAGTAGGTGCGGATAATGTCTGGCACATCGTTCTTTGGATTCGCGCCAAGCGAACCAGAGCAAAGGCAAAGGCAGTTGTACTCGTCGTCCACCATAGACAGAAACCTCCCGATCGCCTCCTTATCTACCAGAAGACGCGGAATCCCGAAGATATCCCAGGGCGGATCGTCCTGGTGAATTGCCATCTTGATGCCAGTCTCGTGGCACGTTGGCATGATGGCTTCCAGGAAATATTTCAGGTTGTCCCACAGCTTTTCCTTTGTCACCGGGCGATACGCCTCAAAGAGCTCATCGAGCTTTGCCATGCGCTCGGGTTCCCAGCCAGGAAACGTCATTCCGTGGAGATTTTTTAAGATATAGTCCGCCATCTCCCTGTAATCCTCCTGGATCTTTGCCTTCTCGTAAAATAGCGCTGTGGAACCATCCTCCATCGGATGAAAAAGGTCTGTTCTCGTCCAGTCAAAAATCGGCATAAAATTGTACGTCACTACCTTTACGCCAAACTTCGCAAGATTGCGGAGTGTCTGTTTGTAGTTCTCAATGTACTGGTCGCGTGTGGGTAGCCCGATCTTGATGTCATCATGAACATTCACACTCTCCACAACATCCATATGAAACCCATAGTCCTCAATCTGGCGACGCATCCTCTCGATCTCCTCGATCTCCCACACCTCGCCTGCCGCCTTGTCGTGCAGCGCCCAGACCAGACCGGTCACACCGGGAATCTGCCGGATCTGCTCCTGCGTGATGCTGTCATTTCCCTCGCCGTACCAGCGAAAAGTCATCTGCATAAAAATCCACCTCCAATTGTTTTTTATCTGTCGTCCAAAGCTTGTCAGCCTTATTGATTATTGTATCACCTTTTGTGCCTGTCAGCAAGTATGGCAGCATTTTCCTCCACGCGCCTTTTGTTTAATGGATAAATAAAAATTAAACATATTGCGACCAGTGCAAAACCGATCACCGGCGCAATGCAGGAGAGCTTAAATATCCGCTCCGTGATTTCTGGGTCAAATGCTGTCGCCTGTGAATAGCCAATCATGGTGAGCAGCGCACCCGTAAGTCCCGCCGAGAGCGCTTGCCCTAGCTTCCTTGCAAAGGAGTATACAGAATAGATCGTGCCATCCTCCCGAACACCGTTTCTGACCTCCGCATCATCAATAACATCTGTTATCATTGCCCATATTACCGTGTTAAAAAATCCAAGCCCTGCATATGCGACCGTGAAGAAACCGACATACACAAACGCGTTTTTGGGGTGTACGGCCAGACAGACCAGATACACGACGGCCGCCGCCGCACTAGAGGCCGCCGAGAGCTCCTTCTTCCCAAATCTTGCGGACAGCTTTGCCGCAAACGGTGCACAGACCAAGAGCATAATGATACTGCTTGTCATCGACGAAACCGACTGTGCCGCAGCATTTCCATAAAAATTTGGAAACACATAGCCCGACATCCCCTGCATTGTCAGCATCGCGAGCAACAGCGCGACAGCCGCCGCGATGATGCCAAGCAGTGCGCGGTTCGTGACAAGGCTTTTCATGAGCTTGCCTATCCTGATCCTCTCGCGGTTTGCAGGCACTTCCACACGCTCGCGCACCAACTTAAAGCATAGCAGGTAACAGACGATGGCAAGCACTGCAAATACTCCTGCAATCGCCGTCATACGCACACCGGACAGAACCGTATTGCCATTTACCGTCTCATAGGCAAAGACCGGCGTGCCTACACCAATTACCAGCCCCGCAAGCGTCGCGCCGATCGTCCGCCATGTGGACAACTCCGCGCGGTCCTTTGGATCCGCAGAAATCGCAGATGCCATAGAGCCATAGGGGATGTTAACAGCCGTGTAGAAGATGGAGCCCCACAAAATATAGGTCACAACCATCCAGAATACCTTAAACCCATAGGCCATATTGGCAAAGCCAGACTGATAGATCAGAAATGACGCCACTGCAACCGGTCCGCACATACGTTTTATCCACGGTTTGAACTTGCCGTCTTTCGCCGGTCTGGATCGGTCAACGATCTGTCCCATCGTAACATCCGTGACCGCGTCCACAAACCGCGCAGCCATCATTAGCAATCCCACCACAGCCGCATCAATCCCCATCACATCAGTATAGAACTTGAGCATAAAGCTTGACGACAGGATAAACGTAAAATCATTTCCAAAATCGCCAAACATGTAACCGATCTTGTCCCTCATGCCAAATGGGGCTTCTGACCTCGTTGAAATTTCTGCCATAAAAATCTCCTTTCGGAATCCTACTATTTTTTCCCAATCCTGACCAGGCGGGCATTGAGGCTCTCAAGAAACCCCTCCGGCAGCATACTTCCCGCCATGCCTATGACGTCCTTTGGCGTCATGGACTTCATCATGTCCCACAACCCCACGCCTTTGCGCACTTCAAAATTTGACGCCAGCTTAACTGCCTCCGCCACGATATCCATTGCCTCAGGACACGCTGCAAGCTCCTCCATCGTACAGTTGACATTGTATCTGCCCTCTGGAAATTCCATCGGCGCCCTGAGATCCAGATCGCCCGCAAGCTGAAACCAGTTTGCGACGCCCTCCGCCCGCTCGTTGACTTCTGGGAGCACATAGATGTCCGGCTCTTTCTCCACCCGCTCGAGTGTCATACTGTCAAAGCAGCCATCCGCCTGCGCCACAATCCTATTAAAGCCTTGGTCCAGCGCCACCGAAAAGACAAACACCTTATCTGCCGTCTGGACCCCTACAAGCTGTCCATTGACAGACAAGGCAACCCGTGGCTGGTTTGAATACACGCGTATCTGTGTCGTCTCGCCCGCGCGCTGCGCATAACGCTTTCCGCACAGATGTACCATCGGCTCTCGGTTCCAGTATGCCTTGTAGATATAATAGCTGTCTTTTTTCGTCAGACGGTCCATCGTGACAAGCCCCTTGTTGTTGCGCCCAGCCACGCCGCCCTCATTTCTCGCTGCACAGCCAAAGTCAAACATATTCCAAACATAACTCGACCACAGCCACGGGCGCTCATCGAGCACCTTCGCCATGTGCTCATGGTACAGGGCCTGGTACTCCTCACTGTAATCCTTGCACGCAGGAGCCGGCCCGTGATAAGTGATGATACCCTCGCAGCCGTATTCCGAGAGACCCAGACAGATTTCCGGATGCGCCTTATGGAAATTGTCAAGCCACGGGCCATTGTCCTCCATCCTCCCGCCATACCAGCCAAAGTAATGGTTATAACTCTCGACATCTGTGATATGGTGAATGGGACTGTCAATTGGCGTCATGGAGACATGTGCGATCGTTGTCAGACGCGTCGCGTCCAGCTCTCTACAAAGTGCGTTCAACTCCCTGTGGTTCTCCACTAGCTGTTCGGATATCCCTCCAATCAGAATCTCATTGGATATTCCCCAGAAACAGATACTCGGATGATTATAATTTTGCAGAATCAGCTCCTTCATCTGGGTAATACAGTTCTGATGCGCCGCAGGATCCTTGCTCATCACGCTGATAAACGGAATCTCCGCCCACACGATAAATCCTAGCTCGTCGCAGGCGTCATAAAAATCCTGTGAATGCTGATAGTGCGCAAGGCGGATTGTGTTGGCGCCTAGTTCTTTGATCAAAATGGCATCCCGGTAATGATCTTTGCGCGTCAGCGCATTTCCCTTGTAGAGCATATCCTGGTGACGGCTGACACCGCGCAGGGGAGTCGGCACACCATTGAGGATAAACCCTTTATCTGGATCGCATGAAAAACTCCTGACACCCACGCGCGCATGTACCGTGTCATACGTCTCGTTTCGTCTTAGCAGCATCGCCGTGACAGTATACAGATATGGATTATCGCAGTCCCACAAAACCACTTCAGGCACATACAATTTCACTGCCGTGCTGTCCGCCGGGCGCGCACAGTACCCAACCTCTCTTCCGTCCGCATCACAGATGTGATAGTAGACTGTAAAATTCTCATCTGCGTTTACCGTCCATGTCTCCAGCGCAAACTCGGCACCGCCGCGCTGGTCGGGAGTCGCTGTCACCTTCAGCCCGTCGCTTCCCCAGTACATTAGTTCGAAGTGTGTCTCAGGGACACAGATGAGCTTCAGCCCCCGATAGAGCCCGCCATAAAATGTAAAATCGGCCGACTGCGGATACACATTGCTTCTGTTTTCATTACTGCAAGCCACTACCAACAGGTTTTCCCCGTCCTCCTTGCATGCCTTTGTGATCTCTGCGCGGAACGTGGAGTAACCGCCCTCGTGATGACAGATCTCTTTCCCGTTCACGTACACTGTCGCCTGCTGTCCCGCCGCCGGGATATCCACATAGACACGCCCGCCGCCCAGGGGCTGCCTGGGTGTAACAAATGTCCTGGCATACCAGTAACACCCCCTGTCATAGCTCCCATTCCCGTCGTGTCCATCCACTGCATTCCAGGTGTGCGGCAGATCGACCAGCGCCCAGTCCTCAGGAAGATGGTCAGGCAACCCTGCATTCTTCTGTATAAAACGCCAGCCCTTGTTGAGATTGATGATGGTTCTCATATAACGTCCTCCTCGTCTGCAATTTCTCATATTGAAATCTGTTAGAATCTGTCTGAATCTGCATCCATACATTTTTAACACTCTCATTATTTTGTGTCACTTTTGAAAAAAAATGTGTAAGTACTTCAAAAAGAAATATGGAAAACGTTCAAAATGATATGTGCGAGGCTTTTAAAAAGACATGTTTAAGATGCTCGAATAGATATGTGAAAATTTTCAAGATGATTTCTGTACGACTTTTCAAAGAATATGTATAAGATTTTCAAAATGATATCTGTATGACTTTCAAAATAATATGTATACGACTTTCAGAAAAAAATCCGGGAAAGCATTTTCAGAAAAATTGCTCTCCCGGCACCAGGCTTCATGTCAGCCCCTCTGTTCAAACCGCACCTTAAACTGTATTCTCTTGTGGCTGATATGATAAAACACCAGCGATACCACCACGATTCCCACCGCAATCCCAAGCGCAATCACGATTGTCTCCATCGCAAACACCTTCGCGTCAGCTCCTTCCCCGTCCACGATCGCACGCATCGTGTAGTACAGCCTTCCGCCCGGAACCAGCGGAATAATGGACGGAATTAGAAAGACTGTCGCAGGCGCCTTCACAACCCGCGCAAGGACCTCTGCATAAAACGTAACCACCGCTGCCGGAATCAGGTTCTGTAAGAGCAAAGATAACTGCGCCTCCACAAACACACAGTACAGCAGTGTCGAGATCACCCCTCCCACGCAGCCATACACAATCCTGTTGCGCTTTACATTGACATTCAGGCAGTATCCTGCCGTTCCCAACGCTGCTGTCACGATCATCACAGAATACTTCCCCAAAAAATCCCCCATCATACGAGCCCTCCTCCAAACATCATGATCGCTATACCAAATCCCGCCGCAATGGCGACTGCGACCATCAGCGCCTCCGCAAGCCGCAGAATCCCCGTAATGATATCCCCGCACATCATATCCCGCAGTGCATTCATCAGATTGATTCCCGGAATCGACAACATGATGCTTCCAATCATGACCTTGTCCACATTCTGTCCGATCCCGATGACGACTGACAGGCTGCACAGAACCCCCGCAACGATCGACATAAACAGGCTGTAGACCACCCGGTTCCTGCCATGCGCCGAGAAAAAATAATCCCACAAGTACATCAGCAATGCCACAATCCCTGCCGCCAGACCATCGCGCAGATTTCCCCCAAAAAATATGGCAAACGCCGATGCTAGCAGAACATAGCCGGCCATCTTTGATTTGCGTATGCGCCGCTCCTTGGGTGCCATGATCTCACCAATCCGCTGTGTAATCTCGCCACACGGCGGTTTGTTCTCGCAGATATAGCGCGACAGCGCATTCAGATCCTCGAGCTTGTCCAGATCCGTCGAATGCGGATTGATGCGCCTTGTGAGTGTATAGTTCTCCCCTGCGTCAGTCTTCCAGCTTAGAATAATCAGGGACAAGATGGTAAACACATCCACAATTCCCCCGCCGTACGTTGTACAGATGCGCGTGATGGTATCCTCCACCCGCAGAATCTCCGCACCACAGCGAAGCATCGTCTCCCCCATATCAAGCGCACACTCCATCACCAGCGCTGGCGCCTCACAGGCCTTCTCCTTATCCATATTGACTGTATCCTCCATAATGCCTATTTCCCGTGTTCAGATTTCTGCCCTAGCCGCAATCTCCTTCCTGCCCTCGTCATATCTCATCCGTGCCAAAGCTTCTGCAATCTCACACACTGCTAATCTCCCCTACTCTTTTCACTGGCCGCCAGATAACGCGCATCCCCCGTAACCGCAGCTGTTATTTTTATTATACGACCTGGCCAGGAATTTGGCAATACATGCAAAATGCCTTCCCTACCACCTTGACCGTTGTTTTTGAAAGTGTTATTATTTTAACATAGAAATAATACATTACCTGGCCATCCCCCTGTGACCGCTGCAAGCTGGCATGACAGGGGCCAGGTAATATATTATAAGAAATTTATAATAAATAATGAGGTGTTTCAAATGAGTAAAGGTTTTAAGGACTTACTGCAAAAGGTTTACGAGTGTGACCGCAAGACGGTCGCCGTCGCTGTAGCCGAGGACGAGCCGGTATTAGAGGCTGTCCAGGCTGCCAAGGAGAAAGGCATCGCTGACGCGATTCTCGTTGGTGACGAGGCAAAGATCCGGGAGATCGCCGCTGGCATGAACATGGATCTGACAGGTTTTGAGATTATCAACGAGACAGACCACGTACAGGCTGCGCTCACAGCAGTCAGCCTCGTTCACGACGGCAAGGCAGACATGTACATGAAGGGACTGATCGACACCAAGAACTTCCTAAAGAGCGTTCTTGACAAAGAAGTCGGCCTGCGCACAGGCAGGGCACTTTCGCACGTATGTGTGTTCGAAATCAAAGGAATTGATCGGCTCTTGTTCCTGTCCGATGTCGCATTTATGACCTATCCCTCACTGGAGGACAAGGTCGCCATCATCAACAATACCGTCGAGGTATGCCATGCATGTGGTATCGCAAATCCCAAAGTTGCACCTGTCGCTGCGGTTGAAGTTGTCAATCCGAAGATGCCCTGCACCGTTGACGCTGACGAGCTTACCAAGATGAACGCCGAGGGCAAAATCACTGGCTGTGTCATCGACGGACCACTTTCTATGGATATGGCGATCGACAGTGCAGCCGCAGCACACAAGGGTGGCACAGACCGAAAGATCGCCGGCGACGCTGATGTGATCCTCTTCCCGGATATCCATGCCGGAAATCTTGTATACAAGGTGCTGACACACCTCTGCGATGTCAAGAACGGCAATATCCTCACAGGTACAGCTGCACCTGTCATTCTGACATCACGCTCTGACAGCTTTGAGGCAAAGTTGAACTCGATCGCACTCGCCGCAGTTGTGGCAGAATCCATGAAAAAAACAAACTAACCTGACAATGAGGAACAAGGAGGAATTAACAATGTCCATCAAAAGTCTGATTATCAATCCCGGCTCCACCTCCACCAAGATTGGTGTATTTGAGGACGAGACTTTACTGTTTGAGGAAACCCTAAGACACTCCACCGAGGAGATCTCCCAGTATGCCACAATCGTGGATCAGAAAGATTTCCGCAAAAAAATCATCACTGATTTGCTGGCCGACAAAAACTTCGATTTAAAATCCCTAAATGTAGTCGTCGGGCGCGGCGGTATGCTCAAGCCGATCCCTGGCGGTACATATGCAGTGACAGATGCCCTGCTTGCTGATTTAAAAATCGGTGTACAGGGGCAGCACGCCTCCAACCTTGGCGGCATTCTTGCCAGGGAGATTGCTGATTCCATCGGTGTACCGTCCTACATTGTTGACCCGGTCGTTGTGGACGAGCTGATGCCAATTGCAAGATATTCTGGTGTTCCCGAACTTCCACGCACCAGCGTTTTCCACGCGCTGAACCAGAAGGCGGTAGCAAAGCGCTACGCAAAGGAGACCGGGAAGCCCTACGATACACTCCGGTTGATCGTGGTCCACATGGGCGGTGGTGTCTCTGTGGGCGCCCATGTGGACGGCAAGGTTGTGGATGTATTCAATGCGCTTGACGGCGACGGCGCATTCTCTCCGGAACGCGCAGGTGCCGTTCCAAGCGGTGCCCTGATCAAAATGTGCTTCTCTGGAAAATACACCGAAAAGGAAGTATATAGCAAGATCGTCGGCAAGGGCGGCTTTAACGCATACCTTAATACAAATGACATGCGCGAGGTCACAAAGCGTGCAAACGAGGGCGATGAGAAAGCTGCGGAAGCCAAGAAAGCCTTCCTGCTGCAGGTATCCAAGGACATCGGCGCGATGGCCTGTGTGCTGAACGGCAAAGTGGACCAGATCATCGTGACTGGCGGAATCGCATACGGCGAGGATGTCGTTGCAGCCCTCAAGGAAGCGGCCGAATGGATTGCGCCCTTCACCGTATATCCCGGCGAGGATGAGCTGCTCGCACTGGCACAGGGCGCTCTGCGCGTCATGAACGGCGAGGAGAAGGCAATGGAATATTAATCCCCAGAAAGCTTACAGGGTTTAAACCGCTTTCCCGGTTTAAACCCTGTTTTTAAAATCTGCATAACCAAAATGCCTTACCGTCTCCCAGCCGCCATCCGCCGAAAGCGCGATGATATCCGGAAGTGGCATACCGTTAAAGGTATTGTTTTTCACCATTGAATAGATTGCCATATCGCCAAAAACAAGTCTGTCTCCTACATGTAGTCTTCTGTCAAAGGAATAATCCCCAATGATATCCCCCGCAAGGCAGGTTGGTCCGCCAAGCCTGTAGGTATACGCTTTCTCTCCCGCCTCGCCACTGTCACACAGCGGCGGTCTGTAGGGCATTTCAAGCACATCTGGCATATGACAGGCCGCTGACGCATCCAGTATCGCAATATCTAGCCCTCCATTATGTACAAGCTCTAGCACCTCTGTCACCAGAAAGCCAGCATTGAGCGCCACCGCTTCACCCGGTTCAAGGTAAACCTGAATCCCATAACGATTCTGAACCTCCCGGACCAGACAGACCAGGTCATCCACATGATAACCGTCTCTTGTGATATGATGTCCGCCGCCCATATTTAGCCAGCGCATCTTTGTCAGATAACGGCCAAACTTTTTCTCCACCGCATTCATGGTCGCTGCCAGTGCATCTACGTCCTGCTCACACAGACAGTGAAAATGCAGTCCTGATATCCCGTCCAGGGACCTACCCTCAAAATCTGCCAGCGTGACACCCAAGCGCGAACCCGGTGAACACGGGTCATAGATTGTATGCTCCTGCGTCGAACACTCTGGATTAATGCGCAGCCCGCACACTGCGCCAGCCGCGGCCGCCCTGTCCCGATACCGTTCCCACTGCGCAAAGGAATTAAACACCACATGGTCACAGACCGCCAGCAGCTCATCCATATGCTTTTCTTGATATGCAGGTGAAAAGACATGGTTTTCACACCTTTTCACCCCGCCGCCGACATCTGTAATCTCTTTCTGGCATAGCTCCTCATAGCCAAGCCTTGCCTCGTACAGTCCGCTTGCCGTCACCCCATCAAGATACGCACCGATTAACGGATAATAATAATACATGGAAAAAGCCTTCTGCGCCAACAGGATTTTGCAGCCTGTGCTATTAGAAACGCTGCGGAGAAGCTCAAGATTTCTTTTCAGAAGCAACTCGCTCACAATATAACATGGACTTGGAAGCTCATTGATGACCCCAGTAACCACCTGATAATTGATACCCACTATCCTTCTCCTCTAATACTTAGGAACTGTTCAGAAGTTCCTTACTATCATCTGCTACTCTACAAGTACTGGATCAAAGCGCTCCTGCCAGGGAAGCCCCCATCTGTTCAGCGCCTGCATATAGGGATCCGGATCAAACTCTTCCACTGTATAGACCCCGGGCCTGTCCCATTTGCCAGTCAAAAGCATCATCGCACCGACCATCGCCGGAACACCTGTCGTGTAGGAAATCGCCTGCGATCCCACCTCCCTGTAGCATTCCTGATGATCACATACATTATATAAATAGTACTTCTTCTCCTGCCCGTCCTTTCTCCCAGTAAAAATGCAGCCAATATTCGTCTTTCCCTTAGTGCGCGGCCCTAGACTGGCTGGATCCGGCAGCAACGCTTTTAAAAACTGAATCGGGACAATCTCTTTCCCCTCATAATTAACTGGTATGGTCGATAACATTCCGACATCCTCAAGGCACCGCATATGATCCAGATAGCTTTGTCCAAATGTCATAAAAAAGCGAATTCTCTTCACTCCAGGAATATTTCTTGCAAGGGACTCAATCTCCTCGTGGTGCAGCAGGTACATGTCCTTTTGTCCAACCTGGTCAAAATCATACACCCGCTTGATACTCATGGCCGGAACCTCCACCCAACGACCATTTTCCCAGTAACTTCCGGGCGCCGACACCTCTCGGAGATTGATCTCCGGATTAAAATTCGTGGCAAACGCGTAGCCATGATCCCCGCCATTGCAGTCCAGAATGTCAATCGTGTCAATCTCGTCAAACACATGCTTTAACGCATAGGCACAGTACGCCTGCGTGACACCAGGATCAAACCCAGACCCCAACAGCGCGGTGATACCGGCCTGCTCAAACTTCTGTCTATATGCCCACTGCCATGAATAATCAAAATACGCTGAGAACCCTTCCTCCCTGCACCGCTTTTCATAAACAGCCCTCCATGCCGGATCCGCTATGTTTTCTGGCTCATAATTTGCCGTATCCATATAATTTACCCCGCACTCTAGACACGCGTCCATAATTGTCAGATCCTGATAGGGCAGCGCAATGTTCATGACAAGCTCAGGCTTAAAGCGCCTAATCAGCGCCACAACCTCATCCTTCTTGTCCGCATCCACCTGCGCTGTCGTAATCCTTGTCTTTGTCGTCCCCGCCAGCTTTTCCTGCAAGGCATCGCACTTTGATTTCGTGCGGCTTGCAATCATAATCTCCTCAAATACCTCACTGTTCTGGCAGCATTTGTGAATCGCAACACTCGCAACGCCGCCGCAACCTATAATTAATGCTCTTCCCATCTCTTACCTGCTTCCTCCTGTCCCAGACTCAATCCCAGCACCCACACGAAACCAGCATCAGCGAATTCTCCCTGATTGCAAGGTATTCATAATCGCCAGAATAAGCTCCTCCAATTTCAACCACCACTGCACCGCAAAACCTGTCAAAAATATCCCTCTGCTTTGATTCCGGAACCTGATTGCTGTCCGCAAAAAACCGAATTTCCTTCTCCAGATAATCCCAGTCCCGCTCTATAAAACGCAATTCTTTTGGTACTGCATAGTTCTCGTACAACTCTCTCCCCTGTGTCAGGCATACGGTTCTCTGGGAAACTGGTATTTCCCAAAAATTCGCGTCCCACTCCTCGTATACCGCCATGCTCGACAGCACCGCCCTGACATAGCAGCCTGGCAAATCACTCTGTATACATCCATCTGGAAATACAAAGATATCCAGATAGATTCCCAGCGGGTAATGCTGCACATAGGTGTTATACCAGTCCTCATGCTGCACTGTCACCTCCAACCATTCCAGTTTGCTAGCGACACAGCAAAAGCCTTCATAATCCATAACCGTGTTTTTCAGCTGCAGCGCTTCCCTCATACACATACCGAATCCCTCCTGACAGCTTACCGAATATGCCGCTCCTCGAGCTTTAGCAGCATTTCGCGCAGTACCTTCAACGCGACCGCTGTCGATGCCCCACTTGCATCCAGAGGCGGCGAAAGCTCATTGAGGTCACACCCCACAATATTAAGCTCCCCAACTTTCAACACAGCATCGAGCAGCTGCAGAAAGGTCACGCCGCCTGCCTCCGGTGTCCCGGTCCCCGGAAAACAAGATGGATCAAGCACATCCAGATCCAGAGTAAAATATACTGGCTTGCCGGACAGCCCAGAAAGAACCTCCTCCAGACCGTCAAAATCAAACCTGTGCGTCGTCACATGGCCCTTTCCCCACGCAAATTCTGACCGGTCCCCGCTCCGGATTCCAAACTGATAGATTCTGCCATCGCCCACAAGCTCCCACACCCTGCGCAACACCGTGGCATGTGACAGTTTTACCCCCAGATAATCGTCCCGCAGATCCGCATGCGCATCAAAATGAATCACATGCAGGTCGGGATATTTTTTTGCAGCAGCCTTCACAGCCCCCAATGTGACGAGATGCTCCCCGCCAATCATAAGCGGAAGTTTACCACTGTCAAGTACCATCTGCGCAAATGCCGTGATATCCCTTAACGCCCTGTCAGTGTCGCCAAAGCACAGCTCCAGATCACCTGCGTCAAATACCGCGGCATCCTCCAAATCCAGATCCTGATAGGGGCTGTATGTCTCCAATCCGTAGGATTCCGCACGCATGGTTCTGCAGGCAAAACGCGTGCCCGGGCGATATGATGTCGTCGAGTCAAACGGCGCGCCAAAAATCACAATCCTTGCTTCTTCAAATGATCGGTCGCACCCCAAAAAAGTTTCTATATTTCTGCCTATGCTCTTACTGGTATTCTCTCCCATACGCCTTCTCCCATCTCAAATAAACTTTCGCAACAAACCTCTCACTCCAAATCTCTCACAGTAAACCTTCGCCCCACCTTTTTTTGCAGCAAGCTTTTGCAGAACATATATTCGTCACTATTCAACCTTTTCAAGCAGCTCCTCCACATAGTTTGGCAGCGCGAAAGCACCCTTGTGGAGCTGCTCATTATAATATTTCGTCCGGATCCCCAATTCTTTCCAGCGCGTTACATCCTGATCCTCCAACGGCCGGTATTTTTTCGATGCAAAGCCAAAAAGCCAGTGCCCTGACGGATATGTCGGAATATGCGCCTGATATACCCGACTGATTGGAAAAGACTCCACAATTCGCTTGTGCGCCCTCTGCATCGCCATCGCATCATTTGGGTAAAACGGGCTCTCATGCTGATTGACCATTATGCCATCCGCCCGCAACGCCTTGTAACAGTTTCCGTAAAACTCCTTGGTAAACAATCCTTCGCCCGGTCCAAACGGATCTGTCGAGTCCACCAGAATCAGATCATACGCATTCTCAAACCGCCGGACAAATTTTAATCCATCCTCATAATAAACATGCACCCGCCCGTCGTCAAACCCGCAGGCCGTCTGCGGCAAATACTGGCGGCATGCTGCCACCACCTCCTCGGCAATCTCCACCAGATCAATCTCCTCCACCGCTTTATATCTTGCAAGCTCCCGCACTGTACCGCCGTCACCACCGCCAATCACCAGTGCCTTTCTCACACAGGGGTGCACCGCCATTGGTACATGCACCATCATTTCATGATAGATAAACTCATCCTTTTCCGTCAACATCATATACCCGTCCAGCGTCAGAAATCTGCCAAACTCTTTTGATGAAAAAATATCTATCCTCTGAAATTCTGACTGCGACGCGTAGAGCTGCCTGTCTACCTGTATTGAAAATTTTACATTCTCTGTATGTTTCTCCGTGAACCACAATTCCATGCTTTCCCTACCCCTTTATGCCTATCACCAGCGCCAATGTACGATTTTTAGTTATTACCCGCTGAACGGATTCCCTTCATGACATTCAACCTCCTGATTTCCATGTCTTCAGGACCTGTCAGGGAGCAGCCTTTTTCTTTGGCATAGACCACATACTCCAGAATATCCCTGGTAATCAACTCCCCAGGTGCCAATATCGGTATCCCCGGCGGATAACACATCACAAACTCCGCGCACACCATATTCTCGCACATGGACAGCGGCAGTGACTGCTTGTCGCTGTAAAACGCATCCTGCGGTGAATAGAGCACCTTAGGGCTGATATATTCCGCTGTCATCAGGCTTCCCCGGTCTCTCTTATACAGGCGCCTAATCTCCGCAAGCGCACTCACAAGCCGCTCAATATCGCGCGGTCTGTCCCCCACAGACACATAGGCCAGTATATTACCCAGATCCCCAAACTCTGTCTGTATGTCATACTCATCGCGCAGCAGATCATACACCTCAATGCCCGCAAGCCCTACAGAAAGTGTGTTCACCGAAAGCTTTGTAATATCAAAATCATACACCGAGTCCCCGTTTGCAAGCTCCCTCGAATATGCATAGTAATCGCCTATCTGGTTGATCTCCCTTCTCGCATACTCGACCAGCTCCTTAACCTTATCAAAAATCTCCTGGCCATGCAGCG
This sequence comes from uncultured Lachnospiraceae bacterium, assembly GCA_910588755.1. Lineage (GTDB taxonomy): Bacteria > Bacillota > Clostridia > Lachnospirales > Lachnospiraceae > COE1. Next base: position 14,335 of record CAJUQZ010000027.1, on the reverse strand, counting down.
CCAGATTCCTCCTCGAGATATCCAGGCTAGACAACAAAAGATACGAGCCACTTGTTGTCTGTGTCATATTGATCATCTGTCTGACAAGACCCTCGCTCATATCCGGGCCAATTAGCAGAAGGGAGGACTGTGTGAGCGAACCGCCCGATTTGTGCATGCTTACCGCAGCCATATCCGCCCCCGCCTCCATCGCAGTCATCGGCAGGTCCCTGTCAAAATAGAACTGCGTACCATGTGCCTCATCGACCAGCACCTTCATGCCGTGGGCATGCGCCAACCTGGTAATGCCCTCAAGATTAGAGCAGATCCCATAATACGTCGGATTGTTCACAAGCACTGCCTTGGCATCAGGGTTTTCAGTGATTGCCCGCTCCACCTCGCTAAGCCTCATGCCAAGCGCAATGCCAAGCGCATGGTTCATGTCTGGATTGACATACACAGGCACGGCCCCGCAGAGAATCATAATATGAATCACACTTCTATGTACATTTCGTGGAAGGATGATCTTCTCTCCCCTTTTACAGACAGACAACACCATACTCTGCACGGCCGATGTCGTCCCGCCCACCATAAAATACGCATGTGCCGCGCCAAATGCCTCCGCAGCGATCTCCTCTGCCTCCTTTATAACAGATACTGGATGACACAGATTATCCAGCATCTTCATGGAATTTACATCGACTGCAAGGCACTGCTCCCCCAGAAAACGGGTCAGATCAGGGTTTCCCCTTCCATGTTTGTGCCCTGGCACATCAAATGGCACAAGGCGATTTCGCTTCATCTCCTCCAGCGCCTCTAAGATCGGCGCACGCGACTGGTCAAGCATGCTCATCCAATCCCCCTTTAATAAATATTGGTCCCGCTGAATATCTCTATCATTTCCTGCCGCAGATTATTGCTGATTTGCAGGCGTGTTTTTGGCGTAATCTCATAGATATCGGAGTTAAACAGGTAATTTTGCAAATCCATCTCCTTAATCAGCATCTTTGTATGGAAAATATTTGCCTGATACATATTGATGTCAATTGCATCATACTTATCCAAAATGGCCTGGTCAATATAATCCTGTATAGAAGTAATCTTATGGTCCATAAAGAGCTTTTTGCCTTCCACATTCCGGGTAAAGCCTCGCACCCTGTAGTCCATCGTGATAATATCCGAGTCAAAGCTTCCAATCAGATAGTCCAGTGTGCTAAGAGGCGTGATTTCACCACAAGTCGCAACATCGATATCCACCCGGAACGTCGCAATGTTTGTCTCTGGGTGATACTCAGGGTACGTATGTACTGTAATATGGCTCTTATCAAGGTGTCCCACTATCTCATCATTGCGCTTTGTTGGCGCAAGTGTATCCTCATAGACAAGCGCTGCGCTTGCCGCACTCTTCTGCCCCGCCGGTATCATGTTTGGCTCCGCTATGAGAAAAGTCACGCTCGCCCCCTGCGGCTCATAATCCTGCCTGGATACATTCAGCACATGGGCGCCAATCATATTCGTCACATGAAATAAAATCTTTGTGAGACGCTCCGAATTATACTGCTCATCAATGTAGGCAATATAATCCCGCTGTTCGCGCGCACTCTTCGCATAACAGACATCGTATATATTAAAGCTCAGGGATTTTGTAAGATTATTAAAACCATATAATTTCAATTTCGTTTCCATATCCTGATATACCCCTCCTCCCCCAGGGCGTGTTTGAAAAATCACACGCCGGGCACCCACCAGCTCTTACTGACATTTTTCCTTGGGGCGCCCGTGTGCAATCGAGTAGAGGAATGACCTTCTCCACTACTCGCCGCGCACCCCGTGCGCCGCTTTAGCGGCATATTTCCTCTGCACGGGACTGCGCATAAAAAATGAGTAGAAACCATCTCCGATCTCCACTCATCATCAATCACACAATCTGCCAGACACCTGTCATACCAAAAAGCCATTCCCTTTGCCTGTGCAATGATATCAAAATGCCGTATCCACCGCTTTGCATGATGCTGTTCATGTTCAATAAGCCTATTATACGTGATACCCTATCTATTTGCAAGCATTTTCTTGTCCATTTTTCACCTGTTAAAATATACCAGATACAAAGTCAGCCTACAGCTCCAGATTAGACATGCGAATCGAAAGGTCTGTATAGATTCCAGCGGGAATATCCTCCGTGAAACTGTACTCATTCATATCATCCTGATAGAAATTGTAAACCATCACCCTGGTCTTATCCGCATCCACAATCCAATACTCGCGCACTCCTGCCGACCGGTATTTAAAAAGCTTTGTAGTATAGTCAATCCTTCTGCTAGCCGGAGACACCACCTCTATGATCCAGTCCGGCGCACCGTTGCAGCCCCTGTCATCCAGCTTATTTTCATCACAGATAATACAGATATCCGGCTCTACATAGCTCTTGTCATCAGCGTCTATAAATACACCAAATGGATTGATGTCCACCTCGCCCTTAAAACTGTTCCTCCTGATATGCTCGCGAATCGTCGCAAAAAGCTCCCCGACAATCCGCTGATGATTTCTCGTGGTCGGCGCCATATAATATACCTTTCCGTTGATTAATTCCGCCCTCTGCCCGTCCGGAAGATTATATACATCGTTGATTGTGTAAGTATTTAATTCAGTTAATGCCATACTCATTCTCCTTATCTCTTGCATTTTTAGCAGTTCCTGCCTTATTGAAGATTATACCTTATTTTTCGACAAAATAAAACCCCAAAGAACAAATCCTTTGAGGTTTTAGCATTTAATCCCTGCGAAACATCGGGTTTATTTATTTGCAACCGCAACCTTAATCTGCTCTGTGAGCATCGGAACGATCTTGTTTAAGTCGCCTACGATACCGTAATCTGCCACGTCAAAGATCGGCGCTGTCTCATCCTTGTTGATCGCAACAATGATATCGGACTCTTCCATACCTGCCAGGTGCTGGATTGCGCCTGAGATACCGATGGCAAAATATACATTCGGGCGGACAGTCTTGCCAGTCTGTCCAACCTGCAGATCCTTGCTCTTCCAGCCAGCATCCACAACTGCACGCGAACAGCTCACTGTACCGCCAATCGCCTCAGCCAGCTCATCGAGAATCTTGAAGTTCTCCGGGCTTCCCACGCCACGGCCGCCGGATACGAGAATCTTTGCGTCCATGATGTCCACTGTGTCCGTGAGATTCTTGACAACCTCAACGATCTCCACATACTTGTTATCAGGCGTGAAACCAGGATTGAACTCCTCAACCACAGCCTTTGCGCCCTCCTTCTTCTCGAGCTTCTGCATCACGCCAGGACGGACAGTCGCCATCTGCGGACGGAAGTCAGGACATGCGATGGTCGCAATCGTGTTTCCACCAAATGCAGGACGTGTCATCAGCAGCTGGTTGTGCTTCTGCTCCTTGCCCGGAATCGGATTGATCGGGAAATCGCCAATCTCAAGTGAAGTACAGTCTGCTGTCAGACCTGTGTGAACCCTCGCAGAAACCCTCGGGCCGAGGTCGCGGCCGATCGCAGTTGCGCCCACCAGCAAAATTTCCGGTTTATATTTGTCGATAACAGATGCCAGCGCATGTGCATACGGCTCTGTCCGATACTCCTTTAATTCTGGATCGTCCACCACGATCACTCTGTCTGCGCCGTAAGCTGCAAGCTCGTCTGCAAGACCCTTCACATCGCTTCCGACCAATACCGCTGTCACCTCTGCAGATAATTTCTCCGCAAGTCTCTTACCTTCGCCAATCAGCTCAAGGGCAATGCCGCTCACCTTGTTATCTACCTGCTGTGCGAAGACAAACACGCCTTTATATTCTTCTAAATTCATGATTAACCTCCATTATAATCCAGAAACCTGTAAAAATAACAGTTCCTGAGAGTTCTATTCTTCTTATCATTCTTATCAGATGTTACTGTTCACTCCGTTCCAGTAACAGGTAAAAATCCATGCAAAAATTGCAATACGAACTTCGTTCGTGACGCAAATGGATTTTTACTTGCTACATGTACGTTTTCGTACGGACTTAGCAGTAAATGCTAAGTCCTGTGTGAACAGTAACTATCAGATAACATGCTTCTCTTTTAACTTATCCATGATGTATGTAACAGCCTCTGAAGGATCTAATGTCACCTTCTCGCCCTGTCCCTTACGAACCTTGTCAGAAGCCCTCGCGATCTGTGTCGGAGAACCCTTGAGACCAAGGTTGGAATCCTCTACATCCTTTAAGTCCGCTCTGCCCCATGTGGTAATCTCAGCCTTGTATGCGTCAAAGATGCCACCCGGCGTCATATAACGAGGCTCATTCAGCTCTGCAAGCGCAGTGATCAGGCAGGGCATCTTTGCCTTCAGGACATGATACCTGTCATCGTACTGACGCTCAACAATCACACTGTCTCCCTCAATCTGAATCTTCTGTGCATAAGAAATAACGGGAATCCCAAGATGCTCTGAAATCTGCGGACCAACCTGAGCCGTATCGCCATCAATTGCCTGACGTCCTGTAATGATCAGGTCATACTCAAGATTTCTAAGCGCGCCTGCAAGTGTCTGGGAAGTCGCCCATGTATCCGCACCGCCAAGAACCCTGTCCGTCACAAGGATACCCTTGTCCGCACCCATTGCGATCGCCTCGCGCAGAACCTCCTCCGCCTTTGGCAGACCCATTGTGACAACCGTCACTTCCGCGCCGTACTGATCCTTTAATCTCAATGCTGCCTCAAGACCTGCCTTGTCATCAGGGTTCATGATTGTCAGCATAGCTGCTCTATCAAGTGTACCATCAGGATTGAACTTCACGCCACCCTTTGTATCAGGTACCTGTTTCACACATACTACAACTTTCATGTTCATTCTCCTTATATTTTATTTTATATACAATCACTATCTAAATTGTACGATTCATTTAGAAGAACGCTGTCCTTTGCGTTCTTCTTAAAACCCTAGTAAATCTTAGCGCATGTCCTTTATGCGCTTAGATGCACTTGGTTTTTTGCTTAGATGCACTTGGTTTTTTGCTTAGATGCGCTTCGTTTTTTTATTTCAACAGGTTTGATGAGATGACCATTCTCTGAACTTCGCTCGTTCCCTCATAGATCTCTGTGATCTTGGCATCTCTCATCATGCGCTCAACCTCGTACTCTCTCGTGTAGCCGTAACCGCCGTGCAGCTGGACAGCCTTTGTGGTCACTTCCATCGCCATCTCCGCAGCGTACAGCTTCGCCATAGCAGCCTCCACATTGTATGAGGTCTTGTGATCCTTCGTGTACTGGTCCTTCGTGCATGCAGCCTTGTAAACCATAAACTGTGCAGCCTGTGCCTTTGTAGCCATATCTGCAAGCTGGAACTGTGTATTCTGGAATGCGCCGATCGCACGGCCAAACTGCTTTCTCTCCTTTACATACGCAACTGTTCTCTCCAGTGCGCCCTCACCGATGCCAAGCGCCTGTGCCGCAATACCGATACGTCCGCCGTCAAGGGTATGCATCGCGATACCAAAGCCCTTGCCCTGCTGGCCCAGCATATTCTCCTTTGGAATATGGCAGTCTGTGAAAATCAGCTCATAGGTTGACGAACCGCGGATACCCATTTTCTTCTCTTTGGTGCCAAATGAGAATCCCGGCGTGCCCTTCTCCACGATAAACGCAGAGATCTCTTTTGTCATTCTGCCGCGCTTCTCGATCATGCCTGTAATCGCAAAGATGACATATACATCTGCTTCCTTACCGTTTGTAATGAAAATCTTAGAGCCGTTGAGAACCCACTCGTCGCCCTCGAGCACAGCCTTTGTCTGCTGTCCCTGCGCGTCCGTACCTGCACCCGGCTCTGTCAGGCCAAATGCGCCGATCTTCCTGCCGCTTGCAAGATCCGGCAAATATTTCTGCTTCTGCTCTTCTGTACCATATGTAAGGATCGGGTCACAGCAAAGTGACGTATGTGCGGATACGATAACCGCCGTCGTGCCGCAGACCTTCGCCAGCTCCTCGACACACATCGCGTAGGTCAGGACATCGCAGCCCTGTCCGCCGTACTCCTTTGGAATGGGAATACCCATGAAACCGGCCTTAGCCATCTTCTCGACTGTTTCCCTTGGGAACTCCTCTGTCTCATCTACTTCGATTGCAAGAGGCTTCACCTCTTTCTCAGCGAACTCTTTGAAGAGTGTTCTCGCCATCTCATGCTCTTTACTTAATGTAAAATCCATGTTATTATTCCTCCGTTTTATTTTAACATTAATAGATTTTTTTATTTTACCGCGAACAGCAAGCCACTGTGCCGGCCGCTGCCATGAAATCAATCATCAATTATTTCATGCAGCGCCTTCTGCACAGCGCCTTGCCAACGTGTCAGATGCTCAATTATTTCTTAGAGTAGTCATAGAAGCCAGCGCCTGTCTTCTTCCCAAGCTTTCCGGCACGTACCATCTTTCTAAGAAGTGGAGACGGCGCATACTTGGAATCACCAGTCTCTGCGTAGATCACTTCCATGATCGCAAGCACGATATCCAGTCCTATGTAATCGCCAAGTGCCAGAGGCCCCATCGGGTGGTTTGCACCGAGCTGCATCGCCACGTCGATATCTGCAACGCTCGCAACGCCTGCCGCATATACATTGATCGCCTCGTTGATCATCGGGATCAGGATTCTGTTTACCACAAAGCCGGCTGCCTCGTTCACCTCAACAGGTGTCTTGCCGATCTCTGTCGCGATTCCCTTGATCTTCTCAACCAGCTCTGCCGGTGTGTTTGCGCCTGCAATTACTTCCACCAGCTTCATTCTGTCAGCTGGGTTAAAGAAGTGCATACCGACAAGCGGACGGTCAAGGCCTGCGCCCATCTCTGTGATGGAGAGGGAAGATGTATTGGTAGCGAAGATACACTCAGGCTTTACGATCTCCTGCAGCTCCTTGAATGTCGTCTTCTTGATTTCCATTTTCTCAGGCGCAACCTCGATCACGAGATCGCAGTCTGTGCAGATGTCCTTGAGACCTGTCTCGATCTTTGCCGCAATCGCGTCCGCCTTCTCCTGTGTGATCTTCTCCTTGCTCACGAGGAAGTTCAGGTTCTTTAAGATCTTAGCCTTTCCACCATCAGCAAACTCCTGCTTAATATCGCATAAGCATACCTCATAACCGTCTGTCATCGCAAATGCCTGCGCAATGCCAGAACCCATTGTTCCGGCGCCAATAATACCTACCTTCATTGTCAGTCCTCCTATTTTTTCTCTATTTCATTTTCTTAAAGCTTTCCGCAATAAATGCCAGCCCCGCTACCGCAATGCTGCCGCCAGCTATCTTCAACGTAGTATCCGACATTTCCAGCTTCAGCACGATAATGTCTCCCACAATCAGGAGTATTCCGGCGATTACCAATGTTTTTTCATTATCTTACACTTCTTTTTAAACATCTTGATGCAGCTTAGCAGTTCTTGAACGGCTCCTTCACTTTCTCCTTGTTCTTGTCCAGGAAGAACGCCATACCATACTTCTGGTCCTCTGTCTCAAAGCAGTCGCCAAAGAGCTTCTCCTCGATCACGATTGCTTTGTCCATATCTACGTCAAGCCCCTCGTTGATCGCCTTCTTGCAGTTGCGCACCGCGATCGGCGCATTCTTTGCGATGCCGGCCGCCATCTTCTCCGCCTGCGCCATCAGCTCATCCGCCGGATATACGGCATTTACCAGACCGATCCGAAGCGCCTCGTCCGCCTTGATATTTCTTGCCGTGTAGATCATCTGTTTTGCCATGCCGGCGCCCACAAGGCGCGCAAGCCGCTGTGTGCCGCCAAATCCTGGCGTGATGCCAAGACCAACCTCCGGCTGTCCAAACACGGCATTCTCAGAGCAGATCCTGATATCGCAGCTCATGGAAATCTCACATCCACCGCCAAGTGCAAAGCCGTTTACTGCCGCGATTACGGGAATGGGGAAGGTTTCCAGTTTGCGGAAAACATCGTTTCCTTTCTTGCCAAAAGCCTCGCCCTCCGCCTTGGTGAGCGTGCTCATCTCGCCGATATCCGCACCTGCGACAAAGGATTTCACGCCTGCGCCAGTAAGGATCAGACATCTCACCTCATCAAGATTCACAGCGTCAAGCGTTGCGTCAAGCTCGTCAAGCACCTGTGAATTTAATGCGTTCAGGGCTTTTTCGCGATTAATCGTAATCTTTCCCACCGCACCATTTACTTCATATAATATGTATTCCATGCTTACCTCCAGCTTAATATGATTCTAAAATTTCCAAGCTGGCATCACACCAGCCCTGAAATCCTTTTTATATGTTATTCGTATTTTTTAACGATTGTCGAGCAGCCCATGCCGCCGCCGATACACAGTGTCGCAAGACCGGTCTTTGCACCCTTTGCCTCCATCTCATGAAGCAGTGTCACCAGGATACGGCATCCTGAAGCGCCTACCGGGTGTCCTAGCGCGATCGCGCCGCCGTTTGGATTCAGCTGCTTATCCACATCGATGCCTAAATCCCTGCCCACCGCGATGGACTGTGCCGCAAACGCCTCGTTCGCCTCGATGATGTCAAAGTCCTCAATCTTCATGCCGGTCTTAGCCAGAACCTTCTTCGTCGCCGCAACAGGACCGATACCCATAACCTCAGGCCGCACACCTGCAAGCGCGCCTGCAACCCACTCTGCCATTGGGGTTACGCCCAACTCCTTTGCCTTCTCCTCGCTCATCACAACGATAGCCGCCGCGCCGTCATTGATTCCTGACGCGTTTCCTGCTGTGACATACTTGTCCTTGTTGATCGGACGAAGCTTCGCAAGTCCCTCGATCGTGGAACCTGCCCTTGGTCCCTCATCAACCTTAAACTCTACCATCTCTTTTTTCTTCTTTACCATCACCGGAACGATTTCCTTGTCAAACGCACCGGACTTCTGAGCAGCCTCTGCCTTCTGCTGGCTCTTTAACGCGAACTCGTCAAGCTCCTCGCGCGTAATTTTCCACTCATCGCAGATATTGTCCGCTGTCTGGATCATATGGTAGTCATTGAACGCGTCCCACAGCGCATCCTTGATCATGGTATCCACCAGCACACCATTATTCATTCTATAGCCGAAACGTGCATTAGGAAGTGCGAACGGAGCCATAGACATGTTTTCCATACCGCCTGCTACCACGATGTCGGCATCGCCTGCCAGAATCATCTGTGCAGCCATATTCACACAGTTCAGACCGGAACCGCACACGACATTCACCGTAACTGCCGGTGTCTCAATGGGAATTCCCGCCTTGACCGCTGACTGACGCGCTACATTCTGTCCAAGTCCTGCCTGGATCACGCATCCCATATAGACATGGTCAACCTTGTCAGCCGGAACGCCAGCCCTGCCCAGTGCCTCTTTAATCACGATTGCTCCAAGCTCTGGAGCAGGGGTTGTGCTAAGTGAGCCTCCCATTGTGCCGATTGCTGTACGACATGCACCTGCTAATACAATTTTCTTTGCCATTCTCTTTTCCTCCATACTTTTTATACTCTCACAACAGGCTTTTGCCTGCCAGTTTCCTTGTGACTGTGACATCTACAAATAATAATTGGGAATAACCGCCACAAACCATGAAAAATGCACAAACTTTTTTGCAATTTTACCAAACTGTAATCTGAACGTAACATCTTACTGTGCAAACCATTTGTGCAGTATTCTGAATCTGCCCTTTTATTATATGAATCACAACCATTGTGCTTATTTTATCACATTGTTAAAAAAAAAGCAATCTATTTATCTTTTGATATTTATTGCAATACTGACGAATTTTGCCAATAAAAATTATCCATTTTTATGAAATACACATCTGTGCGAGACAACTGTCCCTGGCAATTCTTGTGCATTTTTCCTATTTGTGACAATTGATGCATAATTGTGGACCTTAATGTATGCATGTGGGCACCTGACTCACACGTATGGTCACTCTGCGCTATCCTGTTCCAGAATCCCGGCGATCTTCTTGATCATCTCGTCTTCCTTGAGCCGGAATTTGATCTCCACCCTTCTGGATGCCTGCATGTCCACCTCACTGGTCGGATTTCCCGCAGTGTCCTTCTGATAGACCGGATTACTCCATGATTTACCATTGACAGTCAGAAGCTTCTGTAGCTGCTCAATCTTCGCAGCGCTAAGCCCATTGTCTTCATCCAAGCAGAAATCCGCCACAGCATTGGCGCGTTCGTAAGATAGTTCCATATTACTTTGATAGCCCCCGTCCGTGTCCGTATGTCCCTCGATGATAATTTCGGCAATATATCCGCGAAACTGATCCTGGAGCAGCACATCCAGATACATTGGGATAATGTTCTGCAGCGTCTCCTTGCTCTCCGCCGTCAATGAGGCACTATTATAGCGGAAAAGCACATCGGAGGAAAACGTGATGGAGCCTGTCTGTGCGTCCACCTTCATCGTGGAATTGCTGAAGGCGGACTGCAGCGCCCCGATGATATCCGTGCGGATCCCGACGATATCCTGCAGCTCCTGCTTTGTCGTCGTCAGCTCTTGCCTAGCATTCTCGATTTCCAGGTAAGCATTGTTAAGCTCCTCCTGTGTCAGGGCTGCCTGCGCGTATGCCTGCTGCAATTCTGCCAGCGAGGACGCAAGCTCCCCGTTGGACTTTTCAAGCTCTGCCTTTGATAACTCCAGGTCCGCTATTGTCGCGTCCAGCTCGCTCTTTGCCGCGCCAAGCTCCAACCTTGTCTGATCGAGGTCGTTTGTCTTTTGCCTGTAGATTGCCAGGGTAATCGCAATCAGCAGTATAAATATCAACAGAAGCGCCGCCATCATGTCCGAGTAGGACTGCCAGTAACTG
>CAJUQZ010000027.1:0-3530 GCA_910588755.1 uncultured Lachnospiraceae bacterium | reverse complement strand
TGCTCCGCAAATGCCTCCCTGTTTCTTCTTCTATTATTTTTCATATAAATTCCTCATCTGCTCAAATGTATATAACTGGCTTGTGATCTCATCACTCATATCACTGCACATATTCGCCAGCATTTTCCCCTGGTCTTCAAGCTGTCTTGCAAAGATTTCCTGTCTCTCCATGACACATGCAAGCGCCTCCTGCACATCGCGGTTGACCTCCACTAGACTCGTGACTGCATCCACCATCTCTGCGACATCGGCCGCGCTTTTTGCCTGCGCTTCCCCCGCGCTCCTCAACACATTCCCAAGCTTCTTAAAATCCGTTTCAAGTGCCAGCTGCATCTGTTCGGTAAATCGATCCACAATACGCCCCACACCTGCTGTCTGCTCCGCCGTGTTTCCTTTGAGCACATCGAGCATCTGTCTTAAAGAACTCGCCATTCCCGCCTGATAGACAAGCATCGTTGCAGCATTCTCATCATCTTTTGCCGCAACCGGCTGCACAGTCTGGCGGAACACCTCCAGAAATTCATCGAGTGTCCTGTACGCATCCGACATCAGACTTCGGTAAATCATGCCAAACACCAGCGAGAAAAAGATGCCATACACCGAGGTATGAAAAGCCACCTTCATACCGGAAAGCAGCGCACCCACATTGTCAGAGATCGTGAAGATATCATCTCCGCTGAAAGCGCCAAGCCCCATCGACAACCCCAGAAACGTTCCCAGGATCCCCATGCCCGTCAGCGTCCCCGGAACGCCAGAATTAAAGAAATTCATACCAACCCTGTCTAGCAGATCCTCATTGATATACTCTTCTAGGTCGCAGGAGGAACCTGTATTGCGTCTTGCGCCTGACGCCCTGACTCGAAGGCGGTACTTATCAAATGCCTCCTGCAGATCCTTTCCCTCAAAAAGCTTCGCATCTGATTTATAGCGAACCCACAGTTTCGTGCCACCTGCCGCCTGATATTCCTCCTGCAGGCGCAGCCTGACAGCATCTAGCTCACGGGTAACACCACAAAGCCTGCCAAAACTAACAGCTGATATGACAAACAAAATCCCAATAATAACCAAAAATCCAATGTTGATGGCCAGATTGACCGAGGACTCCCACTCTCCCGTAAATACCCCATTCAGATATAGCACAAACACCACAACAATAACATACAGCAAAAACAGTACATAATATAGTTTTCGTTTCATTCTTATTCCCGTCCTTTTCCTTTCGTACTTCATTCAGTATTATTACTTTTCACATTAAAATGATTCTTTTCGTTCAGAAATTGTAAAAAATAACAACTACTGCTTCATGTGTGAGTTTATCATACTTTTGAACAACTGACCATACAATACGCTTTAATTTTTTATTAATATTTGCTATACTTCTCATAGCATCGTACGAGCGCTCCATCCAGTCAGAAATTAGACTTGTGGGCCGCATGATTTGTGCCAGTGCAATGGTGCAAAGCAGGTGGTTCACGCGTCTAATTTCTGGCCGGATGAAGCACTCGCCTATCTTGTGGCATCATCTGGCACGACAGGGTCTTTCATTCCGTATTTCCGGTCCCACTCCTTTGTGAAGTCATCGCGCACAACCTCGCACCGATGACCACTCAAAAATCCCGCCAGCTGGTAAAAATCTACCCAGATCTCATTGTTACCGTCCTTTTGCGACTCGTCAAAAATCAGCTGCAACCCCACATGCAGGTGCACGGTTTTAATATTGTTCACATTTTCCTTGTCACTGTAGCCTGTGTGTCCCATATAGCCAATCACATCGCCCGCGGTGACATAGTCTCCCTCTTTAAGCCCCTCCGCATATGGTCTATTCTGCCGCAGATGTGCGTAGTAATAATAGCGCTTCTTGTCAAAGCTGCGGATTCCGATGCGCCAGCCACCGTAACGGTTCCAGCCAAGCGCTTCTACGTATCCTGACTCGACCGCGATAATCGGCGTGCCGATGAGCCCCATCATGTCATGCCCAAGATGTTGACGCTTATAACCAAAATCCCGACCCACGCCAAAATCATCATAGTCCTGATAAGAAAACCCCGCCGCAATCGGGGAAAACGCCTTCAAGCCGTACTTTTTCTGATATCCCCCGCTCTCATCCTCCACCTCGTACTCCCCGAGCATACCTCCAAGCACTGCAGAGTACGCTTCATAATAATATGAAAAATACTGGTATTTTTCCCGAAGCCCATCCTCCGTGATCTCCCCGTCTGTGAGCTTTGCCGCAATCTCATCGATGTATGTGACCGACTTACTCCCAAACTCCCCGCCTCCGCGCACAGCGGCATAGGCAAGCAGTGTGATCCAGTCCAGATGCTGCTTTGTCCCATACGATTCGATATCCATGAGGCATGCCTTTTTCATCGCCTCCTTCGATGCATTGAAATCCACCCACTTGATAAACTGATTCTTGGTCTGGCTGACCTCCTGTGTCTTATTCTCATACCAGAATATTCCCACAGCCAGCGCAAACGCAAACATGATCAGACTAACCAGCCCCCTGTTTCTCACATGACCACCATATTTTGATGTATTGTCTGTTCATTATATGTTCTGACGAACTATGATATGCACATCCGTCCCAAAGCGCACTCACAGCTGCAGGGTATCGCCAAAAAACAGGCACCAGATAGTGCCTGTCCTCAATTTGTTATTTTCTGCAGCGCCTTTCAAACTAGTGTTCTGGCTCAATCAGACCATATGTGTTTCCCTTGCGCTTATACACCACATTTACCTCGTCGGTCTCTGCATTGCAGAACACATAGAAATCATGGCCTAAAAGCTCCATCTGCACGCATGCATCCTCCGCATACATCGGCTTGATATCAAACTTCTTGGTGCGGACAATCCGTACTTCCTCGTCATCGTCATCATAACTGTTCTCTATGAAGTCGGTCCTAAGGCTTGCTGCACCCGCCTGCTGGTCTGCCCTAAATTTGTTTTTATATTTCTTTAGCTGCCGCTCAATCACTTCCGCTGCAAGGTCTACTGACACATACATGTCATTGCTCACCTGCTCGGAACGAATGATATTTCCTTTGACGGGAATGGTTACTTCAATCTTCTGACGCTCCTTCTCTACACTTAATGTCGCGTGTACCTCCGTTTCTGGCGTGAAATACTTCTCCAGCTTGCCGATTTTGTCTTCAACTGCTGCCTTTAATCCAGGCGTCACGTCGATGTTCTTGCCACTGATAATAAATTTCATTATGTCCACATCCCTTCGCACTTAATTTCGTAATTAAGTATATCACCTTAATTGTATTCTAATTATATCATATCCCTATATTTTTTCCAGCATTTTTTGTGGATTTTTCTAAATTTTTTTTAAATATCCTTAAATTTTTAGACATTTTTTAACAGTTATGTCTTTCTGCCCATGTCAATGTATTTCTTATTATTTTTTCTCGAAATCATGATTTTCGTGCAATTTAACAAAACATCTTTTTGCTTTTTATACATCTGTTTTCCACAAGAAAACGCGTTCATATCTGTGGATATTGTGGATAACTTGGTGTATAAGT
>CAJUQZ010000026.1:7107-35535 GCA_910588755.1 uncultured Lachnospiraceae bacterium | reverse complement strand
CCCCTGTGCTGAGTATATCCGATGCGTTGGCATAGGAAAAAGGGCTCAAAAAACGACATTTCTCCATCTCCGGCGACACCCTGCTCACCAGGTCGTAGGCATAGAACAGCAGTACCATCCCCAGTCCTGCCCCAGGCGGTTTTGCCGGAAAAAGGCGGACGCGGCAAAGCAGATTCCAGCCATCTCAAGCCCCAGCAGCAACTGCATGGCATGGTACAGCAGCAGTTCCTTTCCGGGAATCCCCTCCCCCAACAGCACAAATCCCAGACCATAGAAAGCAGTGCAGAGCAGATGAAACAGCAGCAGGGTTTTCCAGTATTGTTTCATTTCATGTCGGTAAATATATCGCATAATATGTTCTCCTCCCATAATGTTTATTCTATCGGTCAATTGCGACTCTTTGCAGCTCTTCCGGCACCGTTGCACACATCGTAAACGCTGGCGCGGATACGCTCTGACTTTATGAAAACACAGTGGCAACAGACGGTTTGTAATTTCAGGCACAGCGATGAGCCGGCTTTTTAACGAACCAGAGGCCACAGCCGGTGAACCGGGCGCGCAGGCGGAAGAACCAGAATTTGAGGAAGTTGTCATCCGCAGGAAAAAGAAGCGGGAGGGGAAACGTGAGGACGGCTTGGCAGGAATGCCTGTAACGGTTCTCCAAACCTGCCGGAAATCCAATAAGTATGAAGTGAAATAAAAACTGGAGCAACTCTGTTACCATCATACAGGTTTGCTCCAGTTTTGTATAGGTACTCGCGTTTTACCGTTTACGTTTCACTAATAAATCTAATACTGCAATTATTTCACACTATCTGAAGTCCCGCAAGTTGCTCCACATCTTCAACTCTAAGACCAGAATATTTTGCAATCTTATCAATTGACAATTCCCCATCTTGTAACATCCTAAGTGCTGTTTCCTTTTTTGTTTCATTTTCTGCTTCGTTTTTTAATCTTCTTGCACTTGTTTCAATCAATGCTCCACTCATCATATCACCTACGCCTTTCTGCACATTCTCATATTTCTGTGCAATATCTTTAATCACATCTCCGGAAAGCTCTATGATTGTGCGTTTGTCAAACGCACCGATCACTCCCTGCTGTTCCAGTCCGTCAAGCCTTTCCAAAATAACCTGATACTCTGCTTTTAGTTTTTCCAGTTTCTGCCCGTTACTATTATACTCCGGAAAGCTGCTCTCATGTGAAAAAATGTAAAACGGGATTAACATCAGCAGACGTTTTTCAAAAATATCGTCAGGCGAATATTTCTGTACTTTCATAATCGGTATATCAATATGGTATTTCTTTGGTATCTTCCCGTAAACCGTAAAATTTGTATCCGTAATCCGTTCCTTGTCTGCTTCATCCTGTTGGGCTAAAAAATGTTCATTGGGGAAAAACCGGATTTCTTCGTCCCCTGTATATGTTTCGCCGAAAATTTCATTGATTACGGGGATTATCAGCTTCCGGCAGTCATTGAGGATTGTCCGGAATGCTCCATCATATATATATATTTGCCATATCTTAATTCTTTCCTCTTTGTGTTTTTATCATATCATTTTTTCACCTCAAATTCAACAGCATTTCACACTGGTTCCAGAATAAACGCATGAATGAAAAAGTGCCTATTTCAGCACTATTATTTGGAGAGTTTGTCAATTGCGTTCAGCATGTCGTTATCATATAATACTTTTAAGACAAAGAGGATTACGGGAAGCTCTGATTCCAGGTTTCTGCTTATTTTACTTCGGATATGCTTCATGCTTCTATGGTAATAGGCTTTCCTCAGCTTTATGATAAACAATACAAATCTCCTGATGAGTCCAAGATTACGGAAATGCTGGGTATAATTTTCAAGAAACATATGATCGAGATTATCCACATTTAGATTTCTCATTTCTTCCACAGTAATTTGAATTTTCTCTGATAATTGTACTATAGATAGCAGGGGAAAACCTAAAAGTATGAGATAGTATATTTTGCACAAATTTTAGCCCAAAGTTTCTCTTTTTTCATTCATGCGTTTATTCTGCAACTCAGCCTTCGGCTTCCTGTTACCAAGTTCCTGTTCACTCCGTTCCAGTAACGGGTAAAAATCCATGCATAATTTGCTTCGCAAATGGATTTTTACTTGCTGCATGTACGTTTTCGTACGTGGTTTGTAAAGCCATAATTTGCAGAAAATGCTAAGCCCTGTGTGAACAGTAACGTTACCAATACATCTGGAAAGGGCAAATCTTTTATTTACATTTGTTTTCCGATGGTGGTAATATATAAATAACCGGAGTGTTAAAAAATCATAGGAGAAAGGGAAGGCGCATCTTATGAGTTTACGAAAGGGGAAGCTGCAGAGGGGAATCCTTTTTAATGGAATATGTGGAATATGCATCGCGGCGCTGCTGGCACCGTATTTGCCGGCAAGGGCGGCTGAGAATACAGAGAATGTCCGCGCATTGTACGAGGAGTACAACGCGCGTTTCGACGCGGTTGAGCACAGGGAAGACATTGAGGAATATGGCTTTGAGACAGTGGATATCCATATCTTTCCAGTCCAGTATGAGATTGACAGCCAGAAAGAGATGGAGACAGAGCTGGTCCGGCAGATGAAGGCGGACCCCAATGCCGACATCAGGGATTTAAAGATGAACATGGACGCGCCGATGCTGATGATTCCGGCATACGACAAGACCTACAACCGCCTGGCGCTGTTCTTTGTGGACAAGGAAGGCAGCATCGTGTACAAGACAGACCGCTTTGAGACCAACAGCTGTGTGCTCGGACAGGTGCGGCAGCCGCAGCAGGAGCTGGTATCGGTGGCATTTCAGGACCTTAACGGCGACACGCTGACAGACATTATACTGATCACTTCCTGCGAGGTTGGCGCTGGCCGGAAATACCGGATCGGGGACGTTCTCTTTCAGTCCACGAAGGGGATTGATACCGAGGGGCTGATTTTCTACAGGGATTACCGCATCTCGGACAAGATTAACCGGTTTGGGATGAATCAGAACACAGATTCGATCACCGCATTTGTCAGGGACGGCTATTCCACGGAATTTTTATATACGGCTGTCACGCTGAAGGAGCTGCTGGCGCACGGGTTTCAGATTATTTCGGAACAGTGTTACACCAGGACGTTTGGCAAGCTGGGGAAGTTGCAGGTCGTGCCGGGAACCTACCGCATAGCGGACTATGATGTGTTCATGGTCTACCTTGTCAACGAGCAGGACTATATCCTGTCCATGCTGCAGCCGATGGGCAGCTATGACAACCTGTATGCGCTAAAGGGAATCAACTGCCGGGACATTGACGGGGACGGGTTGAAGGATATTGTTGTGCTGGCAAAGTACAGCTATGAGGACGAGGAACACAAGCTGGCAGTCTCAAGTGACTATAGCATCTATTACCAGAGAACCGGTGGTTTCTCGGCAGATACGGAGATCAAAAACTGGTATCAGTGCAGTGAGGAGGATACGATGCAGACTGTTGTGGAGAGGGCGAGAGCCTATTGGGGGTGGAAAACAGAAGATGATACGAATACTGATCGTTGATGATGAGAAACCGATCTGTGACCTGATTGACCTAAACCTGTCATCGGCAGGATACCATTGTACTGCGGTGCAGGACGGGTTAAAGGCGATCGATTTGATTGAGAAGGAGACGTTTGACCTGGTTTTGCTCGATATCATGTTGCCTGGCGCGGACGGATATGATGTCCTGGAGTATATACGCCCACTGGGGATTCCGGTCATCTTTATCACGGCAAAATACGAGGTCAAAAACAGGGTGAAGGGCTTAAAGTTGGGTGCAGACGACTACATTGTCAAGCCCTTTGATGTGGTGGAGCTCGTCGCGCGTGTGGAGGCTGTCCTTCGGCGGTATAACAAGGCGGAGCAGCGACTTACGGCGGGGGACGTGACAGTCGATGTGGACGCGCATCGCGTCACGAAGGGAAATCGCCCTGTGGAGCTGACCAACAAGGAGTTTGGCCTGCTGGTGCTTTTTATGAAAAATAAAAATGTGGCGCTTTTTCCGAAGGCGCTGTATGAAAAGGTGTGGGAAGGGGAATATTTTGCCGACAGCCGCACGCTGGACCTGCACGTACAGCGCCTTCGGAAAAAGCTTGGCTGGGAGCACAGTCTGGTGGCGGTATACAAAGTAGGATACCGCCTGGAGGTATCTGATTAAACCATGAAAATATCACTGAAGTTATTGTTATCGACCGTTGTTGTCATGGCATTAGCGCTTGGATTCAGCGGATTTTATTTTGTAAATTATGTGTTTGAGACTTCGCTTGCGCGGGAGGTCGGGCAGGCAGCAGACGAGAGCAGCATATTGAGCTTTGCCTTTGAGACGGCAGCCCTGAATGTGCCGGTGCGCTACAGCGTGCTGCCAGACAGCACCGTGGAGGAGATCGCTTCGAACCTCGAGCGTGGTGGGCGCGGCACAAGCCGTCTAATCCGGATCGCCGATGAACAGAAGGAGATATTGCACACAAGTGACGGCTTTGATGCGGACAGACAGCTTTTGCAGCAGACCTGGCAGGACTCCAAGTCATACCGTGTCATCAGGACGCCAAACGGCTATTATGTCCACACCTGTGCGGCGGTCAGTTCACTTGGCAGAATCCTGTATCTGGAGACGATGAAGGACATCTCCGACGTGTTTACAGAGCGTGCGATGGGATTTTCCCTATACCGGAAAGTGACGCTTCTTATGCTGCTTATCGGTACAGTCATCATGCATTTGATCGCCTCGCTGCTGACCAAGCCAATCCGGCTGCTGACGAGGGCGACACGCAGAATGTCGGCGGGGGACTATGCGTACCGTGCCAGACAGGTGAGCCGCGATGAGCTTGGACAGCTGACACGCGACTTTAACGACATGGCAAATGCACTCGAGGAAAATATCAAAAAGCT
This sequence comes from uncultured Lachnospiraceae bacterium, assembly GCA_910588755.1. Lineage (GTDB taxonomy): Bacteria > Bacillota > Clostridia > Lachnospirales > Lachnospiraceae > COE1. Next base: position 30,616 of record CAJUQZ010000026.1, on the reverse strand, counting down.
TGAGGAGGAAAACGAGGCGAAGGAGGAGTTTATGGGGGCATTTGCCCACGAACTCAAGACACCACTCACCGCGATTATCGGCTATGCGGACCTTCTGCGCTCCCATAAGCTAGACGAGGAGAAAAGCTTTCTGTCCGCCAATTATATCTATACGGAGGGAAAGCGCCTAGAAGCGATGTCTTTCAGGCTGTTGGATATCATCGTGGCAAAGAAGGAGGAAGCGGAGCTTGGCAAGGTACGCACAACAGAGATCTTCGAGTACCTGCAGGAGATGTTTGCGGAGGAAAACCGCGGCATGACGTTTATGTTTTCCTATGATGACGGCATCGTATTTGCGGAAATCAACCTGATCAAGACCGTGCTTGTCAACCTCATCGACAATGCCTGCAAGGCGTCAGAGGAGGGGAGCACCATAAAGGTCAGGGGCAGAAGGCTTGACGGCGGATATCGGTTTGAGGTCGAGGACGAGGGAATCGGCATACCCGAAAAGGAGCAGCGCAAGATCACAAAGGCATTTTATATGGTGGACAAATCCCGTTCCAGAAGCAAAAATGGCGCAGGTCTCGGGCTTGCACTGTGCGAGGAGATCTTAAAAATCCATCACAGCGGACTTTCGATACAGAGCGAGCAAGGGAAGGGCTCCTGCATCGGATTTACATTGGAGGACAATATATGAGGGACAAGGCGCGATATTTTGCAGTATTTCTGGCGGTAGTGCTCGTGATTGCAGTCTCCATATGGGGACCGGAGGCGCTTGCAAAATACAAGGATAAGAAAATCCTGAACAGACCAAACATCGAGCTGATGACAGAGGCTGGTGAGGGATACCGCTATCAGATGAATGCAAACGAAAAGCTCTATATCCTGTCGAAATGTCTGGGAAGTCAGCTTATATCAGAGACTGAGCAGAATGCGCTGACCTATTACGCGGGCAGCGCCGGGCTGGATTATCAGGATCTGGACGGCTCCTATGCGTTTGTGCGCAAGTACAATGGACCGTCGGGCAAGGAGATCACGGGCGATGAGATCTATGCGGCCTGCAATGAGGGGCTGGCGCTGTTAAAAGAGCTGGATATCCTTCCGCCAGAGGTTACGAATGTGAATGCGGCCTCCTATGATGCGACACTGTATTCTGCGATTGACGTTCTAGAGCCGCGCAACAATGTTGCCGTCTGGAAGATGGAGTTGTCCAACAGCCAGAAAAACGCGGACAAGGAAAATAGGCTGATCGATGCCTGCATTGATGCGGACAATGGAAAAATTTATGAATTTTATGCGCGGACGCCGCTGCTGTGGCGGGATATTGACACCGATGCGATCATCGGAGCGTGGGCGGATTATATGGGACTAGACACCCCGGAAGCGTATGAGTCGGACAATCCTCTGCTCGAGACGACGCCGTATTTTAAAAAGTATGTTTTTGCAGGTATGGGTGACGGTAGGACGATTGTCACGGTGGGGTATTATGAAGGAATCAACGAGCTGTTTTTAAAAATTTCTTAAAAAACTTAGTCAATGAGAATCGGGCAGGGAAAGTGTTCCCTGCCCGATTCTCATTGCTGTGCTGCGCGCTCATCAGTAAACTGCTCTACAAGGCGCTGTATATTGCTGATACAGCCGCCGCAGACGGTTCCGGCGCCGGTGGCGGCCTGGACTTCCTCGAGTGTGGCAGCTCCGTTATCGACGGCATTTTTGATCATGCCGCTGGTGACATTCTGGCAAAAACAGATCACTTCATCAGGGTTCATGGATAAACACCTTCCTTTCAAGATACTACGCAGATAGTATGTACAACCTAGGGAAAAATATACAGTCAGATGCCAAAATCCTGCGCGTGTTTGAAAAATCATTCACGCCATCTGTACGCCTTCGCAGGCTGAAAGTAAAAACCAAAATAGTACGCAGAAATATTCAGAAATCCCCAAAGTTGTTCGATATAAATAATGATACGTAGTAATATGCCTGTCTTGTACAGCACGGAAGCAGTAACAGGTACAGGGCAGGAATGGTGTTTGTCTGAATCAGGGAGGATGATGGCATGAGTATGATGTTGGGAATCAGTGTCTCGAATAGAAAGAGGCTAGAGATCAAGGATATGAGTGGGAAGGTGGTTGGTTCTGTCACAGTCACGAGGGGGAAGGCATCCCAGACGGTGGTGCGGAAGCGGTTGCCATATAGCTTTAAGGAGATATCGACACGGCTTTTAAACACGAAGAAATCGGGCAATGCGCAGCGCGTACTGCTAAGTGCAAAGCAGAAGGTGGCATCGCTGCGGCTGATGTATAAGGGCGGCGTGTACGATGATGATGAGGTTTTTGCAGCCCTGATGCATGCGCAGGCCATTACAAGAGTGGCAAAGAAGCGCGTGAAGCATCTGGAGGAGGAGGAACGGGCCGAGCGCAAGATGGGAAAGGACGGGGAGAACGGCAACCTGTGCGAGGCGGATATCGAGGAGAAGACCGAGGAGGCGACCGCAAAACAGATTCACAAAGAGGAGACAGAGCAGAAAAAGGCAAAGCTTGACATGCAGAGAATGCAGAAGCTGATGGAGCAGTATGAGCGCATGATGCAGGAGGCGATGAAGGAGCTTGAGCAGCTCGAGGGTATGGATGAGCTTTCGGAGGAGATGGGGATTGACGGGGAGATTAGTATGGACCCAGCGGATCTCGAGCTGATGAAGAAGAAGCACCGCGCCGATGAGATGCGTGCGATCGTGGAAGCGGACATGAAATACTTAAAATTCATGTTTGACAAGCTTGAGAAGGAGAAACAGAGCAACAGTAACAGTATCACCAGCTACAGCAGTGTCAGCTACGATAACAGCGCTGGCGGGAATAACGGTGTTTCACTGGAGCTGGGCGGCATTGATATCCCGGTGGAGGCGGCCCCCGATGCAATGACAATCATTGAGGGTGGTGCGGTCGATGTGGAGGCATGATTCTCATAGTTGTTATACATATTTACCAATAATACACCAAATATCATAATATTTCTAGTAAATTTTCAGTTAGTATGTTAAGATGAATATAACAAAGTGAAAAGGAGCTGGTAATATGTATAAGATCATCACAATGGAACGTGAGTTTGGAAGCGGCGGAAACGAGATTGGCAGGCGAGTGGCTAAGAAGCTTGGCATAGAGCCGTATGACAGAAATATTCTTTAACCTCTCGAAGACGGCGATTGGCGGCAGCAGGAAGGAGAACCCCAATCTCCCTATGTCGGAAAAGTTGTTTCTAGAGGAGAAGAAGATTATCGAGGAGATTGTCGAGAAGCATGACTGCGTGATCGTTGGCAGATGCGCCTCCTTCATATTATATGACAGGGAGGATTGTCTGAAGGTGTTCGTCCATGCGGACAAAGATTATCGTATCAACCGTGCGATCCAGACAGAGAATATCGCATCAGCGGAGGCCGATGATTTCCTGCGCAAGTCCGACAAGCGCAGAAGCAACTTCTACAGCACGCACACAGGCTGGAAGTGGGGCGATCCGTCTAAGTTTGACCTGTGCCTGAACAGCAGTGGCCTGGGGCTGGATACTTGCGTGGATATTCTGGTCAACATGATGCAGAAGTGACGCCGGGGAAATGACAGCAGCCTGCGCAGTAGATTTTTAAGCGTCATTATGAACATGGGGCCGTCGGCAGGACGCAGCAACAGCCGGGGACATCAGCTGAAATGTTCCCCGGAGCGCTCCAGATCATCTTCGAGTTCGTCAGGCAGGTACTTTCGGAAGATATAGATAAAGATGTTGGAGGTGAGATAGGCGATCAGGCCGGCGCCACAGCAGACCATCAGCATGATAAAAGGCACGAAAGAGAGTGTGAGCAGGATAAAAGTGCCAAGGATAAAACATAACAGCAGGGAACATGGAAAATGCCTTAGCGACATAAGCAGGGCATTTTTTATATTGTCCCGGATTTTGTTTTCAAACTTTGCCTGGACAGGAAAGATGTAGATAGTAGTCAGGACTAGGGGAATCAGGAAAACAGAGCAGCTGATAATCATGACCCGGCCCATAGTATTGCCCAGATAGAGTCCGTATCTTAGGTCTGTGATGTACAGAAACACGATGACCACCATCGCGAGCCAGATGATGGTGGACTGCTTCAGATTCTGTTTAAAGGAGCGGTGGAAATTTTTGTGGACATCGCCCTCGTTGGTTCGGATCATTTTCATGCAGGCATAGTACAGTGCGGTGGTGGAAGCGCCAATCGTGACGATGGGCAGGCTGTACAGCACCCACAGCACATGGAGAAGCACCAGATTGTACACCAGGTTAAAAAAGCGCCATATAGGGCCATCAATAGAAAATATGTGCATAAGTTCACCTCTGTTAATTGATATAATCCTATTATAGTATCGAATCACTGTAATAGCTATTGTAAAGTTCTAAAAATTATGTTCTGATATATCTGTAATATTTGTCCCAGTGCACGATCCATTCAGAAATCGGACTCGTGGGGATGCATAGAACACATATATTTTTTGAATTTTTGCGGCTGCAAGTTTCCTCTGATTTTAGGTATGACTAAAAAACGAACGTTTTGTTTGTATAATATTAGCAAAAAAAATGATAAAGACACCACGAAATTTATTGAAATAATGGCATATATTACAAAAAAACTAAAGTGATATTGTGCAAAGTAAAACATTATGTTAAAATGAATTATCTTAAAAAGAAATAAAATCGAGCCATTTTTTAAGCTCGAAAAAGGAGGAACAACATGAAAATGAAAAAGTTAGGCGCGTTTGTGCTTTGTGCTGGTGACAACGCTTGCTTTCGGAAGCATTCTCACAGGATGCGGAGGAAAGGACGAGGGGACAACGGCAGATGAACGGAAGAACCTGTCGGTATTTATCTTTGCCAATGACCATGAGTCACCAATCTACAAGAGTATGATTCAGAAGTACCAGGAGGCACATTCTGATACGATCGGGAACATTGATGTCCAGATTACCACGCAGGAGGAGTATTCCAAGACACTGACAGGTATGATGACGGCGAAGGAGCTTCCGGATATATTCTATGTAGGACCTGAGTCCGTACAGCAGTTTGTTGACAATGGATATATCGAGAATCTTCAGCCAATTCTCAATGAGCTTGGAATCACGACAGACAACCTGGTTGCGCAGGAGGCTTTGAACAGCTACCGCTATGACGGCACGAAGGTTGGCACAGGCGATTTATATGCGCTTCCAAAGGACGCTTCTGTGTTTGCGTATGCTTACAATAAAACACTCTTTGACAAGGAAGGCGTTCCTTATCCGGATCCGGAGAATCCATATACATATGACGAGTTCGTTGAGGTCTGCAAGAAGTTTACAAAGGACACGGACGGCGACGGCGAGATTGACCAGTGGGGCTGCGGTATGGCAAACCAGTTCATGATTCAGCAGTACATCTGGTCAAACGGGGCAACGTTCCTGTCATAAGGAGGGCGATCTGGCCGGCCGGTACAAGTACATCAATCATGGCAGGGATATTTCGCCGGAAATCAGGGCGTCTGTGCTGATTGAACTGGAGAAAAACGGAAAGATTACCGGCGATAAGGAAGGCACGTGGACGCTCAGGGACGGAAATAAGATCACGCTCACGATTGACGACGACACCTATCAGGGGGTTGTCCTGAAGCAGTGGGATGAGGATGGGAAAAAATATGTGATGACATTTACCGCGCTGAATGCCCAGACAGGGATTTCTGTGTGGGGAAGCGGGCTCAATGCTGTCGCGCAGGATGAATAGGTTAGACAGGAAAAGGGATCGGAAGGAAGTTTTGGGAGGTGGTAGTTTATGAAGGACAGGAAAATCAAGGTTTCTGTCATAATATCCATATTGGTTATGACCATTCAGACGATCGTGCTGCTGGTGCTGTATTGTTTTGCAAGCTATACCAATACTGCCAATATCCGGAAGGTGACAATCGACAGTATGGAGACAATGGTGGAAGAACGCTCACAGATTGTTACGAATTATGCGAGGGAGGTCGAGGGTTATCTGACTGCCTACAGCCGGGCTGGCGAGATCGGCGCTTTGCTGCGCAATCCGTCAGATCCTGTGGCGGCAGCGGCAGCGCAGCAGTATACAGCGACATTTAGTGCCGACATAGACAGTCTGGAAGGTATCTATGCCAGTGAGTGGGATACGCATGTACTCACACATACAAATCCGGATGTCGTGGGCATCTATACCAGGGAGGGGGAACCCTTGAAGCAGCTGCAGGATGCAGTGGCTGCGGCTGACGGAGTATACAATATCGGATTTATTTTCTCACCGGCAAGCGGACGGCAGATTATTTCTATGTACCGCGCATGTTACGATGAAAACGGCAGTCCGATCGGTCTGGTAGGCGGCGGAATACATATTAACAGGTTAAAGGAAGTACTTGACAGGCTTCCGACAGCGGGGCTTGACAATGCGCAGTACTATCTGGTGGATACGAAAACAGGAAAGTATATATTCCACCATGACGAGGAAATGCTTGGGGCAGCGGCAGAGGAGGCGCATGTTGTTGAAATACTGGAATCGTTAGAGGGAAACGGCGGCTTGGCGGACAGAACCTCCTTTCAGGAATATTCAGAAGATGGCACAGCGTATATTTCTGCGTATCATTATGTGTCAGACAGGGGCTGGCTGCTTATGATGACGGATTCATCGGCTGAGATTTTTGCAAGTGTCAATGCCAACAAGCGGGACATGGCGCTTATCTGTGTCGCGGCGCTGGCGGTTCTCACACTGGCTACTTACGTGATTATATCCGTGTCGATGAGACCGCTGACACCGATTGGAAAGCTGCTGCTCAAAATAGCACATTGTGACATCAGCGATGACCACGGTGTCAGGAAATATGTGAACAGGAAAGATGACCTTGGCGGAATCGCGCAGGCGTCCGGCATCGTGATTGATTCCCTGCGAAATATACTTGGGACTCTGAAAAACTGCTGTCTTGAGCTGAATGAAAAGATCTACTCGTCCAATGAATTTTCTGAGAAGCTTGTGGACGGTGTGGCGGATAACATCTCGGCGACGGAGCAGCTCTCGGCAAGCATTGAAAATGTAAATTCCGCTATCGAGAAGATCAATGATGAGATCGGAAGGATTCTTGAATCTGTCAACGAGGTGGTAAACCATCTGCAGGATAGCCGTGAGTCAGGCCGGGTGATGCACGAGGGTTCCGTGCATATGCGGGAAAAAGCCAATGCGACACTTCAGGATGGCAGGGGGCAGCTTGCTGAATCCAAAAGGAAGGTAAACGAGGCGATTGACAGCCTAAAGAGTCTGTCACAGATCAATGATATGGTTGTCAGTATCCTGGAGATTGCAGACCAGACGAACCTGCTGTCACTGAACGCGTCTATCGAGGCAGCCAGGGCGGGGGAAACCGGGAAAGGTTTTGCCGTGGTTGCGGGGGAGATTGGAAAACTGGCTGAGATATCCAAAAACACAGCCTCGGATATCCAGAATGTCTGCAATACCTCAAACCAGAGCATAGCGTATGTCAACGAGTGTATTCAGACGATCATGAATTATATGGAGAACGGTGTACTCGTGAACTTTGAGGAGTTTGCATCGCTGGCAGCAGATTACAATGGATCAGTTGAGAGTATCATGCAGGATATCCAGAAATTAAATCTTTTTGTAGAGGAGGTCGAGGAAGCCGTACGGCAGATCACAGGGAATATAGAGAGCGTTAAGGATATATCTTCTGAAAACAAAAGCTCGATTGGCGGAATCGTGCAGAAAAATGAAGAAATGGCGGTTGTGGCCAATGCGCTTCAGAAGCAGTCAGAGGATAACAAGAAAATGGCGGACAGCCTCGGTGAAATCGTCAATAAATTTTCGCTCCGATAGGGCTGGAGGCAGTGGGCTGGATATGGCACAGATTGAAGGGTCTGCGCCGTATCCGGCTTTTTGTCTGCCGGGCAGAAGGGAATATTCCCCGACTTTTATGCACATAGTGCTTGATGCTTTTCTAAAGAAAGAGTAGAATTGCAGATATGAGGGAGGACGTTAGCACATATATATCAGAGAGGAGAAGGATATGACAGCAGAACGATACGTAAAGGATGTATGCCGGCTGCTCAAGTGCCGCGCATCAAGGAAAAAAGAGATCAAGAACAGGCTTTTGTCAGAGATTGAAGGCGCTGTCGCAGAGGGTGAGGCGCTCGAGGATGTGCTAAAGCGCATGGGGATTGCGTGGGATTGTGCCAACCGATACAATGACCAGTTTGACAAGGCAGAGCAGAAGGCAGCAAAGCGTGAGCGGGTGCTAAAGCGCTGGGGTATCGTTTTGCTTATCATCGCTGTACTGGCCGCGGTTGTATACTGGAAGCTGCCCAAGTGGAGTGACATCAGCGAGAGTACTATATTTGATGAGGATGAAGTGAAAGCAGCGGCGGAGGAGGTCATACGGCTATACAGTGACAATGATTTTCAGGCAGTCAACACGCGCATGAATGATGATATGAAACAGGTGCTCAACGCAGCCACACTCCAGTACACCAAATTCCAGATGAAGGAGGATTTTGGAGAGCTTCTTGCGTTTGGTAATATGTATGCCTCGCAGGCTAGGCAGAACGGCAGCTATTTTGCGATGGTCCAGGTTAGCGTGTCGTATTCTAATATGAGCGTGACCTACACCATAACCTTTGATGCGGACATGAAGCTTGCGGGACTTTATATCAAGTAAACCCACAAACTTTGCCCGCCTGGCACTTCTATGAAAAGCAGTCTGACGATGACATATTGTCTGAGATATAAATGTAATATAAATGTATAATACACATTGCGAGATGTGGATAACTTCTTGTGACAATGTAAATGTTCGATCCTATCCACAGGTTTATGCACAATATCCACAAAAATAAGTGGAAGAAATCCTTTGTAAATATCTAAAAATGTATAAAAAATAAAAAAAATAGAATATTTTTAGGAAAAAAGGTAAGGTTATGTATGGTCAAAATTACATTAAAAAATAATAATTATGCTATTGTTTTCTCCACCCAAAAGCGCTATCATAAAAAGTGGAAATCAGGACGGGATTCACTTCGGTGTATCCTGGAATAAAAGTGAAAACGGAGGTATTGGGTATGGCGATTTTAGTTACGGGCGGGGCTGGATTTATCGGCAGCCACACGGTTGTTGAGCTTCAGAATGCAGGGTATGATGTCGTGGTGGCGGACAATCTGTCAAATGCGAGCGTCAAATCACTGCAGCGTGTGGAAAAGATCACAGGAAAGCCAGTTACGTTCTATAAGGCTGATATTCTTGACCGGGATGCGATGGAACAGATTTTTGACAGTGAACAGATTGATTCCTGCATTCATTTTGCGGGCCTCAAGGCGGTTGGCGAGTCCGTTCAGAAGCCGTGGGAATACTATAACAACAATATTGCAGGTACACTCACGCTTGTGGATGTGATGAGAAAGCATGGCTGCAAGAATATTATCTTCTCATCTTCTGCCACGGTGTATGGCGATCCAGCGTTTATCCCAATCACAGAGGAATGTCCTAAGGGACAGTGTACGAATCCGTATGGCTGGACAAAGTCCATGCTCGAGCAGATACTATCCGACATGCAGAAGGCCGATCCGGAGTGGAACGTGATACTCCTTCGCTACTTTAACCCAATCGGGGCACACCAGAGTGGTACAATGGGTGAGAATCCCAATGGAATCCCCAACAATCTGATGCCATATATTACGCAGGTGGCAGTTGGCAAGCTTGAGAAGCTGGGAGTATTTGGAAACGATTATGACACACATGATGGAACAGGAGTTCGAGATTATATTCATGTGGTTGATCTTGCCATCGGACATGTAAAGGCACTTAAGAAGATCGAGGAGAAGGCAGGACTGTGTATCTATAATCTTGGCACAGGTGTGGGCTACAGCGTGCTTGATATCGTGAAAAATTTTGAGGAAGCGACTGGTGTCAAGATTCCTTATGAGATTAAGGAAAGGCGCGCCGGGGATATCGCAACCTGTTATGCAGATGCCACAAAGGCCAAGGAGGAGCTTGGCTGGACAGCGCAGTTTGGCATTAAGGAGATGTGTGCGGACAGCTGGAGATGGCAGTCTAACAATCCAAACGGATATGAGGAATAGAAAATACCGCGGCTTGGCCGCGGTATTTTTCGTTATGAAATCGTTGGTATTTCGCCGTTTTTGTAGCGGTTGATATAGCTATGAATCCTGTCGTTGGGATTGAGCAGATCACTGATTGAGGAGTCATGGTTTAAGGTGTCGATGATGTATGCGATGTACTTACTCATGTCGCAGCTGATATACCACTCTTTTTCAAGCAGCTCCGGTTTCTGGTAGATCAGGTTTGTGGTGAGCACCCTGTAGATGAGTCCCTGCCGGTATGCCTCCTCAAACCGGTCAAGACCGGCGGTGAACAGGCCAAATGTGGACGCGGCAAAGATCCGGTTTGCCTTGCGCTGCTTTAGGTTTGTGGCAACCTCGATCATGCTTTCGCCGGAGGAAATCATATCGTCTAGGATAATGACATCTTTTCCCTTTACACTGCTTCCCAAAAATTCGTGCGCAACGATGGGGTTGCGTCCATTCACGACTTTCGTGTAGTCACGTCTCTTGTAAAACATACCCATGTCAAGTCCCATCACGTTTGCCATATAGATTGCGCGGCTCATACCGCCTTCGTCAGGGCTTATGATCATCATGTGGTCGGCGTCGATGGTCAGGTCTGGCACATGGTTTAGCAGGCCCTTGATAAACTGATAGGTGGGTGATACGGTCTCAAAACCATTGAGGGGAATTGCATTCTGCACACGCGGGTCATGCGCGTCAAAGGTGATGATATTGTCAACACCCATCTTGACCATCTCCTGGAGCGCGAGCGCACAGTCGAGGGATTCCCTGGAGTTTCTCTTGTGCTGGCGGCTCTCGTACAGGTAGGGCATGATCACAGTGATGCGCCTTGACTTACCGCCAATGGCAGCAATGATTCTCTTTAAGTCCTGGTAATGGTCGTCGGGGGACATGTGGTTCTCCTGCCCGCAGAGGGAGTAGGTGAGGCTGTAGTTTGTGACATCGACTAGCAGGTATATGTCATCGCCCCGTACCGATTCTAAGATTTCACCCTTGGCTTCACCGGTTCCAAAACGCGGAACGCGGGTATTTATAATGTAGGAATCCCGCTGGTATCCGGCAAATGCAAGAGAGTCCTTATGCTCACTCTCGCGCTCGGCTCTCCACCGGACAAGATATTTGTCAACCTTGTCACCAAGCTCCTTGCAACCGCTTAGTGGAATGATGCCCAGTGAGCCTACCGGTATTGAATTGAGATTTCTTTTTTCCTCACGAACTGGCATTGATAAACCCTCGCTTTCTGTTATGGTGTATTTTATGATGCATTTATGTATGACTTGTTTTGGATGTATATGTCATGTATAATGGTTTTTCGCATGGTATCTGCATGGTATGCTGTATGTGCACCTGCCTTATCTGTTTGTGGCCGCTGTCTTTTTCTGCATCCGGATATCCTGTCCGGTGAGCTTGCATATATCATAATTGCTTGTGATACGGGAGAAAATTCTGTCAGAATAACGGTCCCGCAGCTCCCCAAGCGACAGGTTGGTCGTGATGATGGTCGCCTTCTTCCGCAGATGCCTGTTGTTGAGGCAGGAAAAAAGCTGGGAGGAAACAAAGGCATTGGTGAGCTCCGTCCCAAGATCGTCGATGATCAGAAGGTCACAGTCACAGATATCATCAGAGATGCCTGAGGCTGCTTCCGCGCTGTCTTTGTCGAAGGTGCTCTTTGACAGGATATCAAACAACTGGGAGGCGCTAAAGTAGATCACCAGGTTTCCCAAGTCGATCAATTCCTTTGCAACACAGCAGGATAAAAATGATTTTCCCGTTCCTACTGTACCATAAAAAAACAGGTTTTTGTAGTCCTTATTAAAGCATTTCACAAAATTTTGGCATATTTGTACAGCTTTTGTAAATTTTTCGAGATCCTCCCCCACATAATAATCATAGGAAAGAGAACTGAAGTTCTCTGTTTCGAGCAGATTTTTGATGTGGGACTGCTCGTAAATTAGGTTGATCTCCTCTGCGCGGAAGCAGCTGCATTTCGTGTTTGCAATGTAGCCCGTATCGCGGCATCTGTCACAGGCATAGGCCGGCAGCAGATAATCGTCGGGAAAGCCGTATGCGCGCAGCAGCATAGTTCTTTTTTCGGAGAGCTCCTTTAACTTTTGCCTTAGCACTGGCAGTGCATCCGTATCCCCGCCAAGGAGCTTTTTGCCCTGGCCAATGGAGATGGCTGCGACCTGACGGTCCAAATCCTCGTATTCGGGTATTTTGTTGTATACGTCTTGCGTATGCCGCGCTAAACGGTGTCTAGCGGTGCGCTGTTTCTCTTCGTAGATGCGCATGATTGCGTCGTATTGACTGTTGGAGAGTGGCATCTTTTGTACCTCATTTTTCTGTCAGTCTTCTGACTGCTTTTTATGCGCAGCCCCGTGCGGAGGAAATATACCGCTAAGGCGGGGCGCGCAGCGAGTAGTGGAGAAGGTCATTCCCCTACTCGATTGCACACGGGCACCCAAAGGAATGTGTCAGCTTTTTAAAACATATATTCGAAAAAATAACACAAAAGTATTTGCAATGTTCAAAAAATGTGTTATACTCTAAAAGTCAAATTTTTGATTTGAAGAATATGGAAAAAGCAGTTTTCTGCGGTCTATACGAAAATACAGAAAGGCATGGTTGCTTTATGGCAAAAACGGATAACAATGTATATGACGCCTCCAGTATCACTGTCCTGGAAGGTTTGGAAGCTGTCAGGAAGAGACCTGGCATGTACATAGGAAGTGTGTCCACAAAGGGACTCAATCACTTGATTTATGAAATTGTCGATAACTCGGTGGACGAACACCTCGCAGGCGTGTGCAGCGAGATCCGCGTCACGCTTGAGAATGACGGTTCCGCCACGATATCCGACAATGGAAGGGGGATTCCGGTCGGGATGCACCAGAAGGGGGTCAGCGCGGAGCGAGTTGTATTTACTACACTCCATGCGGGGGGTAAATTCGATAACAACGCGTACAAGACCAGCGGCGGTCTGCACGGTGTAGGTTCTTCTGTCGTCAACGCGCTCTCGACGCAGCTTACAGTCACAGTCAGGAGTGACGGACTGATCCACCAGGATAAATATGCGTATGGAAACCCTGTCGTTGAACTGATCGACGGGCTTCTTCCCGTGATTGGAAAGACGAGGGAGACGGGTACGACCATTAACTTTACACCCGATCCGTCGATTTTTGACAAGACAAGGTTCAAGGCTGAGGACGTAAAGAGCAGGCTGCACGAGACGGCGTACTTAAACCCAAAGCTCACGATCATTTTTTCAGATCTGCGCGGGGAAGAACCGGAAACGATCACGTATTTTGAGCCGGAGGGAATTATCGGATATGTCAAGGACTTAAACAAAAATAAGGAGACGCTGCACGATATTATCTACTTTACGGGTGTCAGCGAGAACATCACCGTCGAGTGTGCGTTCCAGTATGTCAATGAATTTCACGAGAATGTGCTTGGCTTCTGCAATAACATTTACAATGCGGAGGGTGGAACGCACCTGACCGGATTTAAGACGATGTTCACGACAATCATCAACAGCTATGCGCGGGAGCTCAATATCTTAAAAGAAAAAGATATCAACTTTACAGGCGCCGACGTGCGAAATGGCATGACGGCCGTAGTGTCCATCAAGCACCCGTCGCCGCGTTTTGAGGGGCAGACCAAGACAAAACTAGACAACCAGGATGCCTCCAAGGCTGTGAGCAAGGTTACAGGAGACGAGGTTCCGCACTATTTTGACAGGAATGTTGAGGTGTTAAAGAGCGTGATCTCCTGCGCGGAGAAGGCTGCAAAAATTCGTAAGACAGAAGAAAAAGCAAAGACGAACATGCTCACAAAGCAAAAGTTTTCGTTTGACTCCAACGGTAAACTTGCAAACTGTGAGTCCAAGGACTACAGCAAGTGCGAGATCTTTATCGTGGAGGGAGATTCTGCCGGGGGCAGTGCGAAAACTGCGCGGAACAGGAATTTTCAGGCGATCCTGCCCATCAGGGGGAAAATTTTAAACGTCGAGAAGGCGAGCATCGACAAGGTGCTTGCAAACGCCGAGATCAAGACGATGATCAACGCCTTTGGCTGTGGGTTTTCGGAAGGATATGGCAATGATTTTGACATTTCAAAGCTGCGGTATGACAAGATTGTGATTATGGCGGATGCCGACGTGGACGGCGCGCATATCAGCAACCTGCTGCTCACGCTTTTCTACCGTTTTATGCCGGAGCTGATCTATGAGGGGCATATCTATATCGCAATGCCGCCTCTGTATAAAGCGATGCCTGCAAAGGGAAAAGAAGAGTACCTCTACGATGAAAAGGCGCTGGAGAAATACCGCAAGACGCACAAGGGAGCCTTTACGCTGCAGCGGTATAAGGGACTTGGCGAGATGGATGCCGAGCAGCTGTGGGAGACCACATTGAATCCTGAGACCCGGATTTTAAAGCAGATTGAGATTGAGGATGCGCGCATGGCGTCTGAAATCACGGAATTGCTGATGGGAACTGATGTTTTACCACGAAAGACGTTTATCTACGAGCACGCGACAGAGGCAGAGCTTGATATATAATAAGTGAAAAGGAGATTTGCCAGCTTGGGCAAATAGAACTTAAACTCAGATTTCAGGTGATAAAAGTGTGTACATGCATGTGAGCAAAAATCAAACACGATATATTTCGGATCTGTAGAAAATGGAGAATAAAATGGAAGAGAGAATTATAAAAACGGAATATTCAGAAACCATGCAGCGCTCGTTCATCGACTATGCCATGAGCGTTATCATCGCGCGGGCGCTGCCGGATGTCAGGGACGGCTTAAAGCCTGTGCAGCGGCGTACCTTATACGACATGCATGAGCTGGGTATACGCTATGACCGCCCTTATAGAAAAAGCGCCCGTATTGTCGGTGATACGATGGGTAAGTATCATCCACACGGCGACAGTTCAATATACGATGCACTTGTAGTACTCACGCAGGATTTCAAGAAAGGAATTCCCCTGATTGACGGACACGGGAATTTTGGCAATATCGAGGGGGACGGCGCGGCAGCGATGCGTTACACCGAGGCGCGTTTACAGAAAATCACGCAGGATGCCATCCTGTCAGACCTGGACAAAGATGTCGTTGATTTTGTCCCGAACTTTGACGAGACGGAAAAAGAACCCAGTGTCCTGCCCTGTCGCTTCCCCAATCTGCTCGTGAACGGTTCGGAAGGGATTGCCGTCGGCATGGTGACAAGTATCCCGCCGCACAATCTGGGAGAAATCATCGATGCGACGAAAGCATACATGTTAAACGAGAACATTACCACGCGCGAGCTGATGAAGTATGTGAAGGGCCCGGATTTTCCGACAGGCGGCATCGTCTGCAACAAGGATGACCTGTTATCTATATATGAGACGGGCGTCGGAAAGATCAAGCTGCGCGGCAAGGTTGAGGTGGAAAAGACAAAGGGCGGAAAACTGAATCTGGTGATCACGGAAATCCCATACACGATGATCGGCGCAAACATCGGCAAGTTTTTACAGGACATCGCTGCACTGTACGAGCAGAAAAAGGCGCCTGAGATTCTCGATATCTCCAATCAGTCCTCCAAGGAGGGAATCCGCATCGTCATAGAGTTGAAAAAGGATACCGATGTCGAAAATTTCAAGAACCTCCTCTATAAGAAAACACGTCTGGAAGACACCTTTGGCGTCAACATGATCGCAATTGCGGGCGGAAGGCCGGAGACGCTCGGATTAAAGAGCATCATCGCACAGAATGTCGCCTTTCAGTATGAGATTGCCACGCGAAAATATACGACACTCCTGAATAAGGAGCTGGAAAAGCGGGAGATTCAGGAGGGCCTGATCCGGGCGTGCAATATCATTGACTTGATTATAGAGATTCTCCGCGGTTCCAAGGACAGAAATATGGTCAAAAACTGTCTGACAAGCGGTATCACCGACGGCATCAAGTTCCGCTCCAAAGAGTCCGCGCTCATGGCGCAGCAGCTAAATTTCACAGAGCGGCAGGCAAACGCGATTCTGGACATGCGTCTGTACAAGCTGATCGGTCTCGAGATCGAGGCGCTCATGAAGGAAAATAAGGAGACAAACGCCAATATCTACAAATACGAGGATATTCTCGACAGAAGGGATTCTATGGCGCAGGTAATCATTCAGGAGCTTGACGCCCTCAAAAAGGAGTATGCGCACAAGCGGAAAACCCGCATCGAAAACGCAGAAGAAGCAGTCTATGAGGAGAAAAAGCCCGAGGAGACGGACATTATGTTCCTCATGGATAGATTTGGTTACTGCAAGACCATTGATATGACTACATATGAGCGGAACAAGGAAGCTGCGCACACAGACTTCAAGTATGTCGTTAAGTGCCGCAACACGGGAAGAATCTGCCTGTTTACCAACACCGGACAGCTTCATACGATTAAAGTGTCCGATATTCCTTTTGGCAAATTCCGGGACAAGGGGCTGCCCGTAGACAATATCAGCAACTTTAATTCCGCCGCGGAGCAGATCGTCAATATCGCCAGCCAGTCGGAACTGAATCTCTACAGGCTGCTCTTTGTCACGAAACAGGGGATGTGCAAGATCGTGAGCGGCGGGGAATTTGACGTGACGAAGCGCACCGTCGCAGCTACCAAGCTTGGCGAGGAGGACGAGCTGCTTGACATCGAGGTTGTAACAGAGCACCAGCACATTATATTGCAGAGCAGGAACGGGTATTTCCTGCGGTTTGATACCGATGAAATCTCGGAGCTCAAAAAGACTGCGGTCGGCGTGAGAGGAATGCGGCTGGGAACAGATGATTTCATTGAAAATGTCTATTACTGCCAGCCGGGAGCCGAAGGTACGATTCCATATAAGGACAAGAATGTGCCAATAAATAAATTAAAAGTTAATAAAAGAGATACCAAAGGAACAAAAATTAGGTTATAATGATTGTTGGAAATAGAAACACCGTACTATAATACTGCGTACACGTGGGTAGTGCGCTGATGGAGGAATATATGAGAGTCATTGCAGGAACGGCAAGACGCCTTTTGTTAAAGACACCGGAAGGACAGGACACGCGGCCGACGACGGACCGGATCAAGGAGACACTTTTTAATATGCTCATGCCATATCTGCCGGATGCTGTGTTTGTAGACCTCTTTGCGGGCAGTGGCGGCATTGGCATCGAAGCGCTGAGCCGCGGAGCGAGGAAGGCTTACTTTGTGGAGAACAATCCAAAGGCGCTTGCATGTATACAGGACAATATCGAACATACACACTTGGCAGACAAGGCTGTTGTGCTAAAACAGGATGTTTTTGCAGCCCTTCGTGGAAGTATCCGGGATACAGCGGATATAATATTTCTCGACCCGCCGTATGGGGGAGGGCAGGTTTACCAGAATGTGCTGGGATTGCTGCGCGAGGCGCCGTATGTCAATCAATATACGTTAATTATCATAGAAGCTTCCCGTGAATACTCTTTTGAATTTGCAGGGGAGCTTGGATTTGTTGTAACAAGAGAAAAGCAATACAAGACAAATAAACATGTGTTCCTGCAAAAATGCGAATAAAAATATAAAGATATTAATAGTATTGGAGGGATTGATCTCATGAATGCTGCAATTTATCCGGGCAGTTTTGACCCTATGACCCTTGGACACCTTGATATTATCAAGCGTGCCGCCAGAATGTTTGATGAGCTGACAGTGAGTGTTTTGGATAATAAGGCAAAGAATGCGTTGTTTTCTGTCGAAGAACGTGTTAGTATATTAAAGGAGGCCACAAAGGAGCTGCCAAATGTGACGGTGGATTCCTTTAACGGGCTTCTGATTGACTATGCAAGACAAAAAAATGTCCGGATCTCTGTGCGTGGACTGCGCGCGATTACGGATTTTGAATATGAGCTGCAGACTGCCCAGACAAATAGAATGTTATCGGGCGGAGAACTTGATACCGTATTTTTGACGACAAGTCTTGAGTACGCATATCTTAGTTCATCTAGCGTCAAAGAGATTGCTGCATTTCATGGGGATATCTCACAGTGCGTGCCGGCGTTTGTAGCGAAGCTTGTATATGAGAAATATGCAGACAGATAATATTAAATAGAAATTCCGTATGGGAACTGTGACAAAATACATGATTCGAACTGTGCAGGATATTTTATTGGGAGGGCAGTACGGTTCCCAGAGCATTTTTCAAACATGCTCTAACCAGGCGGAAGTATGGAGGAGTAATATGAGCAGCAGAATAGAGCAGCTGATTGATGAGATAGAGGAATACATAGATAACTGCAAATACAAGGCATTTTCCACCGATGTGATCATGGTAAACAAGGCAGAGATTGATGACCTGCTGCGCGAGCTTCGCATGAAGACACCAGAGGAGATCAAGCGCTATCAGAAGATTATCTCAAACAAGGAGGCGATTTTAAACGATGCCAGGCAGAAAGCGCAGGCGCTGATAGACGACGCGGAAGTTCAGACAACCGAGCTTGTCAGCGAGCACCAGATCATGCAGGAGGCATATGCGCAGGCGGACAAGATTGTCGAGATGGCTACCCAGCAGGCGCAGGGTATTCTTGACAGTGCGACCATCGAGGCCAATAATATGAAGACAGCGGCAATGCAGTATACGGACAGTATGCTTGCAAATCTTGAAAACATACTAAAGCAGTCTATCGAGATCTCCACCCGCGACTATAATGCACTGATTGGCCATCTGCAGGAAATCGACCATGTTGTAACCATGAACCGGGCAGAGCTTGTCCCGGTGGACGAGATTGTGGAGGAGGCCCAGGCTGCCGACAGTACAGGCGCGGCAAATCCCCAGGCATAAAAATTGTGTAGTACCTTCCGTAACCCACAGTTTTTCCTGTGGATTATATTGAATTTGGTCTTATCATAATAAAGGAGGAGTTTGATGAGGAAAATATTCCAGAAGATAATCGCTTACAGCTTATGTGCTGCCTTGCTGGCGGTTCCTTTTTCCATTCTGCCGTCATTCAATGCACGTGCAGCAGAGCCGGTTGTAGTGGTTATTGATCCAGGTCATGGCGGCAGTAACCTTGGTACGGAGTACCTGGCAATACCAGAGAAGGTGTACACAATGGTGGTTGCGCAGCACATGAAGGAACAGCTGGAAAAGTATGATAATGTCAAAGTATACATGACCCATGAAACAGATATCGACATGTCACTGAAGGAGCGTGCAGAGTTTGCAGCCAGCGTGCATGCGGATTTTTTGTTTTCCCTGCATTTTAACATGTCCCTTTCCCATGCCCTTTATGGAAGCGAGGTTTGGGTGCCGTCTAGTGGTATATTGTACAGCCAGGGGTATTCTGCTGCCAACGAATTTCTAATGCAGTTTGAGGAGATGGGACTCTTTAACCGTGGCATAAAAACCAGAATCGGAAAGAACGGAAAGTCCGATTATTATGGTGTGATCCGCGAGAGTGCTCTCCGTGGTATTCCTGCCCTCATCGTGGAGCACTGCCATGTGGACCATGCTAATGATGAGGGGTATGTGCAGTCCCCCGAAATGCTAAAGGAGTTTGGTTATCGTGATGCGGAGGCTGTTGCAAGGTATTTTGGCCTTGTGTCAAAGGACGGCAAAACAGATTACAGCGGTTATGCGCCACTTGCCATTCCAGTTCCGTCAAGCCGTGTCTGCAATGACACGACAGCGCCTTCATATGTCAGTGCCAGTCTGATAAAATATGACAGAACGGGCAGATATGCGACGGTAGAGCTGACAGCAGCGGATGAGGAGTCTCCCATTCAGTATTATAGTTATTCTTATGATAATGGGCTGACATGGTCTGCACTGCAGCCGTGGGCCAAAGGAAATTCAACTATGACAGTGTCTGTCAGTATGGGATATGGCAAAAAGGATACACTGATATTCAAGGTATATAATCTGTATGACATCACTACGGATTCAAATGTGATCAACTTAGAGACTGCGGAAAAATAAATGACACAGCCAAATGTCCCTCTGCGGGGCATCAGATTCCTGACAGCCTGATGACCACAAAATAGTATACCGCAGAAATCACGGTAGTGAACAACTTGTGTTTTAGGTAATGGCTGATGGGCAGGCCCGCCTTCTCAAGGAAGCTGCTAGTCTGCAGGATACAGGATACCCCGCCAAAGCACAGTGCGGTCATGATCCAGAAGACCTTCTGCCCAGGCAGAAGAGTGGTCATATAGACCGCCTGTACACCGCCTATGATTTCAAGAAAACTTGACAGGACATTTTTGGCATTGACGGAGAGAGGAACCAGATCTAGAAAGATCCGGAAGGCGTTGGTAAAGGTAATATAGCCGCCTAATATAATGAGTGACTGTGTGTTGTCCACACAGGAGTTTTTCAGCGTGGCTGCGAGGTGTGGTTGTGGCGTGGCCAGTGGCATGTGGTTTTTGTCGGCAGTAGATGTATCAGGCGAAGGCGTTTTTGCGGAATATATATGTCCTATAATAATACCATATACAGCCGGAATGCCATACATTCCAAATAAGAAAGGCAGGGTGCTGCGGCAACCGCATGTATGCAGGATTGGCATGATAATTCCCATAAAATAAGCAGGGCCAATATTATTACAGAAAGCAAGTAGGGCATTAGCCTCGGCGCTGCTAATTCGTCTCTTTTCATACAGCTCGCCTACAACCTTGGCGCCCATAGGAAACCCGCAGAAAAAGCCCATAAACACAGCGTACAGCCCATAGCTGCTATACCAATAAAGCTTGCGCAGCACATGGCTTAACATGCGGCCAAGCTCCTGGTCTGCGCCACTGTATACCATAATGGAGCTGATCATCATAAATGGGAAGAGTGTGGGAACCATTTTGGCAGCCCATTGGTATAAACCTTCATAAGCGTACTGAAACGTGGCGTCGGGTCTACTTAGTATGAGAATGATAAGAAGAAGGTATGCGAGCGTTTTAAATAGCATATGAAACCTCCGGGCTCTCTGGAAGCTGTATCTGTTATATTTTATAGAAAATCCGCCCAATTTATGAGTCAGGGATACAGGGCACGTTTGAAAATACCGCAATAAGTGCAAAAGCGGTTCCTGATTAAGGAGGTTTGCGCCATGAGACTGGATAAATTTTTATGTGATATGCAGCTTGGTACGCGCAGCCAGGTGAAGGAAGCCGTCAGAAAGGGTCTGGTGTCTGTCAATGACCAGACTATTACCAGCCCTGATTTCAAACTGGATATCAAAAATGATAATGTTTCGTACGAGGGAAGACAGCTGATGTATCAAAACCTGTTTTATTACATGCTCCATAAGCCTGCCGGAGTTGTCACTGCCACAAAGGACCAGCAGGCGCCCACCGTGATGGAACTGTTATCTGATGCCCGTGGAAAAAATCTCGCTCCTGTAGGACGGCTGGATAAGGATACAGAGGGGTTATTGCTGGTCACAAATGACGGGGAGCTAGCGCACAGACTGCTGTCCCCGGAAAAGCATGTGGAAAAAACGTACTATGTGGAATGTTTCGGAGTGCTGACTACGGATAAACAAAAGCTGTTGGAAAATGGGGTGGATATCGGTGATAAGGCGCTTACCCATCCAGCAGATGTCCGGTTGCTTTCCCAGTGCGCATGCTCGTATACAATGGAGCTTACCATCACAGAGGGACGTTTTCACCAGGTGAAAAGAATGATTCAGGCTGTCGGCGGCCAGGTAATATACTTAAAACGGCTTTCGATGGGAACACTATCTTTGGATCGTGGACTACAAAAGGGGGCCTACAGGCCGCTTACAGAAAAAGAGATATTGGATTTAAAACAGTTAACAAATATGGTAGCTGCCAGATGAAAGGGGGCGTGGGATTGTCGCTTGAGAAAGGGTTCCTTCCAATGACTATGGAAGAGGTGCGGGCGCTTGGAATAGAGCAGTTAGATTTTATATATGTCACAGGAGACGCCTATGTGGACCACCCGTCGTTTGGACATGCAATCATCACTCGTGTTCTCTGTGCACATGGGTATGATGTCGGTATCATATCACAGCCTGACTGGAAAAATGATGACAGCATTGCAGTGTTGGGAACACCCCGCCTTGGCTTTCTGGTGTCTTCCGGCAATATGGATTCGATGGTAAATCATTACTATGTGTCCAAAAGACACAGGGAGACAGATGCTTATACACCTGGTGGCGCCGCCTACAAAAGGCCCGACCACGCTACGGTTGTATACAGCAATCTGATACGAAAGAAATACAAAAATATCCCTATCATTATCGGTGGTATCGAGGCCAGTCTCCGCCGTATGGCACACTATGATTACTGGTCAGATTCATTTAAGCGGTCAATTCTGCTTGACAGCCAGGCGGATCTCATCTCCTACGGCATGGGTGAAAAATCAATTGTGGAGATTGCTGAAGCGCTCGACAGTGGCCTCTCTGTCAAGGACCTGTCCTTCATTGCAGGCACGGTGTACAGGACGAAGGATATCTCCGGTCTATATGACTATGAGCTCCTTCCTTCCTATGATGACATGGCGGCGGATAATCTCCTGTATGCCAAAAGCTTTAAGCAGCAGTATGACAATACAGATCCCTTTAATGGCAAAACTTTAGTAGAACCTTATCCAAACGGGGTGTATGTCGTCCAGAATGTACCGCAGAAGCCGCTTTCACCACAGGAGATGGACGATGTATATGCACTTCCATACCAGCGGACATATCACCCCTCCTATGAGGCGCAGGGAGGAGTGCCAGCGATTGCGGAAATCAAGTTCTCCCTGATCAGCAGTCGTGGCTGTTTTGGCGGCTGTAATTTTTGCGCCCTCACGTTTCATCAGGGGCGCACCGTACAGGTGCGCAGCCATGCGTCCATCATAGAGGAGGCAAAATTTATCACACGGGATCCGGATTTCAAGGGCTATATCCACGATGTGGGCGGACCTACTGCGAATTTCAGGCATCCATCCTGCCAGAAGCAGCTGCAGAAAGGTGTCTGCAAACACAGACAATGCCTGTGCCCAAAGCCGTGTCCAAACCTTGAGGTGGACCATTCTGATTATCTGTCGCTCCTGCGAGAGCTAAGAGGATTACCAAATGTCAAAAAGGTGTTTGTGCGTTCTGGAATACGGTTTGATTACCTGATGCTGGACAAGGACGATACCTTTTTCCGGGAGCTGGTCGAGCACCACATCAGCGGACAGCTCAAAGTGGCTCCAGAGCATATCTGCGATACAGTTCTGGCCAGAATGGGAAAACCGAAAAATGAAGTATACCAGGCATTTACGGAAAAATACTATAAACTGAACAAAATGGCTGGCAAAAACCAGTTCCTGGTTCCGTACCTGATGTCCTCCCATCCGGGTTCCTCCTGGAAGGAAGCGGTGGAGCTTGCGGAGTACTGCCGGGATATGGGATATATGCCGGAGCAGGTTCAGGAC
>CAJUQZ010000026.1:6393-7097 GCA_910588755.1 uncultured Lachnospiraceae bacterium | reverse complement strand
CTATACAGGTGTAGATCCGACAACGATGAAGCCCGTTTATGTCTGTAAAAACCCTCACGAGAAAGCGATGCAGCGCGCACTGATCCAATACCGTAATCCCAAAAATTATGACCTTGTGCGGGAAGCGCTAACGCTTGCAGGGCGTGAGGATTTGATAGGCTTTGATAAAAAGTGCCTGATCAGGCCGCGGAAGATGGCAGGAGAAGGTGCACCCGCCAAAGGTCGCACCAACAAAAACAAGTCACAGGCGCCTCATGGAAAAAACGCTTCTGGAAAGACTGCACAGAAGCCTGGCAAAAGAAGAACGGACCAGGAATCACACAAACACAGAAAGCTTACCAGGAGGCATTGACTGATTTGATATCATAAAAGCAGAAATGTATCATTGATATACAGGGTATGGAATTTAGAAAGCATGATTTATGGAAAGGAATGGACTATGAATATTATTGTTATCACAGGCGCGTCCTCTGGCATGGGCGTGGAATTTGCACTGCAGCTAGACAATGTTTTTTGCAAGAATATTGATGAGATCTGGCTGATTGCGCGCCGCAAGAAGGAGATGCTTGAAGTGGCACAGTACCTCGAGCACACAACGCGTGTTCTCGACATGGATGTCACATCTGAGGAACAGATGGAGCGGTTTGGGAAACTGCTCGCTGATGAAAAGCCGGTTATTCGCATGCTGGTCAATTGCGCAGGAT
>CAJUQZ010000026.1:0-6383 GCA_910588755.1 uncultured Lachnospiraceae bacterium | reverse complement strand
GGATATGGTATTATGGGTGAATTTTCCACTTCCAATATCCGTGAAGAACTTGGTATGATAGAGGTGAACTGTAAGGCGTTGACACAGATGACTCATCTGTGCATTCCCTATATGCGCAAGAACAGCAGGATTATACAACTCGCCTCTAGTGCCGCCTTTCTGCCGCAGCCCAACTTTGCAGTATACGCCGCGACAAAATCTTATGTGTACAGCTTTTCTAGGGCATTGAGACAGGAGCTCCGGTCAAAAAAGATTTACGTGACCGCAGTGTGTCCAGGGCCGGTAGATACACCTTTCTTTGACATTGCGGAAAAGACAGGGAGCACGCTTGCAGTGAAAAAGTTTACGATGGTCCGCGCAGACCAGGTTGTGGAAAAGGCGATTTCGGACGCTTATCACAAGCGTGAGAAATCCGTCTACAGTACGTGGATTAAATTCTTTGACCTTGTATCCAAGGTGCTTCCGCACAAGGTTGTATTGGTGCTGATGCGCATGTTTAAATAGACTTTAAGCCTGTACAGGACACAAAAATAACCAAGACCAGGAGACAGCAGATGAGTATACAAAGGCTGAAAAAGGGAGCGTTTGACTACCCGCGTTATGAGCGAAAAAGAGTGATGGTGCGCACTGCGGCGTATTTTCTGATATCGGCCGCAGTGTTTTTGCTGGGATACTTTTCCACAGGCAAGAAGGAGAACATGCTGACGATTGTCGCCGTGCTGGGGCTGCTGCCGTCAAGCAAAAGCCTTGTGTCAGTGGTCATGTACTTCAGGATTCCGGAATTTAGTGCATCCATCTATCAGGAGATCGCAGGGCACGCAGGGACAGTGGCGGCAGTTTACAGTATGTACCTCACATCGTACCGTTTAAATTTCCCCGTCAACTGTTTTGCAGTGCGCGGCAATAACCTAATCGGGTATACAGAATTTCCGGCTTGTAATGCGGCGGCCTGCGAGGAGCACATTTCAGGTATCCTGAAGCAAAATGGCATCAAGGGCGTGACAATTAAACTTTTTCATGAAAAAACGCGCTTTCTGGAGCGGTTAGACCAGCTGCAGGCGCTTGAGCACGGCAAAAAGGAAGATGAAATTCTGACACTTTTGTGTGACATTTCTTTATGAATTAAAATTTTGATAAACAGATCGTATGGAACGACTGTGGAGAGATCGGTATGGTTTTGACAAAAATTTCTGCAAACGAGGCAGGACAGCGCTTTGACAAATATCTGAAAAAGCTGTTAAAAAACGCACCAGAGAGCTTTCTGTACAAGATGCTGCGGAAAAAGAATATTGTCCTAAACGGAAAAAAGGCTGACGGTAGGGAAAAACTGTATCCTGGCGATGAGGTGCGCTTTTTTCTTTCCGATGAAACCTTTGCGAAATTCAGCCAGAAACCACACGAAGGCGCTGACCTGCAACAGTATGTGCAAGCCTATGAGACATTAGGAGATTTGCATATTTTATATGAAGATGATGTGGTTCTGGTTGTTGATAAACCAGCTGGTATTCTGTCACAGAAATCAAGGCCGGAGGATATCAGCGTGAATGAATGGCTGATTGGATACCTGCTGTCGCGTCAGGCGCTTACAGCGGATTTTCCGGCTACCTTCAAGCCATCTGTATGCAACAGACTTGACCGGAATACTTCTGGCATGATTGTCTGCGGAAAAACGCTTGCGGGAAGCCAGTACCTAAGCCGTATCATCAAGGATAAGTCTCTTGAAAAGTACTATTATTGTATCGTACATGGTAAGCTGACAGCACAGAAGTGCGTACATGGGTATCTGTACAAGGATACAGCGAGGAATAAAGTGTCCGTTTATCAGCATGAGGCGGACATTCCGGAGGCTTTTAGAAAAGATTGTGCGTACATAGATACTGCTTTTAAGCCCATACGGACAGCCGGCAACATCACATTGTTGGAGGTACAGATTTTTACTGGAAGGACACACCAGATCCGTGCGCATCTGGCATCGTTGGGATATCCGATTATAGGTGATGCCAAATACGGCGATGCGGTCATAAATAAGCGGTATGCAAAAGAGGGGATACAAGGCCAGCTGCTGCACGCGCATAAGCTGGTATTTCCGGAAATGACAGGCCAGGAGCTTCCGGGGCAGGTGTCTGCCGGGCTATCAGGCATGGTAGTGGAATGCCCGCCTCCTGCAATTTTTGAAAAACTGCTGCAATAATCCACAGAGGAGAGAACAGTATGCCGACTTGGAATTCCAGGGGACTTCGTGGTTCCCTTTTGGAAGAAATGATCAATATGACCAATGAAAAATACCGCGACAATGGACTTGCGCTGATTCAGAAGGTGCCGACTCCAATTACGCCAATTACGATTGACAAGGAAACAAGGCATATTACACTTGCGTATTTTGATCAGAAAAGTACTGTTGACTACATCGGTGCGGTTCAGGGACTTCCTGTCTGTTTTGATGCCAAGGAGTGTGCGGTCGATCTGTTTACCCTACAGAAGATTCACCCGCATCAGGTCCAGTTTATGCGGGACTTTGACAGGCAGGGCGGCATCGCCTTTTTTCTGATTTACTTTACTGCGCGCGATATCATGTACTATATGCGTATACATGAGTTTGATGTATTCTGGGACAGAATGGAGCATGGTGGGCGGAAAAGTTTCCGGTACGAGGAGCTAAATGACAGGTATTTTATGAAGCATAAGGGCGGACAAATCGTTCCGTATCTGGACATGATACAGCTCGACTTAGACGACCGAGAGCTAGAGCTCCCTCCGGCCAGAAATTAGATTCGTGAACCTCCTGCTTTGCACCATTGCGTCGTTAAAATTTATAGACGATACCATCACATTCAAACATACTCTAGCTTAGTGGTTGACAGGGCAGACAAAAAAGTGTATACTGCGTTTAATGTACTGTGCTAATTCGTTAGCGTGGTAGCACGTTAATACACTAAAGTAACATGAACAGAAAGGATAAGCGATAGATTTTATGGGAAAACGTCTTGTACATACACCCGAGGGGGTGCGTGATATATATGGAAAAGAGTATGCAAGCAAGCAGAATATCCAGAAATTACTATACGATAGGCTACATAGTTATGGTTATCAGGATATCCAGACACCGACCTTTGAGTTTTTTGATGTGTTCAGCCGCGAAATCGGTACGACACCCTCCAAGGAACTATACAAATTTTTTGACACGGAAGGCAATACATTGGTACTAAGACCTGATTTTACTCCATCCATAGCGCGGTGTGCCGCTAAATATTTTATGGAGGAGCGCATTCCGCTGCGCTTTTGCTATCAGGGAAATAATTTTATCAACACCAACAGCCTGCAGGGTAAATTGAAAGAGACAACACAGATGGGAGCCGAGTTGATAGGGGATGCATCGCCCGAGGCCGACGCGGAGATGATCGCCATGCTTGTCGAGGCGCTGTACAGCTCAGGCCTTAGGGAATTTCAGGTGTCCGTGGGGCAGATTGATTATTTTAAGGGCTTATGTGCCCATGCACAGCTTGACGAGGAGACCGAGCTTGCGTTGCGCGAATTTATATCAAACAGGAATGAATTTGGCGCACAGGAGCTTTTGCTGGGCAAAAAGATATCAGAGCAGTCCATCGGGGCGCTGCTTGGGGTAAACAGCCTCTTTGGCTCTTGCGAGATCCTTGACAGGGCGCTGGAGGCCGCAGATAACCCGTGCTCACAGCAGGCTGTCGAGCGCTTAAAACAGGTGTATACGCTGTTAAAGTTTTATGGTGTGGAGCAGTACATATCCTTTGATCTTGCGATGGTCAGCAAGTACAATTATTATACGGGTGTCATTTTCAATGCATATACCTATCAGGCAGGAAGTGCGATCGCAAAGGGCGGCCGGTACGATACCCTTCTTGAGAAGTTTGGCAAGCCCGCACCAGCAACTGGATTTGTCGTCCTGGTCGATGACCTTGTGACGGCGCTTACTCGGCAAAAATGTTGTCCTGCGCCCGAAAATAAAAATATTTTGTTATTGTACACAGATGATTTTGGAAGTGCGGTTGCAAAGGCGAAGGAATATCGCGAGCAGGGTTATTCTGCCGTGCTGATGAAGCTTGAGCAGCCAGAGGAACAATACAGAAAATTTGCAGATAGCAACAATTTCTCAAAAGTGATCTGTATATAGGCAGGGGAGGTATAGATATGAACAGACAAACGCAGAATATGCGATACCTTACCTTCGCGCTCGGTAAGGGACGACTTGCAGTTAAGACGCTGGCGCTTCTTGAAAAAATAGGCATTACCTGTGAGGAGATGAAGGACAAGGATTCACGTAAACTCATCTTTGTCAATGAGGAATTAAAGCTTCGGTTCTTCCTCGCAAAGGGACCAGATGTGCCAACCTATGTGGAATACGGTGCGGCGGACCTTGGCGTGGTGGGCAGCGATACGATTTTGGAGGAAAACAGGCGTGTGTATGAGGTCTTAGACCTGGGTTTTGGCAAATGCCGGATGTGTGTGTGCGGGCCTGCTTCTGCGAGGGAGCTGCTGCAGCATCACGAGATGATACGGGTAGCAAGCAAATATCCCAAGATTGCAAAGGACTATTTCTATAACCAAAAACATCAGACCGTCGATATCATCACGCTGAACGGTTCTGTCGAGTTAGGACCGATCGTCGGGCTAAGTGATGTCATCGTGGATATTGTCGAGACCGGCTCAACCTTAAAAGAAAACGGTCTGGAGGTTTTAGAGGAAATCTGCCCGCTCTCTGCCCGCATGATCGTCAACCAGGTCAGCATGAAGATGGAGGCGGAGCGGATCAAAAAGATCCTGCAGGCCCTGAAAGAGGAAATCTGCAGGCAGTGATAAGGATGGAGGCAAAGTATGAGAATCGTAAAATTGACGTCAGATACCAGGCAGAACCTGCTTGAGAATTTATTGAAGAGAAGTACGAATGATTACGGCGAATATGAGAAGGTCGTGGCGGACATTATTGAAAATGTCAAACTGCGCAAGGAGGAGGCAATCTTTGAGTATTCCCTGAAATATGACAAATGTGTCATGACGAAGGAAAATTTTAAAGTGACCAGAGAGGAGATTGACGCGGCATACCGACAGTTGGACGAACACTTCATACAGGTGATGCGGGACTCGGCTGCCAATATCCGCTCATACCATGAAAAACAAAAGAGAAACAGCTGGTTTGACGCTAAAGAGGACGGCACGATACTAGGACAGAAGATTACGCCGATGCAGAATGTCGGTGTCTATGTTCCCGGCGGGAAGGCTGCTTATCCCTCGACAACACTTATGAATGTGGTTCCTGCCAAAGTGGCAGGCGTCCCCAACATTATTATGACAACACCCGCGGGTGCTGATGGAAGTGTCAATCCTGCAACACTTGTCGCAGCGGATATTGCAGGTGTCAATGCAATCTACAAGGTTGGCGGCGCACAGGCCATCGCGGCGCTTGCATATGGCACGGAGATGATTCCGAAGGTTGACAAGATTGTCGGGCCGGGCAATATCTTTGTCGCGCTCGCGAAGCGCGCTGTATACGGGCATGTCAGCATTGACTCCATCGCAGGGCCTTCCGAGATCCTTGTGCTTGCCGACGAGAGCGCCACACCGAGATATGTCGCGGCAGATTTATTGTCCCAGGCAGAGCATGATGAGCTTGCATCCGCAATTCTGATCACGACAAGTGAAGCGCTTGCCCAGAAGGTGTCCGATGAGGTGGATGGTTTTGTCAGCATTCTTGAGCGCAGGGAGATTATACAGAAATCACTGGATAACTATGGCTATATTCTCGTGGCGCCGGATATGGAGACTGCTATTGATGCCGTCAACGAGATTGCCTCGGAGCATCTTGAAATCCTGACGAAAAATCCATTTGACACAATGACGAGAATCCGGAATGCCGGCGCGATCTTCCTTGGGGAATACTCGTCAGAACCACTTGGCGATTACTATGCCGGGCCCAATCATGTACTACCAACAAATGGTACTGCAAAATTCTTCTCTCCACTGAATGTTGACGATTACGTGAAGAAATCAAGCGTGATCGCATACTCAAAGGAGGCGCTGGAAAAGGTTCATGGGGATATTGAGCTTTTTGCCAGAAAGGAAGGGCTCACAGCACATGCAAACTCAATCCATGTGCGTTTTGAAGCCTAGGGCGTTGCATTAATGTTAGAAGTAATAGGCTCCAGAAAGGATATATTATGGACAGAATCGCAGAAGTAGAGAGAGTGACCAAGGAGACGGATATCCATGCCAGGCTGAATCTGGACGGGGAGGGAAGCGCCTCTGTCAACACGGGCATCGGTTTTTTTGACCACATGCTTGAGGGCTTTTCCAAACACGGTTTTTTTGATCTGGATATCACAGTCAGGGGCGATTTGGATGTCGATGGGCACCAT
>CAJUQZ010000025.1:34683-37124 GCA_910588755.1 uncultured Lachnospiraceae bacterium | reverse complement strand
GGGATTCACTGGCTTCTTAGTGGTACAAACTTTTTACTCTCAAGTAATATAAACAAGATTAAGTAGTTTTTATTTTTTGGTTTGATGATTTATCTTATATAAACCAAAATGTTTTTATTCATTTTCGGAATTTGCTCATTTATAGATATTAACATTTTTTGGAGACATCCTTATAATTAACATTCTTATTACCAGTTCTTATTACCAATTCAATGTTATCTGGTATTATTTTCCGATATTTCCGATATCAATATACCACAAAACAATTGTGTTGGCGATGGGATTTATTCATTATTTATTGTGAAATTTTTGTCAAATATTTATGTTGTGCAAATGAAAAGAATCCTGTATACTAAAAGAAATGAATTTTGGGTAAGATGACTGTTTGGGAAAATCGGGAGCGCTTAGGGGAGGATTTATTTGATGCTGGAGCAAAAAGATTTTGATTTATTAAAAAATATGATGGAATCCGTTATGAAAGGAACGGAAGAATCGATTTTGGAAAAAGTAGACGGGAAACTGGAGAAGACAGAAAAATCGATTTTGGAAAAAGTAGATGAGAAACTGGAGAAGACAGAAGAATCGATTTTGGAAAAGGTAGATGAGAAACTGGAGAAGACAGAAAAATCGATTTTGGAAAAGGTAGACGGGAAACTGGAGAAGACAGAAAAATCGATTTTGGAAAAGGTAGACGGGAAACTGCTGAAATCAGAAAGTCTTGTATTGGGCGAAATAGAACGTACGCGAATTTATCTGGAGAAACACATTGAAAAAGTCCAAAAAAACCTTGATGATATGAACCAGTATTACCGAATTACAAAACTTGAAAATGATAACGTGACGTTATTATTAAAATTGATTGATGATTTGACGAAACGGGTTGAGGAACTGGAAAGAAGAACCGCATAAGGAGTCTGACAGGATTGAGGAAAATGGTCAATACATTTATAAAACATATGAAGGAAGCCGGCTGGGATATTGCGCTGAATGAAGAACGCGGCAGCGATATTCCGAAGGTGCTGAAAGGCAGATATACCAATATTCCAAAGGAGTGGCAGGAATTTGTCGGAAATATCAGGCATATGGTCAGCCCTGATGAAAAGACCTGGTTTCTGGGTGCCGAGGATTTTGAGGTGCAGGGTGACAAGGCATTTTTGTGGAATGAGTGGGAGCTGATGAGCCTTGATGCGGCCGGGGACGATGCCGAATGGAAAGACGGCATTGCGCAGTTTTGGAGCCAGCATCTTCCGATTGTCATGTCTGTCAATGGCGGTTATGCCTATTATGCGATTTCTATGGCAGACGGGGCTGTTGTGCGTGGTGCTGGGCCGGAATTTGAGACGTGCGAGACGGTCGCACAGTCTTTTTTGGTCTTTATGAAGAATATCTGTCAATCTGACAGAATAACCGTATAGGAGAGGCCAGTGAAAGGTCTCTTTTACATTTTTGCGAAAAGGTTTAGAGAAAGGCAGAAGCAGTATGATCAGAAATGAAGAATTGGAAGCAATTTTAGACACAATTGATTTGAGAGCCGACGCTCCTGCGGACGAGCCGATGCGTCAGTATTATTTTATCAAAAAGGCGCGTGTGCTTGTGGATGCAGAGAGTAAAAAACTGGGCAGGCGCCTTACAGCGGACGGGGAAACATTTGGTTGTCAGATGAACGCAAAGGACAGCGAAAAATTGATTGGCATACTGGAAAATATTGGTTTTGAAATGATTGGGGACGAGTCCGCAGACCTTGTTTTTTACAACACATGTACTGTCCGTGACAATGCGAACCAGCGGGTTTATGGCAGACTGGGCTTTTTACATAACATGAAAAAGCAAAATCCACACAAGAAGATAGCGCTCTGTGGCTGTATGATGCAGGAGCCGTCCGTGATCGAGAAGATACAGAAAAGTTATCGGTTTGTGGACTTGATTTTTGGCACACACAATATCTACAAATTTGCGGAACTGCTCGTTGCAATGTACAGCTCTGACAGTATGATCATTGATATCTGGAAGGATACCGATAAGATCGTGGAGGATTTACCGGCCGACAGGAAGTATTCCTTTAAATCCGGCGTCAACATCATGTATGGCTGTAACAATTTCTGCAGCTACTGCATTGTCCCTTATGTGCGTGGGCGGGAGAGAAGCCGCAGCCCCAAGGATATTATCCGGGAAATTGAGAAGCTTGTGGCAGACGGTGTTGTGGAGGTCATGCTGCTAGGACAGAATGTCAATTCCTATGGAAAAAACCTGGCAGAACCCATGTCATTTGCACAGCTGCTGCAGGAGGTGGAGAAGATAGAGGGGCTCGAGCGCATACGTTTTATGACTTCACACCCAAAGGATTTGTCGGACGAGCTGATACAGGTAATGAAAGACTCAAAAAAAATATGCCGCCATCTGCATCTTCCGCTGCAGTCTGGTTCGACCAGAATCCTGGAGGC
>CAJUQZ010000025.1:30706-34645 GCA_910588755.1 uncultured Lachnospiraceae bacterium | reverse complement strand
AAGGAGCAGTATCTGGAGCTTGCCTACAAAATCCGACGAGAAATTCCGGATATCTCGCTCACGACAGACATTATCGTTGGCTTTCCGGGCGAGACGGCCGCGGACGTAGACGAAACGATTGATGTGGTGAGGAAAGTACAGTACGACAATGCATTTACCTTTATCTACTCCAGGCGCACAGGGACACCTGCTGCCGCGATGCCAAGTCCTCTAAGTGAGGAGGAGATCAAGGAAAACTTTGACAGGCTGCTGGACGCGGTACATGAGACAGCAAAGATACGAGGGGAGCGTCTGCTGAACCAGACACACAGCGTGCTCGTAGAAAAAAGTGAGGGCTCGCAGCTGACAGGAAGGCTTTCCTATGACACTTCTGTGCATTTTGAGGGTGATCCCTGCCTGGTTGGAAAGCTTGTCGATGTGAAACTTACAAAGTCACATGGTTTTTATTACATGGGAAAAATAAATATGCAAGAGCATTGCCTCCAAAAGCTGCTGCGCGGGGCTCAAAAATAGAAAAATAGGTACTTATGAGGAGAACAGTATGGAAAAGTTAAAACCAAAGTTATTTTCAGTCATGAAAACTTACACAAAACAACAGTTTGCAAAAGATGTGGTAGCGGGTATTATTGTCGCGATTATAGCACTTCCACTGTCAATTGCGCTCGCGCTTGCATCGGGTGTGGGGCCGGAACAGGGGATTTACACTGCAATCATAGCAGGATTCTTGATCTCGTTTTTTGGCGGCAGCCGTGTGCAGATTGCGGGCCCGACGGCAGCATTTGCCACGATTGTTGCAGGAATCGTTGCACAGAAGGGAATGGATGGATTGATCCTTGCAACAATTCTTGCAGGAATCATTCTGGTCGTGATGGGGCTCTTGAGGTTGGGCAATTTGATCAAATATATTCCGTTCACAATCACGACAGGGTTCACAGCGGGGATTGCGGTGACAATCGTGATCGGACAGATCAAGGATTTTTTGGGTCTTACATACCCTGAGGGAACTGTCACAATCGAGACGATGGAGAAGTTAGAAGCGATCGTCAAAAATATGTCAACCATGAACTGGCAGGCGCTGATTGTCGGCATTGTATGTCTTGCCATTCTGATCGTATGGCCGTATATCAACAAGACGATACCGGGGTCCCTGATCACTGTGATCGCAGGGATCCTGATGGTAAAGCTTATGCATATGCGTGTCAATACGATCGGAGACCTGTATGAAATCAGCAATAAACTGCCAGGGTTTCATATGCCGCACTTTACGCTGGCAGATATCAATGGAATCCTGCCAGACGCCTTTACGATTGCCATTCTGGCTGCGATTGAGTCTTTGCTATCCTGTGTTGTCGCGGATAGTATGATTAACTCCAAGCACCGTTCAAATATGGAGCTGGTCGCGCAGGGCATTGGCAATATCGGCTCCGCACTGTTTGGCGGAATCCCGGCCACAGGTGCGATTGCAAGGACAGCTGCCAATATCAAGAATGGTGGACGTACCCCAATCGCAGGCATAGTGCATGCTGTCACGCTTGTACTAATACTTGTAGTACTAATGCCGTATGCAGCACTGATTCCGATGCCATGCATCGCGGCGATTCTGTTTATGGTAGCTTATAACATGTGTGGTTGGCGGACGTTTGTCAATCTCTGCAAGTCATCTCCAAAGAGCGATATCATCGTGCTTGTCACCACCTTTGTGCTGACCGTCGTGTTTGACCTGGTTGCGGCGATCGAGGTCGGCATTCTGCTGGCGGCGATTCTTTTCATGAAGCGCATGAGTGATGTCATGGAGGTGGAGGGCTGGAAGTATGTTGACGATGAGGACGATCCGGACAGCATCTCACTCCGGGAGGTTCCGGCGCACACGCTGGTGTATGAGATTTCGGGACCTATGTTCTTTGCAGCTGCGGACAAGATTCTGAATATTTCTGTAAAAGAAGACACACAGTTTTTGATCCTCCGCATGCGCAGTGTGAGTGCAATTGACGCAACGGCAATGCATTCGCTAGAGCAGCTCTATGAGAAATATGCAAAGAAAAAAATCCAGATTATCCTTTCCCATGTCAATGAGCAACCAAGAGCAGTTATGGACAAGGCTGGATTTACAAGGGAGATTGGGGAAGATAACTTCTGCACGCATATTGATGAAGCGCTTGAGCGGGCAAAAAAGCTTGCTGCACAATAGACTGTAGCGTACATACATTCTTAGAAGATGCTGGCATGAAAAGGATACTTATGGTTGATGATGATATCAATATTGGAAATCTCGCTGAACGCAGCGCTGGACGAACTGCAGGTCTTGCACCTGTTTGATCGCTATGATACAGTGGCAAATGCTGTGAATGCAACGGGTCTGGGACTTTCTATCGCAAAAGAGCTCACTGGTCAGATGGGTGGATGCATCACGGCGCAGTACAGGGACCAAATGATGCAGATCTGTATTCGGTTTAAAAATTAAGTGTGTGCCCTCAATAGGTATGTTATACTGTTGAGGAGCTGTTTCGTGAAAAGAGTTGTGACGAGAACGGTCTGTTCTCGCAAACGATACAGTGCAAAGCATTGGCGAAGGAGGAAAATTTTGATGCAGGAAAATACAAGAACGATTGATCCTTATCTGATGGGAGCGATTGTAAGCAGCGGCAGAGTCCCACAGGTGCCATATGATTTAAAGAAAATCAAGGCACTGGAGCTGAATGAGCAGACAATACCATGCAGAGGAGAGACCTTTTTTCGATGTAAGGAGCATGATTTTTCCGTGATCAGTGAGATGGAAAATCTGCACACCCTGATATTGCACACTCGAAATCCACTGACTGTAGCGGACTTTTCATTTCTGGAGAAATGCCAAAAGCTGAAAAAACTCGATCTGGTACAGACAAACTTTACGGACTGTGCACTTCTTTCTCGCCTTCCAGCCCTGACATATGTCCGACTGCCCGAGGAGGACTGTCTTGTCAATATAGAGGTTTTAAAGACGCTTCGTGCGAGGATTGAATTTGCCGCGACGACCACTTATGATTATCCGATTGGGGAGATTGCCAGCCTGATTAAGAAACAGACCCGGACAACAGCGTATGCATTGACGATACAGAAAGGTGTTGAATCGGATTTGTTTGATAGCAAATTTGGTGGACTGCCCTACTGGAATCCACACATGCAGTATCCTGTGGACAAAAGGGGACAGAAGATGCTGTTGCTTGCACAGGTGAATTTTGACAGGGCAGCAGTGGACGGGCGGCTTCCGCAGCAGGGAATGCTGCAATTTTTTATCGCGCTTGATGAGGAAAGCTATCTGTATGGCTATGACAATGATGCGCCGGACAGCCAGGAAATGTTCCGTGTGGTGTATCATGAGAAAGTCGATTATTCTATTACGCCAGAACAGGTACAGGAAATGAACATTCCGGTCTCGACAGATACCGCGATTTGGGAGTATACGCCAGTCTGGAAGCCTGTCCGCGTTGATATCACACCAAAAGAGGTCTATATCAACACTTCGGACAAGCATTTTGACAAATATTTCCGCAGTGCTGTGAAATCATTGACAGGGAAGCGGCTAGGGCGGCAGTGCGCATGGGATGTTCTGACAAGGGAAGACTATCTCCGTTTAGATGAAGAACTATCATATGACAGCCATAACATGCTGGGGTATCCGGCCTTTGTGCAGTTTGATCCGAGGAAGTCTGCAAAATATTATGATACAGTGCTGTTGCAGATGCATTCGGAGGAGGACCAGGATACTGTGTGCTGGGCTGACGGAGGTGTTGCCAATTTCTTTATCAACAGTGAAGCACTGGCACAGCGGGATTTTAGCAGGGTGTATTACTGTTGGGATTGTGATTGAGTGACTGGCTGTGAATATATAGGAGCGAGGTTTACCTGAAAGGCGACCGCGACAGAATCGGTTTTATCAAAAATAACCGGCTTGATATGGAT
>CAJUQZ010000025.1:15542-30696 GCA_910588755.1 uncultured Lachnospiraceae bacterium | reverse complement strand
GAGATAAAAACGACGATTTTTTTATTGATTTTATTAAAAAGAATGGACGCAAATTTTTCCTGCTGTACTTAAAACCGATTATTAATGGAACGAGCAATTATTATATCGAGGCGCAGACAAGAGATGCAAGACGCACAGACGTGATTGTGGACTACCTCGGCGAGCAGTTTATTGTGGAGCTGAAAATCTGGCATGGCAGTGAGTACAATGAGCGGGGCGAGAAGCAGCTTGCGGAGTACCTCGAATATTTTCATAAAAACAAAGGCTACATGCTTTCCTTTAACTTTAACCAGAAAAAGGAAGTTGGCGTGAGGAAGCTTCAAGGCGGGGACAAGACGATTGTAGAAACAGTCGTTTAAAAAGGGGCAGCAGCCCCTTTTTGTGACACCTACGAAGCGCCAAATGTATAGCAAGCCCCAAGTATGACAAGCTCCGCGGCCATGACAAGATAAATACCAGTCAGACCGGCAAGACTTCCTGCGATGACAACACCAATGCCTGCGCCGATAGTTCCGATGGCTGTGCAGAGCAGCACAAAACGTTCCCGGCTAATGCCCTGCAGATAGCACATGCGAATCTGATATGGTATTTTCACAATCTGGAGCAGGAATACAGGCAGCAAATGCCTCTGTGCGCCCCTGATAACCTGCGAATCATCGACGATCAGATAAAGCAGCGCCTTGTTAAAGATACCGCAGAAGATGCACAGGAAAGCGATAATGCCAAAAGTCAGCCTGATTCCACACTTCAGATAACCCTTCACGGCAGACAGGTCGCCGGCAGAATAGCGCTGCAGTGCGAAAGTCTGTGTCGCTGTCGCGTAAGCGTATACAGGAAGCCCAATCATGCTTCCAAACGTATCAAGCAGACTGTATATTGCCATCTGTTCTGTGCCAAGCCTTGCAACAGTGGCTGATATGACACAGGTAAAGATTGTGCTTTCCAATAATTCCTGCCCGAACAGCGATGGATATAAGCGCAGGATTTTTCCTGCCACAGACCTGACCGCCGAAAGAGAAATGCCGGGCAGATACTTTTTGGAGCGGAAAAATGTCATTATACAGCAGATAAACCGGGCGGAATGTCCTTTCAAATATATAAGCTGGTAAACAAGCAGCCCCGCCGCCAAACCGATCACACTTCCCCAGGCCGCGCCTGCTGTTCCAAGCTGCGGCAGCCCGAAGAATCCATACACGAGCGAAAAATCAAAAAACAGATTGACGCCTGTGGAAACAATGGTGCTGTACAGTGTAATTCTAGTGTCCAGACAGTTTCGGAAATACGCGGAATATTGGAAAATCAGCATATTCTGAACGACGGTAAACGATGCCGGATAAAAGTAGGACAACAGTTCTGACAGGTCTTCGCCCTGAATGCGGTACACATTCTGAAAGAACGAGCGTCCGCCCAGAAGGCTTAGAATGGAGAAACCGATACCTGTCAGCAGTGCCAGATGCCTGCTCACAAGAAAAGTAGTCTCAAATCCCTGTTCGTTCCCTTTGCCTTTCTCCTCTGCGGCAGCAATGTTGAAGGCTGCGGACAAAATCCCCAGCGCGCCTGTTATGGCGTACGTAAAGGAGGCGGCAATGCCCACAACCGCAAATCCCTGAACCGAGTAATGGCCCACGATCGCCTTGTCCAGCAGTTCAAATACACTCGACAACAGGTAATTCAGCAGAACCGGATACGCCATTTGATGGATACTTCGATAGTTCACGATTTTATTTTTATTCATTTATATTCTCACTTTCTGTTTCGCCTATTCTCCCAATAGGCCAGGAACATGTGCCATTCAAATCCCCCCATTCATATTCATATCATTTGAACAGGCATGCATATAGCCTGATATGACACCAGCATTGCAGGCGTCACATGATGTAAAGTATACTAAAAGGAGTATGGACAGTCAAGCCGCGGTTTATTTCTTCACAAGATTTTCTTTGATTTTTGATTTAGATGTGATAAAATATTGAGGAGAAAAACAGACCCAGGAGAATTCATGAGATTAAAATACAGAAAGATGAGGTTAATATATGGCTGGAATGACACCGATGATGCAGCAGTACGTGGAGACGAAGAAGCAGTATGGCGACTGTATTCTCTTTTACAGACTCGGTGATTTTTACGAAATGTTTTTTGAGGACGCAAAGCTCGTGTCCAAGGAGCTGGAACTGACGCTGACCGGAAAGGACTGCGGCATGAAGGAGCGGGCGCCCATGTGCGGTGTGCCCTATCACGCGGTAGAAAGTTATCTGAACAGGCTGGTTTCAAAGGGCTACAAGGTCGCAATCTGTGAGCAGGTGGAAGATCCCAAACTCGCCAAGGGACTGGTGAAGCGGGAAGTCATCCGCATCGTCACACCAGGGACAAATCTGAATGTCCAGGCACTGGAAGAATCAAAAAACAATTACATCATGTGCATCGCACAATTTCCCAATAAAATCGGAATTTCCGTGGCGGACGTGACGACAGGGGATTTTTATATGACGGAGGTTGAGGGGCTTGCAAAACTGACGGACGAGCTCTATAAATACATGCCGACAGAGATCATATGCAACGATGCGCTCATGATGAGCGGCATTGACATCGATGACCTCAAAAACCGTCTGAAAATCGCAGTCTATCCGTTGGAGCCGTGGTATTTTGACGAGGACGGCTGTCGCAAATGCCTGATGGAGCACTTTAAGGTCAACACACTCGCGGGACTTGGCTTGGAGGATTTCCCGTCCGGGCTGATTGCTTCCGGCGTGCTGATGCAGTATCTTCTGGAGACGCAGAAGACGCAGCTGTCGCACATTACACACATCACGCCGTACCTGGCAAGCCGTTTCATGCTTCTTGACAGCTCGACAAGGCGCAATCTCGAGCTGACGGAGACCCTTCGCGAAAAGCAGAAGCGCGGCTCCTTATTGTGGGTGCTTGACAAGACAAAGACGGCGATGGGCGCAAGACAGCTCCGGACAGACATCGAACAGCCGTTAATCAATATGGCGGACATCAACGACCGGCTGGACACGATCGAACAGCTCTGTCAGAACACCGTATCGAGGGACGAGCTTCGGGAATACCTGAATCCGATCTATGATATGGAACGCCTGCTCGGACGCGTGAGTTACAAATCCGCAAATCCAAGAGACCTGATCTCGTTTGCCAACTCTATGGAGATGCTCCCGCATATCAAGACTGTTTTAAAGGACTTCGACGCGAAGCTCTTAAAGGAGATCGACGAACAGATTGACGGGCTTGAGGATTTGTATGAACTGATCCAAAATTCGATCTGCGAGGAGCCGCCAATCCTGATTCGCGAGGGCGGCATTATCAAAGAAGGGTTTAATGCGGACATAGATCATCTAAGAAAGGCTAAGACCGACGGAAAGAACTGGCTTGCGCAGCTCGAGGAGGAGGACCGGGAGCGGACAGGCATCAAAAACCTTCGGATCAAATACAACAAAGTGTTCGGTTACTATTTTGAGGTCAGCAATTCCTATAAGAACCAGGTGCCGGACGACTATGTGCGCAAACAGACGCTTGTCAACGCGGAGCGGTACACGACGGCGCGTCTCAAGGAGCTCGAGGACACAATCTTAAATGCGGAGGACAAGCTCAATGTCCTTGAATATGATCTGTTCTGCAAAATCCGTGACGATATCGCGACGCAGCTTGAGCGGATTCAGAAGACGGCGAAGGCTGTGGCGCGGCTGGACGTGTTCGCGGCGCTCTCGGTTGTCGCGGAACAGAACCACTACATCAGACCGACTCTGAACGACAAGGGCATCATTGACATCAAGGAAGGCCGGCACCCCGTGGTGGAAAAGATGATTGAGCATGATATGTTTGTGTCAAATGACACGTTTCTGGACAACAATAATCACTGCATCGCAGTGATCACAGGCCCGAATATGGCTGGAAAATCAACCTTTATGCGCCAGTCCGCGCTGATCGTTTTGATGGCGCAGCTCGGAAGCTTTGTCCCGGCTAAAAGCGCAAATATCGGCATCGTGGACAGAATCTTTACGCGCGTGGGCGCGTCGGATGACCTCGCGAGCGGCCAGAGTACCTTTATGGTGGAGATGAACGAAGTTGCCAATATCCTGCGCAACGCCACGCCAAAGAGCCTGCTGGTGCTAGACGAGATCGGGCGCGGCACCTCGACCTTTGACGGGTTGAGTATCGCGTGGGCGGTCATCGAGCACATCAGCAACAAGAAGACTCTCGG
Source organism: uncultured Lachnospiraceae bacterium (assembly GCA_910588755.1). Lineage (GTDB taxonomy): Bacteria > Bacillota > Clostridia > Lachnospirales > Lachnospiraceae > COE1. The sequence goes on along the minus strand of CAJUQZ010000025.1, from coordinate 26,480 downwards.
CGCAAAGACGCTGTTTGCAACGCATTACCATGAACTGACAGAGCTTGAGGGCAAGATGAACAATGTCAACAATTACTGTATTGCGGTCAAGGAAAAGGGCGATGATATCATCTTTTTGAGAAAGATTATCAAGGGCGGTGCTGACCGTAGCTATGGAATCCAGGTTGCAAAGCTCGCGGGCGTGCCGGATATGGTGATCGACCGCGCCAAGGAGATCGCGGAGCAGTTAAGCGACAATGACATCACAGCCAAGGTGCAGAGCATTTCGGTAGATACAAAGGGCGAGAAGAAGAAGTCAAAGCACTATGACGATGTGGACTTAGGACAGATGTCGCTGTTTGACACCGTCAAGGACGAGGACATTGTGAATGAATTAAAGGAAATAGACATCTCCAACCTGACGCCGCTCGACGCGCTGAATACGCTGTACCGGCTGCAGAACAAACTGAAAAACCGATGGTGAACATTTGCGGCAGCCCCTGACCCAAGACTATTTTTCATTGCTTTTGAATGTTGGATATGCTATAGTTGTTTTAGGAAAATAGAATATGCAACTATATCATTCGCCCTTTGCCGTACAGTTGGAGAGCGAAAAAGATACGGTCGTTGAGCCTGATATCAGCGTGATATGCGATATTTATATCATCAAGCTTGCGCTTTATGCCGAAGCAGGCGTCCGTGAATACTGGATTGTTGATCTCGAACAAAAAAGAATCCTTGTATATCGTCTTGAATTGGACGCGGTAGTGAACATGTATACGTTTAATGATTCTATACCAGTTGGCATCTTTGAGAATTTATCCATTGATTTTGAGGGGATTAGCCGATATTTGTTTTGATGTCGAACATAATACTGATTTTGAGGGGACACTATGACTACGTTTTATTTTATTCGTCATGGCCAGATGGATACTTCCATGTCCGGACAAAAATTTTATAAGGGCTTTGCTTTTAATATGATGACTTTATCAGAAAAGGGAATCGAACAGATTCATGAGGCAGCAAAGGACAGCAGGCTTCTGACTGCTGAACTGATCATCACATCACCGTTTGGACGGACGATGCACAGCGCGGCTATTTTGTCAAAGGACTTAAATCTTGAGATGCGGGTGGAAACGGATTTGCACGAATGGCTGGCAGACGGCGTTTCTTATGAATTCCTGCCTGCTGAGCTGGCAGAAGCATCTTATCGCAGCTTAACCCAACATCACGGCCATCATCCCGAAGGAACAGTGCCACTATGGGAATCTGCCGGGCAAATGAAAGAGCGCGTAACAAAGGTACTGGATAAATATAAGGACTATCACGCTGTCATTGTGGTATGTCATGGAACACTGATGCAGTATGTTTTGGGAATAGAACATCCGGAAAACGGGCAAATCGAAGTATTGGTTTACTGACAGAAAGCATTTTTTAACACGCTCTATATACCAAAAATAGCCGCCATGAATAGAAAAGCGGTTATTTTTGTGTTTGAGGGCTGCAACTGATATGATGATTTATATAATAAGAAAGGGACGATTTATATGGCAGAGATACATGTGCTTGACGATGCGACAATCGACAAGATCGCGGCAGGAGAAGTTGTGGAGCGTCCTGCGAGCGTGGTCAAGGAGCTGGTGGAAAATGCCTTTGACGCAGGCGCGCGTGCTGTCACTGTCGAGATTAGGGATGGCGGGATTGAGTTTATCCGCGTGACAGACGACGGCTCCGGCATCGAACACGATCAGCTGCGCCATGCATTTATGCGTCATGCGACGAGCAAGATTAACTCTGTTGTTGACCTGATGAGTCTACGAAGCATGGGCTTTCGCGGGGAAGCGCTCTCGAGCATCGCAGCCGTGTCAAAGGTTGAGATTGTCACCAAGACCAGGGACGCCATGACAGGAACACGCCTGTGCATGGAAGGAGCGAAAGAGACCGCTTTTGAGGAAATCGGCGCACCCGACGGCACGACATTTATGGTGCGCAATCTGTTCTTTAACACGCCTGTGCGCCGCAAATTCTTAAAGACAGCAATGACAGAGGCAAGCTACATCACGGACCTGTTAGAGCACATGGCACTGTCAAGGCCTGAAATTTCGTTTAAATATGTGATTAACGGGCAGACAAAATTTTATACAAATGGCGATGGAGACTTGAAAGCCATCATCTACCGTATCTTTGGCAGGGATATTGCCAATGAGATGATGGCTTTCGAGGCTGTCGATGGCGATGTCACGTTAACGGGTTTTCTGGGAAAACCGACGCTGAACCGCGCCAACAGGAATTTTGAGAATTATTTTGTAAACAGGCGGTATATCAAGAGCAAGATTATCTCAAAAGCAATCGAGGAAGGGTATCAGTCCTACATGATGCAGCACAGATATCCGTTCTGTGTCGTACATATCAGTGTCCCGACAGAGAATGTGGACGTGAATGTGCACCCGACCAAGATGGAGGTGCGTTTCTCCAATCAGAACAGTATCTATAAACTGATCACTGAGCATGTGGCGGACTTTTTATCTCGGCAGGAGATGATTCCTGACGCAACTCTTGGCCCGGATGAGAAAATGACGAAAAAGGATAAGAAAACAGAGAAAATAAAGGCGCCGGAGCCGTTTGAGAAGGAGCGCAGATATACAGAACAACGTCCTGTGCAGTCATCGGTTCCAAATATTTTAAAAGAGGACATCGGGTATGCAGGTCCGCCTGGCAGCAGCTATGATTATGACGGCATGGAGGACGGAAGAAACAACAAAAATTTAATTGGCCGGGACGAAAACAAGGCGGAGGCGATAAATGACAGCTTTTTTGTGGATAACAGGGAAAAACCTGTACACACTGAACCGGCAGCACAGACGGGGACCGGGGTAGCAAAGCAAAGTTCCATTATGGGAAAAATATTAGGTTCTTCTTCTAGGGAGACAGACGCGAAGAATCTTGGCATCATCAAATCAAAGGATCAGGTTATCGTTGAGAAGCCAGAGCAGCTGAATTTCTTTGACGAGAAGATTTTGACGCGTGAGGCAAGACAGGAGTACCGGATTGTCGGTCAGGTGTTCGATACCTACTGGATTATTGAATACCGCGACAAGATGCTTATGATTGACCAACATGCTGCACATGAGAAAGTGAAGTATGAGCAGATATTGACCAAGGTAGAAAACAATGAGATTTATACGCAGATGTTGACTCCTCCGGTCGTAATAAGCGTCACGCCAAAGGAAACTGCACTGATCAACAGTTATGGCCAATACTTCAAGGAGCTTGGCTTTGAGATTGAAGACTTTGGTATGAATGCTTTTGCGGTCAGGGGTGTGCCACTTGACTTGTTTGGTCATGATATTAAGAACCTTTTTGAGGAGGTTTTGACCCAGATGGCCGAGAGTCCGGTGCGTGGTGTGCCGCAGATCATACGCGAAAAGATCGCGTCGATGGCGTGCAAGGCGGCTGTCAAGGGAAATAATTCATTGTCCTACGAGGAGGCGGACAAGTTGATCGAACAATTGTTGGAGCTTGACAATCCCTACAATTGCCCTCATGGCAGACCGACAATTATCTCCATGTCAAAGTATGAGATTGAGAAAAAATTTAAACGTATCGTATGAAACTGCAGAAGGAAAGCGCAATCGAAGCAACAGCAAGATATAATTGGCAATACCAAATATAAAGGAAGTGTGGTTGAAATAGGAAGATGATCAACAGAGTATTCGAAAAAGTAACAAATAAAAAACTGAAAAAAACCCCCATTGAGAAAGAGCTGGAGCATATCGCCCGCAAAGAGGCAGCACTGACAAAGCAAGCAGAGCAATACCAGGCAGCCAGCTGGAAGGAAAGTCTCGAACAGAAAATCCCGCCAAGGGTGTATACAAATCTCCAGACTACTTTCTGTAAGGCATTTGGGCTTATTTTTGAAAAAGGGACAGGCTTAATAGAAAAGACTTACTCCAAAGATGACATGGCGCTGGATTTTCAGGTACATGATTATGCCGTAGTGCTAAAGGGCGGCAAAAAAGAAATCCGTCAGCTAAAAGCAGACATAGACCGTGGAAATCTAGTCAATATGGCTGTCAGCACAGTTGAGGGGATCGGTCTCGGCGCGCTTGGCATTGGTCTGCCAGATATCGCATTGTTTTTGTCCGTGATACTCAAGGGAACCTATGAGACAGCGGTCCAATACGGATTCTCCTATGATACGCCACAGGAAAAATTGTTTATCCTAAAGCTGCTAGAAGCGTCCATGTTAAAAGGAGCGTCGTGGATTGCATGCAATGCGGAGGTTGACAGCTTTTTTGTCCCAAATGGCATCCGGGTGGAGGCCAGTATCCAGGAGCAGATCAGGAAAACGGCAGATGCGTTTGCAGTTGACATGCTACTTGCCAAGTTTGTACAGGGGATTCCGGTTGCAGGGATACTCGGCGGCATCAGTAATCCGGTCTATTATAGGCGTATCTTGTACTATGTACAGTTAAAATATCAGAAACGGTATCTGCTGCAAAAGATTTAGACTAATGTGCCATAAAGTTAGTTCACGAGTCTAATTTCTGGCCGGGTGGAAATATACCGTTTTGCGGTGGGCACGATAAAAATAATATAGGTTAGGGGCAGATATGAAAAATCCATTAATCATACTGACTGGTCCAACAGCAGCCGGGAAAACAAAGCTCTCAATAGCGTTGGCAAAGGAAATCAACGGTGAAATTATTTCTGCAGATTCCATGCAAGTGTACAAGTATATGAACATAGGTTCTGCAAAAATACAGTCGGATGAAATGCAGGGAATCCGACATCACCTTGTGGATATCTTAGAGCCGACAGAGGAGTTCAATATTGTTCTGTTTCAAAAATATGCAAAGCAGGCAATCGAAGAAATTTATGCGAAGGAAAAAATTCCAATCATCGTAGGCGGAACCGGATTTTATATCCAGTCTGTGCTCTATGACATTGATTTTGGGCAAACCGATGGAGACACGACAATCCGGGTAGAGCTAGAGCAGCTTGCGCGCAGCAGGGGCGCAGAATACCTTCACACTATGCTGGCAGAGTGCGACCCTAAGGCAGCTCAAGAAATCCATGCAAACAATGTAAAACGGGTGATACGTGCAATCGAATTTTACCGCCAGACTGGCCGACAAATCTCCGAACACAACGCGGAAGAACGCGAGAAGAAATCCGCGTATACTTCCCGTTATTTTGTCCTTACTGACAGACGGGACAAGCTCTATGCAAACATCGACCAACGCGTGGATATGATGATTGCACAGGGACTAATTGACGAGGTAAAACGGCTGCGTGATATGGGCTGCAAGCGGGATTCAACCGCCATGCAGGGACTTGGCTACAAGGAGGTCCTCTCGTATCTTGCAGGGGAGCTCACGCTAGACGAGGCTGTCTATATCATCAAACGCGATACGAGACATTTCGCCAAGCGGCAGCTCACATGGTTTCGGCGGGAGCGGGACGTCATCTGGATAGAAAAGGATCGGTTTGCATACGATGACGAAAAAATGTTAAACTATATAAAACAGATGAGCGCTGATGTGCTCATCTGATAAAAGAAGGGGAATTAGGATAAAATGAAAAAAACAAATGAGGAGATGTCTACTGTCCAAAATCTGTACAGGGCGCTTGGCATCTCGGATAAGGTATACTATTTTTGCAAGGATATCCTGGATGATCTGCGTCAGCGCTTTGACGAGATTGACCAGAATGCGGAGTACAACCAGCTAAAGGTCATCAAGGCCATGCAGGAGAACCGGGTGAGCGAAGCCTGTCTCTTAGGCACGACAGGATATGGATACAATGATATTGGCAGAGAGACCTTAGAGGCAGTGTATGCGTCTGTCTTCCACGCAGAAGATGCGCTTGTCAGGCCGCAGATCACTTGTGGAACCCATGCGCTTGCCCTGGCGCTCATGAGTAATCTACGCCCTGGCGATGAACTTTTTTCACCGGTGGGCAAACCCTATGACACGCTCGAGGAGGTAATTGGGATCCGCCCGTCAAAGGGTTCGCTCGCAGAGTACGGTATCACGTACAAACAGGTAGATCTGCTCGCGGACGGCAGCTTTGACTATGACAATATCAAAAAGGCCATCAATGAGAAGACAAAGCTTGTCACCATACAACGCTCTAAGGGATATCAGACAAGACCGACACTCTCTGTTCAAAAAATTGGAGAGCTGATTGCGTTTGTCAGGAATATAAAGCCGGACATCATCTGTATGGTAGACAATTGTTATGGGGAATTTGTTGAGCGCATCGAGCCCACTGATGTGGGGGCAGATATGGTGGTCGGATCGCTAATCAAGAATCCCGGGGGCGGACTTGCGCCGATTGGCGGTTATATCGCGGGGAAAAAAGAGTGCGTCGAAAATGCAGCATACAGACTCACGTCCCCAGGACTTGGCCGGGAGGTAGGAGCATCCCTTGGCATCCTGCGAGATTTCTACCACGGACTGTTCTTAGCGCCGGCTGTCACAGCCGCTGCACTAAAGGGCGCTGTCTTTGCGGCAAATATTTACGAAAGACTTGGCTTTAAGGTGGTCCCTGACAGCACGGAATTAAGACATGATATCATACAGGCTGTCGAGTTTGGCACGGCTGAGGGTGTGATCGCCTTCTGTAAGGGAATACAAGCGGCGGCGCCGGTTGATAGTTTTGTTGTGCCAGAGCCGTGGGACATGCCTGGTTATGACAGCCCTGTCATCATGGCCGCGGGCGCGTTTGTGTCCGGCTCCTCCATTGAACTTAGCGCGGACGGACCAATCAAGCCCCCGTATGCAGTGTATTTTCAGGGGGGACTCACTTTTGAACACGCACGGTTTGGCATCATGAAAACACTGCAAAGTGTGGCTGATGCCGGAATCGTACAGTTTTAAAAAAACAATAAAAATTTTGCTAAATTTTTCCAAAACAGGAAATTTGTCGAAAAAAAACTAATCTTTTTTATGTACAGACTTGACTTAGTGTGGTAAGATAACTAAATGGAGAGCAAGGCGTACAATACATGAGCCTTTTAAAAGAATTATATGCAAAGGATGAACTGCCTTATGACAAATTTATGAGGCTTGGGCCGGAGAGTCTTTCGGATGCCGAGCTTCTTGCTATCATGCTCAGAACCGGGACAAGAGACAGGACACCCATCGAGCTTGGACGGGATATTCTAAGACTCGCCGGAGCGGGACGGGGGCTGCTGGGGCTGTACCACTTCAATATCCGGGATCTGATGCAGATACCCGGGATCGGGGAAGTTAAAGCAGTGCAGCTACTGTGCATTGCCGAGATCGCGAAGAGAACTTCAAACCTGCAGGCAAGGCCAGAACTGACTTTCGACAAACCCGATACAGTAGCTGCTTATTATATGGAAAGAATGCGCCACAGGGACACAGAACAACTCCTTTTGGTGCTTTTAGATGCCAGGCGGCATATTGTGCACGAGTCTGTTTTGTCAACAGGCACATTTAACTCAACCTTGATCTCGCCAAGGGACATCTGTATCCAGGCGATGCGTTATGAGGCGTCCTATATTGTAATCCTGCACAATCACCCCAGCGGTGATCCGACGCCCAGCAGGCAGGATGTGCTGGTGACACAGAAGATAAAGGAAGTATCCGATTTAGTTGAAATTCCGTTGCTGGATCATATCATCATTGGGGATAACAGATATACCAGTTTTATACAAAAAGGACTTTTATGAGAAACAGAAAGGAGTTGTTATGTTGGCTAACAACGCATTTGGTATCGATTTGGGTACTAGGACGATTAAGATTTACAACGCTCACAATGACAACGTCATCGTCGAGAAAAATATGATTGCAATAGAGGATAAGAAAAACCTGTTTGCATACGGTGACTCTGCATTTGAAATGTTTGAGAAGGCGCCATCTAATATTGAGATTTCATATCCGCTGTGTAACGGGGTGATCGCGGATATTAAAAATATGCAACTGATTTTGAAGAACTTTATACTAGACTGTAACAAAGGTTCTGTGAAACCGGCAGAGTTCTATATTGCGGTGCCTTCCGATATCACGGAGGTGGAGAAGCGCGCGTTTTCCGACCTGGTAAAAGATGCAAACATCAAGGCGAAAAAAATACTTCGTGTAGAGAAGGCTGTGGCAGACGGATTAGGGCTTGATATCGATGTCAAAACCGCGCAGGGAATTCTCGTTGTCAACGTCGGATTCCATACGACGGAGGTCTCTATCCTTTCCCTTGGCGGCATCGTGCTCAGCCGCCTGATCAAGGTGGGTGGACAAAAGTTCGACGAGTCGATCAAGAATGCGATCCGCAAGGAGTTCAGCCTGATTGTCGGCAGCAAGACCGCTGAAAATGTCAAGATTGACCTGCGGGAGCTCGAGGAGGATAAGCGCAAGGCTGTCGTATATGGCCGCGATATCGTGACTGGTCTTCCTATGGAGAAGGAGATTCCGACAGACCTGGTGAGTGAGAGTATGCTGGAGAATTTTAATGTCATCATCGATAATATCAGGGTAATACTGGAGAGAACGCCGCCAGAGCTTTCCGCAGATATCTTCAGGAGAGGCGTATATCTGACAGGTGGCGCATCGCAGGTGGCGCACCTTGCGGAGCTGATTGCAAAGGGGACAGGCCTCAAGGTAAATGTGAGTGAAAATCCAGTGTCGGGTGTCGCGCTCGGGCTTGCAAAGATTATCAAGGACGATAACTACAAATCCGTTGCTTATCTTGAAGGAATGGGGCGCTAGTACTCATGAGTCCGGTGGTAAAGAGAAAAAGGAATCGGTTTTCCATTCCAAGCAAATATCTGCTGCTGATATTGACCTGTATCTGCGTCGTGCTCATGGCGGTGACATTTTTTACGGATTACTCAGCAACACCCTTAAATAAACTGGTTGGTTATGTCATTGTTCCTTTTCAGAACGGTGTAAGCCGTATCGGCACATGGATATCGGTCAGGATGGACGAGCTTGGGGAATTAAGAATCGTGCTGCAGGAAAACCAGGAGCTCAAACAGCAGATTGATGAGCTGACAGTTCAGAATACCCAGCTCCAGCAGGATAAATATGAACTAAACTATCTGAGGGGATTGTATAAGCTAGATGAGCAGTACAGCGGTTACGAGAAGGTAGGTGCTAGAATTATCGCAAGGGACAGCGGGAACTGGTTCCATGCCTTCACAATCAATAAGGGAACAGATGATGGGCTCGCCGTTGATATGAATGTGATCGCGGACGGAGGCCTTGTCGGAAGAATCGTTGACATCGGCCCAAACTGGGCAAAAGTCAACGCGATAATCAATGACAATTCCAATGTCAGTGGTATGGTGCTTGCAAGCTCAGATAACCTGATGGTCCAGGGATCACTCCAGCTTATGGCGGATGGTGTGATCGGCTTTGGCCAGCTCAACGATTCGCAGAACAGGGTGCAAGTCGGCGATAAGGTTGTCACCTCCAATATCAGTGACAAATACCTGCCAAGCATTCTGATTGGATATGTCAGCGAGATTGAGCAGGATGCCAACAATATCACAAAATCAGGAAAAATTACGCCGGCAGTGGACTTTGAACATCTCGAGGAGGTGCTTGTCATCCTCAGGACCAAGCAGCAGATTAAGGATTAGCAGATTCATGAAGAGAAATATAATATTATTTTTTGTGATACTATGCGGGTTTGTCCTTCAGACGACGCTTTTCCAAACCCTAAGTTTTGGAGGGATATCCCCTAATATACTGATAATCATTACGGTTTCCTACGGGTTTATGTACGGAAAGAAATACGGCATGGTTGTGGGATTTATATGCGGAATGCTAATGGATGTTTTTTACGGAAGTGTTCTTGGGTTTTATGCACTAGTCTACCTGTACATAGGAGCAGCCAATGGTGTTTTCAACAATATTTTTTATCAGGATGATATCAAGCTGCCACTCGTACTGATTCTCACAAGTGATTTTACCTACTCCTTCACATGCTATGTACTGTTGTATCTGCTGAGGAGACGGTTTGATTTTATTTTTTACTTGAAAAATGTAATAATACCTGAGATTGTCTATACAATCTTTGTTACAGTGTTTATCTATCCGTGCATCCTACTGCTCAACAGGACCACAGATGACGTTGAAAGAGGTGACAATAAGATTGTTTAAAAGGATTGGCGAGGGGCTGTATAACCTGCTAACCTCCAGGCTGCTGCTTTTGTTTATCATATTTGTAAGTATGGCAGTAGTGCTAGTCTACAGGCTGTTTGACCTGCAGATCGTTAATGGGGAATCATATGTGGACAACTTTCGCCTGATGATACAAAGGGAGCGCATCACAGAGGGGACGCGCGGCAATATCTACGACAGAAATGGCAATCTGCTAGCCTATAATGAACTAGCCTATTCTGTCACGATAGAAGATGTATACGAATCGGGTTCCACCCGAAATGAGAAACTGAACGAAACGCTCTACAAGCTGATTCATATGATTGAAGGCAGCGGAGATACGATTGTCAGTGACTTTAACATTATCTTAAATGAGAATAACGACTACGAGTTTACTGTCGAGGGGACAAGGCTCCTACGGTTCAAGGCAGATGTGTATGGCTGCCGTACACTAGACAGCCCGGAGTTCAAATATTATATGAAAAGCGCTTCTGCGGATGAAATCATTGACTATCTTGTCAATCGTTTCAAGATTGGTGCCTATCGTCCGGGCGAGGACGGGGCCAGAACCTTTTACCCGGGGGAGGGCTATACAAAAAAGGAAATTTTACAGATGGTCACACTCAGATACCAGATGAACCTGTACAATTTCCAGCGCTATATTCCAACGACAGTCGCAACGGATGTGTCCCAGAAGACCGTTGCCGTGGTTATGGAGAATATCGCTGAGCTCGAGGGTGTTGCCATTGAGGAGGATATGATACGGAGGTATAATTATCCATATTATTTTTCCCATATTCTCGGTTATACTGGTAAGATATCTTCCGAG
>CAJUQZ010000025.1:0-15532 GCA_910588755.1 uncultured Lachnospiraceae bacterium | reverse complement strand
AGGAGCTCGTGACACTTTCAGAACAGGATGACAGCTATACAATGAATGATACCGTCGGAAAAGGCGGTATAGAGCAGGTGATGGAGACACAGCTGCAGGGAAAAAAGGGCTCTGAAACAATCTATGTGGATAATCTGGGAAAAGTAATTGACACGACGGATGTGGTGGAAGCCCAGGCTGGAAATGACGTGTACCTGACTCTAGATAAGGATCTGCAGGTAGCCATCTACAACATTCTAGAACAGAAGCTTGCAGGTATCATCGTCTCTAAGACCAGAAATGTATACAACTATGACCCGCTAAAATCCGCATCGCGCCAGGATATCATCATTCCGATTGACGATGTGTATTTTGCTCTGATTGACAATAACGTGATAGACATTCATCATTTCACTGATGAAAATGCCTATGATACAGAAAAGGAGGTTCACCAGATCTTTCTTGAAAAACAGGCAGATGTCCTGACGTCAATCAAGGAGGAGCTCTCTACCACTAAGACACCTTATGATAAACTGACAAAGGAGTTTAAAAACTATGAGAGCTATATCGTTTCCATGCTTACAGATAAAGGTGTCCTGGTCAGCTCAGCGATAAACAAGGACGATCCGACTTACATTGCATGGACGACAGAAGAAGTTATAAGCCTGAACGAGTATCTGACTTATGCGATCGCACAGAACTGGATTGATGTCACAAAGCTCTCGGTAGCTTCCCAGTATTCAGACTCGGAGGAAGTACTAAACAGCATGATACAGTATATCATTGAGAATCTGCAGGATAATGTGCGTTTTTCAAAAAAAATGTACCAGTATATGATCAGCGATCAGACTATCACAGGGCGACAAATCTGTATGCTTTTGTGGGAACAGGACCTTATTAGCGTAGAGGAGAGCAAGATCAATTTATTGAAGAGTGGCAAGACAAATCCTTACAATTTTATACTGGACATGATCCGTACCCTGCAGATTACACCAGCACAGCTCGCGCTTGATCCTTGTAAGGGTTCCTGCGTTGTGACAGATGTCAACACAGGGGAGGTACTCGCGCTGGTATCTTATCCAGGGTACGATATCAATAAACTGGCAAACGGGGTGGATGCAGCATATTTTGCAAAGCTGCAGGCGGATTTGTCCGTGCCGCAGTGGAGTGCTGCCACACAGCAGGAGACAGCGCCAGGTTCCACCTTTAAGATGGTTTCTGCCGTCGCGGCAATGGAGGAGGGCGTCGTTTCATCCTTGAGTGAGACCATTTCCTGCCATAGTATTTTTGACAAACTTGAGCCACCGATCCGGTGCTGGTCATCTTCGGGGCATGGCTCCATGAATCTGTCCAATGCGATTGCCAACTCATGTAATGTGTATTTTTACGAAGTTGGTTATAGGCTTGCGCAGGACAATGAGGGTTACAACAGTGCATATGGGCTTTCAAGGCTTGAAAAATATGCAGACTGGTTTGGACTTACAGAGAAATCAGGCATCGAGATTACAGAGTCCGAACCAAAATTTTCCGATGAGTATATCGTACCATCAGCAATCGGACAAGGCACCAACAACTATACAACCGTAGGACTGGCCCGATATCTGACGGCAGTTGCAAACAGTGGTACAGTGTACAACTTAAGCATTCTAGACAAGCTGACCGACTCAAAGGGAAATCTGATTGAGGATTACACGCCAGAAGTCAGAAACACAATCGACATTGATGATAGTATATGGGATGCGATTCATTCAGGAATGCGGGCAGTAGTTGAGAAGAAGTCTTATTATAAGGATCTGACTGTAAATGTTGCCGGCAAGACCGGTACTGCGCAGGAAGGGCGCAACCGCACCAACCATGCAGTCTTTCTTAGTTATGCACCCTATGAGGAGCCTGAGATATCTGTTACAGTGCGTATTGCATTTGGATACAGCTCGGATTATGCAGCGCAGACTGCAAGGGATGTATATAAATATTACTATGGACTGGCAGAGGAGGACGAGCTTTTGACAGGTACAGCGGCAATTCCAGAGACTGTCAGCAGGACACAGCAGGATTAGACCACACAAAAAACAAAAAGGAGCAAATGTGAAAAATTCAGTTATTTTAAAAAGTTTTCCAAACGGCATATCAGTGATTATGGACAGTACAATTTCGTTTGAGGATTTGCTGGAGAATATCGCACTGAAGTTCAGGGAGGCGGACGGCTTCTTCAAGAATGCGTCAGTTGCAATTTCTTTGGAAGGCCGCGAGCTGACTGAGAATCAGGAACGAGAAATACTGGATGCGATCACGCAAAATTCGCGTTTGAATATACTATGCCTTATGGGAAAGGATGAGGAGAAAAATCTCAGATTTCTCGGAGTACAAAATCATCTAAACTTCCAGGAGGATGAGAACAGCGGACAATTTTACAGGGGGACGCTGCATGAAGGGGCAAGCATCGAGACGGAGCATAGCATCATCATATTAGGTGATGTCTGTGAGGGCAGCCGTGTGTACTCCAACAAGGATGTCGTAATACTCGGGGCGTTAAGAGGCGATGTATATGCCGGGGCCGGCGGGAACAACAACCACTTTGTAGTAGCACTTGACATGAAACCAAGCAGTCTTCAAATCGGTGATCTTGTGTACAATAGTCCGCCGCAAAAAACTTCAAGATGGGGGTTTGGCAAACACCCCCAGGCCGTACCAAAGATTGCATACACATACAATGGTGCAGTGCAGATGGAATCTATTACAAAAGAATTGCTGGACAATTTTACCTTGTAATATATGTAAAACATACGTCCAGAGAACCATTATTTGTAATGGAGGATGATTCCTATGAGTGAAGTGATTGTCGTTACATCAGGGAAAGGCGGTGTGGGCAAGACCACCACATCAGCAAACGTAGGAACAGGTCTGGCAGAGATGGGCAAGAGTGTTGTCCTGATCGACGCGGACATCGGACTTAGAAATCTGGATGTCGTAATGGGACTGGAGAACCGCATTGTATACAATCTTGTCGATGTGATCGAGGGCAACTGCCGCTTAAAACAGGCCCTGATCAAGGACAAAAGGCACGCTGGTCTGTTTCTCATGCCGGCGGCACAGACAAGGGATAAGAACTGTATCACTCCTGGACAAATGGTCAAGCTGATCGACAGTCTACGGGAACAGTTTGACTACATAATACTAGACTGCCCGGCCGGAATAGAGCAGGGCTTTCAGAATGCCATTGCCGGCGCCGACCATGCGATTGTTGTGACAACACCAGAAGTCTCAGCGATCAGGGATGCGGACAGGATTATTGGGCTGCTCGAGGCCAATGAGATCAAGAAGGTCGATCTGGTATTAAATAGATTGCGCCAGGATCTCATACGCCGCGGCGAGATGATGACTGTCGATGATGTACTTGACATATTAGGGCTTCCGCTTCTTGGTGTGGTGCCTGATGATGAGAATGTTGTGATCGCAACCAATCAGGGCGAACCTCTGGTTGGTAAAAATTCTGACGCTGGACAGGCTTTCTACAATATTTGCCGGCGTCTTGAGGGCAAAGAGGTTCCTTTTAAGGATTTTGGAAAGAATATTACGATCTGGACAAGATTCTCAGGGTTATTCAGAAGAAATCTACAGGAGGAGCGGGCATGAGGTTATTGAATTTTTTTAAACGTAAAACATCCAGCCAGATTGCGAAGGACAGACTCAAAATATTGCTGATATCAGACAGGGTAAACTGTTCTCCTGAGATGATGGAGCTGATTAAGAATGATATCGCACAAGTGATATCAAAATACATGCAAATCGATACGTCGAGTATGGAGGTTCAGATTGCCAAGACAGGAACCTCCTCAAGAAGCGGCAAGAAAACACCAGTTCTGTATGCAAATATTCCAATATTGGATCTTCGCAGTTGAGGTGTGGAAAATGAAAGACAGGGAAAGGGAACATGCTTAGAAAATACAGAGTACGGGATTATGATTTCAAATTGATATTTTTGCTGGCTGCTGTCACGATCATTGGGATACTAGCGATCGGCAGCGCAAAACCAGAATACCAGACCAGACAACTTCAGGGTTTTGTCATGGGCTTCTTCATTATGATTGTGCTCTCGTTTTTTGACTATTCCTTTTTCCTGCGCTTTTACTGGGCTATCTATGCGCTGAACATCGCGTTTCTGCTGATGGTCGTTGCTTTTGGAAAAGTGGTGAACAACGCAAAACGATGGCTAGAAATTGGCGGAATCCAATTTCAGCCGTCAGAGCTTACCAAGATTATGCTAATCCTGTTTTATGCACAGTTTATCATGAAGCACAGGGAGAAGATCAATTCCCTCAATATCATAGCTGCGATGCTCATATTACTGATACCACCACTGTATCTGGTATATGACCAGCCGGATATGTCCACGACAATTGTAATTGCACTGATATTCTGTATCGTCTGGTATGTCGGCGGACTCAGCTACAAATATATTTTTGGTGTGCTTGCTGTCGTGGTTCCAGTCGCGGTCATATTTTTTATCATGGTGTTACAACCGGATCAGACGATCATCAAAGATTACCAGCAGGAGCGTATCCTGGCCTGGCTAGAGCCGGAAAAATATGCAAAGACCATCGCTTACCAGCAGACCAACGCAATCATGGCAATCGGTTCCGGACAGCTGTGGGGCAAAGGCTTAAATAATACGATGATCTCGGTCAAAAACGGCAATTTTGTATCGGAACCGCAGACGGACTTTATCTTTACGATCATAGGGGAGGAGCTCGGTTTTGTGGGCGGGTGCACTGTTGTGATCCTGTTGTTTCTAATCACGCTAGAATGCCTCAATGTGGCAAGAAAGGCCAAGGATCTGGCGGGAACGTGCATCGCTTCCGGGATGGCTGCGCTTGTCGGGGGGCAGAGCTTTGTCAACATAGCCGTTGCCACAGGGCTGTTTCCCACCACAGGCGTGCCGCTCCCATTTGTAAGCGCCGGCCTCACATCGCTAGTGAGTCTATATATCGGTATGGGATTTGTACTAAATGTACGATTACAATGTGTCAGAAAATACAATAATTAGGCTAAAATTGGTCAGGTTGCACAAAGTTATAGAAAAATGTTAATTTTTTTTGAATTAAATGATAAAAATATAGATTTTTGACGCCAAAAGGGTTAGAATGTCTTTAGACAAATAATCGACAAAGGAAGGTGCATGGACTATGAATATTGCGTTAATCGCGCATGACGGAAAGAAAAAATTGATGCAGAATTTTTGTATTGCTTACAGAGGTATATTGAGTAAAAATGAACTGTATGCTACGGGGACAACGGGCAGATTAATAGAGGAGGTAACGAATCTCAATATTCATAAATATTTGGCTGGACATCTGGGTGGAGAACAGCAGATCTGTGCACAGATTGAACACAATCAGATAGACCTTGTTATTTTTTTGAGGGATCCCCTAAACTCAAAATCCCATGAACCGGATGTGAATAACGCTGTAAAGCTGTGCGATATTCACAATATACCATTGGCGACCAACCTCGCATCAGCAGAGCTGTTAATCCGGTCGCTTGACAGAGGAGATTTGGACTGGCGTGAGATGTATAAATAGATTTGGCAGGAAATTATCTGTAATACTGGCAGCCCTGATAGTGGCCGTAAACCTTGCGGGTTGCGGCTCGAAAGAGTTTTCATTCGTCTATGACAGGAACAGGAACAACACAAGCTTTTCTGTCGCTTCCCACACACAGGGGAAGACGCTCGATACGTTTGCGTGTGATCTGTGTGTCACGGTAGGAGATGTTTTTGCCGGCACAGATGTGAATATGTCCGCAACTGCGGCAGGCTTATTTGATATTTCCTCGGGAAAGGTAATCTATGCAAAGAATGTACACCAGCAGTTAAACCCGGCAAGCCTTACCAAGATTCTGACAGCACTGTGTGCCCTAAAATACGGAAATCCTGACGATGTGTTGACGGCGACGGAGAATGTGTACATCAATGAATCCGGGGCCGTAAAGCTTGGGCTAGCTGCGGGAGATACGATGACGATGGAGCAGGCTCTCCATGTGCTGCTGTTAAAATCGGCAAACGATGTGGCAGTCATGATAGCAGAGCATGTGGGTGGCAGTGTAGAGGGATTTGCAGAGTTGATGAATGACACAGCAAACAGCCTTGGCGCAACCAAAAGCCATTTTGTCAACCCGCATGGACTGACTGACCCCAATCATTACACAACAGCATATGATCTGTACCTGATCTGTAACGAGGCCATGAAATATGATAAGATCACCGAGATTATCCACACCTCATCATATACTTCAGTATATCATGATGCGAACGGTAATGACAAATTTATCGATGTGGCAAATTCGAATGCATACATCAAGGGGGAGATCCCTTCTCCTGAAAATGTGACTGTAATCGGTGGAAAAACCGGTACAACGAGTGCAGCTGGAAGCTGCCTGATTGTGTACGTCAAAAATAATTCAGGGGATCCATATATCTCTATTATTTTACAATCAGGTGACAAAACAACGATGTATACGGAAATGACAGATTTATTGAGTGAGATATCATAAATTTTTTAAGTTAGAGTTGTTTTTTCATAAAGATTCAACTATAATGATTTTAGTGGATTTACTTAAATTACATTAAAGATATGATTTTAGGAGGTATTGCTTATGGTGCAGCTGATTGTTGGAAAAAAGGGAAAGGGCAAGACAAAGATTATTTTGGATATGGTCAACAAAGAGGTGTCTACGGCATCTGGGAACATTGTTTACCTTGACAAAGGCAATGATCATATGTATGAACTGAATAACAAGGTAAGACTGATCAATGTGAAGGATTACGGCGTTGCCAATGCGGACGAGTTTGTTGGCTTTATTCGTGGTATCGTTTCCCAGGACCATGATCTTGAACAGATTTATTTCGATGGATTTTTAAATATCTCCTGCATTGAGGGTACGGATCAGGTGGAACAAGTGGTTCACAAGCTGGATTCCATTAGCAATACATATGGATTTAAAGTGATAGCAAGTATTTCGCTGGATGAGACAGAGCTGCCAGAGAGTTTGAAATCAAAGGTAGTAGTGGCTTTATAATTTTTTAGGCAGGACATATATGTCGATATGTTGAATAAAAAGCCTCGGGAGATAATACCGGGGCTTTTTTATAAGGAGAATTTTAGTGGCATCCCAAAATCATCAGGCACGTAGCAGACAACTAAATAAATCCGGCAAAACCATGAACCGTATTGAACTTGCAATATTTGGCGCGATGACAGTCTATATCATTGCTGTAATCGTTTCCTATATGAAAATGGAACCAATTCAGGGCTATGAGATCCAACTAGGTTCCTTATCGGTCTCAAAGACCTTTACAGGAATTGCCATCCGACAGGAGGAGCTTTTGCGTTCACCCTACACAGGTTATATTAATTACTTTGTCAGGGAGGGAGAGCGTGTCTCTTCAAGGGATACGGTGTATTCTGTCGATGAGAGCGGCAAGCTGGCCTCGCTGCTCAATGCGGGCGATATGGGGGAGGCCTCCTATACGGACGAGGAGCTTAGCGAGTTTCGTTCGGAAGTGATTCAGTATGACAGAGGATTTGACAGTAAGAATTTCAGCAGTGTGTATGATTTTAAATACAGCCTTGAGGGTGCTGTGATGAAGCTGGTAAATATCAATATGTATGAAAATCTGGATGTGCTGAAGCAATCGAATCTGGGCAGCGTGATTTCCCTTTGTTCAGCGGGCAAATCAGGTTATGCCGTATACAGCACTGACGGTTATGAAGCGCTGGCGCCCGACCAGATTACAGCTGCGGCGTTCGACCAGTCAGCCTATGAGAAAACCCGGGTAAACAACAATGATTTGATAGAAAAAAACGCAGTTGTCGGAAAGCTTGTGACAGACGAGAACTGGTCCCTGGTTATTCCTGTGGACGAGGAGCGTGCCGCGGAACTTGAAGAAGCCCAATATATCCAGGTAAAGTTTATTAAGACGCAGGAGACCTCATGGGGACAGGTCGTCATACACCATCTTGCAGACGGTGTTTACGCAGAACTAAGTTTCAATAACTCCTGTGTTGCTTTCTGCACAGACCGCTTTGTTGACATTGAGCTTGTGGTGAATGACCAGCAGGGGTTAAAAATTCCAAATTCCGCAATTGCTGAGAAAGAATTCTTTATCATTCCGGCAGAGTATATGACAAAAGGCGGCGTGAACGGAAATTATGGCGTGCTAAAGGAAAAGGCGGATGAAAACGGCAATCTGGTCAACGAGTTTGTAGAGACGAATGTATACAGCTCCGACGAGGAGGTATTTTATATTGACAGCAGTGAACTGGAGGTTGGCGATTATATCTGCAAGATGGATTCAGCAGATAAGATGGCGGTCAGCAAGATGGGAACACTGACTGGCGTCTACAATATGAACAAGGGCTATGCGGATTTTAAGCAGATCACCGTGCTGGCGTACAATGACGAGTACTCGATTGTCAGTTCGAATACCCAGTATGGTCTTACCGTGTACGACCGAATTGTTTTGGACGCATCGAGTGTGAGCAACAATGATTTTACATATAATTAACAAGACCACGCAGGGGGGATCATAATGGAAGAAGTAACAATCAGGGAAAATATAAAGGCGGTGGAAACAGTTATTACCGCTGAGTGCCAGAAAGCCGGGCGGGATCCAAAGGAAGTAACGCTGATTGCAGTCAGCAAGACAAAGCCTGTAGAGATGCTTCAGGAAGCATATGCATATGGTTGTCGGGATTTTGGCGAAAATAAAGTCCAGGAGCTGCTTGACAAGTACGAGGCCATGCCAAAGGACATCCGGTGGCACATGATCGGACATCTCCAGCGAAACAAGGTAAAATATATCGTGGATAAGGTCTATCTGATCCACAGTGTAGACTCTTTGCGGCTGGCGGAGGAAATCAGTAAGGAAGCTATTAAAAAGAATGTACGTTCTAATATTTTGGTCGAGGTCAACGTCGCGGACGAGGAGACAAAATTTGGAACGACCTGCACGGAGGCAAAGCAACTTGTGCAGGATATTGCAAAATTACCCAATATATGCGTAAAAGGGCTCATGACCATAGCACCTTTTGTAGAAGATGCTGAAAAAAACAGGCCAATTTTTAGCAAATTAAAGAAATTAGCGGTTGACATTATGGGTGAAAACATTGATAATATAACTATGGAAAATTTATCTATGGGTATGACAGGTGACTACGCGGTAGCAGTGTCAGAGGGCGCTACCTGTGTCAGGGTGGGAACCGGTATCTTCGGAGTAAGGCAGTATGTGCCGTAGAGAAAGGAAAAATAGTTATGGGAGTAATGGACAAGTTTTTAGACGCATTGCATTTGAACAACGAGGAAGAAGAATACTACGATGATGATGATTTCTATGATGAGGGGGAAATCATAGACAATACTGTCAGAAAACCTATGAGGGTAGTCCGGGAAGAGGAAGACTTTGATGAACCAATAGAAAAACCAAGAAAACAGTCACAGAAGGTAACACCGATTCGTTCTGTCAAGCGCGCACCAGGAGCTGGCATGGAGGTATGTGTGATCAGGCCAAACAGCATAGAAGATGGGCGGGAGATCACAGAGACACTTCTTGCAAACCGCACGGTGGTCCTGAACCTGGAGGGACTTGACGTCGCGATTGCGCAGCGGATTATTGATTTTGCATCAGGTTCTACATATGCGATCAGTGGAAATCTTCAGAAGATTTCGAACTATATCTTTATTATCACGCCGGCCTCTGTTGATATATCAGGAGATTTTCAGGAGATTTTATCAGGAACATTTGACGTTCCAATCTCCTCACGCGGCGGAATATAAACGTTGACTTGGGGATAACGAGGACTGAACTTCCCGTCTGTTATGAGATGGGAAGTTTTACTTTTTTGCAATGTCTTTCTGGCCCGATAAAGGAGGATAAAATGTCACAGAGATTAACAATTAATATGAACAACAAACCAATCTATGATATTGTGTATGAACAGGACTTTGGCCAGTTGGTCCAGGAGCTAGAGCCATTTGAGATCAGTGAGCGGAAGCTGTGTATCATCACAGATTCGAGGGTGAAGGGATTCTATGCAGATGAGGTCTGTGAGCGGTTACAGAATAACTGTAAGGCTATTTTTGTCTATGATTTTCCCAATGGGGAGCAGAGCAAAAATCTGGATACGGTAAAGAATATTTATGAGTTTTTGATACAAAATAAGTTTGGACGCAAGGATATGCTTCTCGCGCTCGGAGGCGGTGTGGTAGGTGACACGACAGGATTTGTGGCGGCCACTTACCTGCGGGGTGTGGACTTTGTGCAGATTCCAACGACGCTGCTCGCACAGGTGGACAGCAGTATTGGCGGCAAGACGGGCGTGGACTTTGACCAGTACAAGAACATGGTGGGAGCTTTTTATATGCCGAAACTTGTGTATATGAACGTCTCGACGCTCAGGACACTCGATGACAGACAGTACTATTCCGGTATGGGGGAAGTGCTGAAACACGGGTTGATCAAGAGTGCACCATTTTATGAATGGATTATCGAAAATATGTACGAAATTCATGACAGGAATCTGGATGTATTGGAGGATATGGTTTATAAGAGCTGCACTTGTAAGAAGATTGTTGTGGAGAAGGATCCGACAGAAAAGGGTGAGCGCGCGATCCTGAATTTTGGACACACGATCGGACATGCTATTGAGAAGGCGAAGAATTTCGAACTGATGCACGGGGAGTGCGTGGCGCTTGGCTGTGTTGCTGCAGCCTATATCTCCTGGAAACGGGAACTTCTCTCCAAGGACGAGTACTATGAAATCCGAGATATGTTTGTGCCTTTTAACCTGCCAATCTCGATAGAAGGGATTGACCCGGAGAAGATCTATGAGCTGACGACCTCTGACAAGAAAGTGGAAGGTGATAAGGTCAAATTCATATTACTGAAAAAAGTTGGAAAAGCTATGATCGACACGACTGTTACCAAGGAGGAGATTATAGCGGGAATCAATGAAATCTATTTTACGGACGAGGATTGGGACCAGTAAAAGATGAATAAGAAGAAAAAATTACGGCTTGTGCTCGATGTGATATGTGTCCTTGTGCTGATTGCAGTTGATCAGGCAACAAAATATTTTGCGGTTACAAATTTGATGAACCAGAAACCGTTTGTGGTCTGGGATGGTGTGTTTGAGCTGCATTATCTTGAGAATCGCGGGGCGGCGTTTGGCATGCTGCAGGGGCAAAAGATATTTTTTGTGCTGATTGCAGTCATCATTCTCGCAGTCATTGTGTATGTGCTGGTCAAGGCGCCATATCAGAAAATGTACAATAAGCTGCACATTACACTTGTTTTTATCGCAAGTGGGGCAATTGGAAACCTGATTGATAGGCTGCGGTATGACTATGTTGTTGATTTCCTGTATTTCAGTCTGATTAATTTTCCAATCTTCAATGTGGCGGATATCTATGTAACCCTGTCCTCCATCTATCTGGTAATTTTGCTGCTGTTTGTATACAAGGAATCCGACTTGGAATTTTTGACGTTTCGAACCAAAAAATTTCGCGATATTAAGTAGTTGGTAATGTAATATGAATGAGATTGTTTTTGAAGGCACTCCCGAGATGGAAGGTGAACGTATTGATAAGTGTATCAGCAGCTATATGGCCGATCTGTCGCGAAGCTATATCCAGAAGATCATAAAAGACGGCAATGTGTTTGTAAATGAGCAGGCTGTCAGGGCCAATTACAGGGTAAAGCCAGATGACAGGATTCAGTTTGTCATACCAGCTTCAGCAGAGCCAGATATTCCGGCACAGGATATCCCGCTGGATATTATATATGAGGATACTGACCTTCTGATTATCAACAAGCCCAAAAACATGGTCGTGCATCCGGCACCGGGACACTATGAGGGAACGCTTGTCAATGCCATAATGTATCATTGCAAGGGGGAACTGTCTGGTATTAATGGTGTCATGCGGCCGGGCATCGTCCACCGAATTGACAAGGATACGACAGGCTCAATCATTGTTTGCAAAAATGATGAGGCACATAAGGCGATTGCAGAGCAGCTACGGACGCATGATATTACCAGAAAATACCGGGCTATTGTATATGGAAATATGAAATGCGAACAGGGGACAGTGGATGCGCCGATTGGCCGGCACCACAACGACCGGAAAAAAATGGCAATCAATGAGAAAAACGGCAAACGTGCTGTGACGCATTATCGTGTACTGGAGCATTTTGGCCAGTACACGTACATCGAGTGCCAGCTAGAGACTGGCCGGACACATCAAATCAGGGTTCATATGGCGAGTATAGGATATCCGCTGCTAGGAGATACCGTATACACAAGCCGAAAGGCGCCTTTTCATCTGGAAGGGCAGGTGCTTCACGCCATGACGATCGGTTTTGTCCATCCCAGGAGCGGTGATTACGTGGAGTTCGAAGCACCGCTGCCAGCATACTTTGAGAGGCTGCTGCAGATGTTGCGTCTACAAAGTGATTGAAATATTGACAGATACGAGATATAATAGTATTATTACATGACAGTCAGAATGGAGGGATTACATGAATACTATCATTACAATCGGACGTCAGTTTGGCTCCGGGGGACATGAGATTGGCGAGAAGCTCGCAAAGCATTACGGAATACAGTGTTTTGACAAGGAGTTGCTTTCGAGGGCTGCCAAGGAGAGCGGATTCTGTGAGGAGATGCTTAGAAACCATGATGAGCGGCCGACCAACTCATTTCTCTATAATTTGGTGATGGATACATACACATTTGGTTACAACTCATCGTCCTTCGTGGATATGCCAATCAGCCACAAGGTATTTATGGCTCAGTTCGACACGATCAAGAAAATCGCGGAGGAGGAGCCCTGTGTGATCGTGGGACGCTGTGCGGATTATGCGCTGCAGGAGTACAAAAACTGCCTACACCTTTTTATCCATGCAAACGAAGACGCAAAGGTGGAGCGCATCATGAAGAAATATGAGATCGATGCAGACAAGGCGCGCGAAATGATGATCAAGAAGGACAAACAGCGCCAAAGCTATTATAACTATTATTCCACCAAGAAATGGGGACGTTCCGACAGCTATGACCTGTCGATTAACAGCAGTATTTTGGGTGTGGACGGCACAGTAAAGCTCATTATCCAGTATATTGAGGATTTTGAGGCCAAAAATCAGTAGGCATAATAAGGTTCATAAATAATTGGGCACTTCTGTTAATTTGTAATATGAAGTGCTCTTTTTATGCGCAGCCCCGTGCAGAGGAAATATGCCGCTAAGGCGGCGCACGGGGCACGCAGCGAGTAGTGTCCGGCGAATATCAAAGTTTCGTATTATACTACAGGTATATTGAATTTTTCATAGTTCAATGATATAGTAGATACATGGAGTGGTTTGGAGACGCGTGTCTTGCCAAAGACACACACAGCAACCGTACATACATGAATTTTGGTTCCACAGTAGGAGCCTCCCAGAGAGCCTCCCATCCACTCCTGTCGATAGGGCTATAGCTCAGCTGGTAGAGCAGGAAAAAAAGGAGCTTTGACAAAAGCTCATGCAGCAATTTTCTATTGGACTCTTAATCCCCGTGTCGCTGGTTCGATTCCGGCTAGCCCTGTTTGTATGATTTTAAATATGTGATAGCGGGGCTATAGCTCAGTGGTAGAGCAGTCCTGCGGCGCATGTTTTGCCGCAGAACAGGGAATCTTGACAAAGATTCTTTCAGCAACATTCTTTTAATTCTTCGGTTCGAATCCGAATAGCCCCGATCAGACATACACACGGATGCATGATCTATGCTTAGCAGGGAGAACTGCTGATTTACTATTTATGAAATGATGGAACCGTAGCTCAACTGGTTAGAGCGGTGTAAAAAAGGAGCCTTGCCAAAGGCTTCTGCAGCAATTTTCTATATGGAAGACACCCCACAGGTTGCAGGTTCAAATCCTGCCGGTTTCGTTTTTGAATGCGTAGTCTTGACTTCAGGGAGCTGTAGTTTAAATGGGAAAGCAGTATGTAAAGGAGCTTTGATAAAAGCTCATGCAGCATAATTACTAAGACATACCGATGTAGGTTCGAATCCTGCCAGCTCCGATTGTTGAAATTGTGTAGAAAGTGCCAGTATTGTTTTGGCCGTTGAAAGTATGCCAATTGAAGCAAGATAGGATCGTTTTAAATGGAGAAATTTGAAATTATGGGGTTGTGGCCAAAATGGTAAAGGCGCATTAAAAAAAGGAGCTTTGACAAAAGCTCATGCAGCATTTTCCCATAAGGGTAATGTATAGTATATTTGCAGGTTCGAATCCTGCCAACCCCATTTCCGACTGTACAGAAGGAGACCGATATGATGCATAAAAGAAGGAGGGAATCAAATGGGATTCATGCAGAATATTAAGAACATGTTGAATAATGAATACAATACTTCTGTGACCGAAAACGGCGCGGTGGGATACAGGACATCAGGAAAGGCTCTGCTGGATTTAAATTTTGGAGTTTCCTCGTTTCGGAACACTTCGTCAGAAGCGATCGCAGAGCAGTTTGTGAAGGCTTATTATGAGGACGCGAAGCTGGCAATACGGTGGCTTTTCTATGCAGGCGATGTGCGTCAGGGACTTGGGGAGCGCAGATTGTTCAGGACAGTTATGCTTTATTTGGCACAGAGCCATACCGGGGTCGCTAGAGCGCTGCTGCCGCTGATACCAGAGTATTCGCGGTGGGATATCGTCGTGTCAATGATAAATTCTCCGCTTGCAGACGAGGCTGTCGAGATGATTCAAAGGCAGCTGGAGAAGGACGGTGCCAACAAGGAGAAGGGACGTTCCATCAGCTTGTGTGCAAAGTGGCTTCCGTCTGAAAATGCGTCATCAGGCTACGCAAAACAGATGGCGCGCATGCTGGCAAAAAAGCTATCCATGACAAGGAAACAGTATCGCCAGATGCTATCATCATACAGGCAGTATATGGATGTTGTGGAAGTGAAGATGAGTGGCAAAAAATGGGCTGACATTAATTATGAGACGGTTCCGTCAAGGGCTAATCTGGTGTACAACACGGCCTTCCTGCGCAACGACGAGGAGCGGCGCAGAGCGTTTCTGGGCGCTGTAAAAAAGGGAGAGAAGACGATCCATGCAGGCGTGCTCTATCCACACGACATTGTCCATTCTTATGTTAAGAAGCGGAGATCAGCCGGGGGGCTTGATGATACACTAGAAGAGTTGTGGAAAGCACTGCCAGATTATGTACAGGGCAATGGGAATACACTTTGTGTCGCGGACGGTTCTGGAAGCATGTTTTCCAGAGCGGGCAGTACAGATGTGACCTGTCTCGACGTGGCAAATGCGCTTGCGATCTATTTTGCAGAGCACTGTACAGGGCAATTTAAGGATACATATATCACGTTTAGCCATACGCCGCAGTTTGTAGACTTGTCGAAAGGAAAGTCACTCCATGACAAGCTGGAGATCGCCATATGCCATAACGAGGTAGCAAATACCAATATCGAGGCGGTGTTTGACTTGATTCTAAACACTGCGGTAA
>CAJUQZ010000024.1:23644-37962 GCA_910588755.1 uncultured Lachnospiraceae bacterium | reverse complement strand
AGGCGTAGCGGTGGCTACGTCGAGGCTTGGGGAGTAGTGCTATCAGGAAAATAGAAAGATCAGATTCAAGAGTAAAGGTTAATATAGCAATAAGTATAAGGAGGAGCTTTACAAACACAGGAAAGGTGAAGCGCCTCTTTTTTGCATGTAGGTGCCTAAGTAAAAAAATGTCAGCAAAAGCTGACGCACGCGCTATGCGGCGGGGGGCCGTTCATTAGGCATCAGTTATATTCTGAGGGGTTTCAGAAAAAGCAGTTTGTTCAAATTTTGATACTGCATACCCAGATAACATCGTTATTTTGATGGGAATTTTTAAAATAAAGCTGTACAAATGTGCAGTATGCACAAATAAAAGCAATATATGAACAGATTATAGCAAAATATGAGAAGTGTTATAAATGCATTTAGGCGTAATATATAATTGTGCTATAAAATTTGCTAAAAAGCAGATCTTTTTAGTCATTTTGTTAAATTGTTCCCTATAAAAAAATACTGGTTTTGTGGAGGAAAGTATGGAGAGCCAAGGAAAGTCTGGAAAAAAATCTGGAAAAAAGATTCTTATTGCGGTTGCAGTCATAGCGGTTATAGTGCTGATTGCTTTCCTTATGTCTCTGCGCGGTGTGGATGACTTCCATGAGAAGTACGCGGGCGCTGACCTGAGCACTGACGTAGAAGGCATGCAGAGGACGGGTACCTACACGGGATACCTGAATGACCATGCTGATGCGCCGTACCCTGATCAACAGGCAGCGGTGGATTTGTATGACTATGAATCCGAAGGCGGCGTGGAGGTTTACAACAACTATGAAGGAGAGGAAAAGGCGCTGTTTACGGACACCAGTTCCAAAGTCACCTGGAAAGTAGATGTGCCGGAGGCGGGCTTCTACAACATTTTTATGGAGTATCTGCTTCCTGAGTCCAGAGGTGTTGCAGCGGAGCGTATCGTCTATCTCAACGGCGAGGTTCCTTTTGAGGATGCAAGGAATATTTCCTTCACCAGAATCTGGACCGACGCAGGTGCGCCGACAGTTGACAATCAGGGCAACGAGATCAGACCTAGCCAGATCGAGGCGCCAGGCTGGCAGACAGCGTATTTCAGGGATGACATGGGATACATCACCGAACCGTATAAGTTCTATCTGGAGAAGGGTGAGAACACGATTGGTCTTGAGGCTGCAAATGAACCCATGATTTTGCGTAAGCTGGAGATCACGAAGGTGCAGGATCTTGATACCTATGAGGAATACATAGCGAAGTGCCCGGCAGATACGTCTTCTGAGACAGCGAAAAATTTCATGACGCTGATCGAGGGGGAGGATTCCACCTACCGTTCCGAATCGTCTCTCTATGCAAAATATGACAGGTCTTCGCCGACAACCCAGCCAAACAGCGTGACAAAGACCGTGCTGAACTATGTGGGCGGCGAGGCATGGAGAAGTTCCGGACAGTGGATTGAGTGGGATTTTGAAGTGCCTGAGGACGGATATTATAACATCATGGTCAAAGGCCGCCAGAATTATTCACGCGGCGTTGTGTCCAGCAGAAGCGTTTACATAGACGGTGAGATTCCTTTTGAGGAGCTCAAGGCGATTTCCTTCGCCTACAGCAATGACTGGGATTACCTGAAGCTGGCGGATGAAGCGGGTACACCGTACAATTTCTACCTGACAAAGGGTGTACATACGATCAGGCTTGAGGCGACACTAGGCGGCATCGGAAGCATTCTTGAGGAGCTGGAGGACTCGACATTCAGACTCAACCAGATCTACAGGAAGGTGCTTGTATACACAGGTGCGACACCCGACCAGTACAGGGATTACTATATCGAGAGAAGTTATCCCGAGATTATAGAAGCGATGGAGCTTGAGTCCAAGAGACTGTTCAAGCTGGTAGATGACATGGTGGCGTACAGCGGACAGAAAGCCGACGGAATCGCGTCTGCGCAGACCGTGGCACAGCAGTTAGAGCGCTTCTGCGAGAAACCGCAGAAGATCACGTTGGAGTTCACGACATTCAAGGACAATATTACCGCTTTGGGAACAGCGGCATTGAACCTGAGCGAGACCAAGCTGGATATCGACTATCTGGTAGTCAGCGGCGTCAATGTCAAGCCCGAGGAGAAAAAGGCAAACGCGGCCACGAAGCTGTGGCATGAGATGAAATCCTTTGTGGCATCATTCGTAGTTGATTATAACGCGGTGGGTGATGTCTACGCGGAAGGCTCCGGTGAGGAGGTTGTCAAGGTATGGGTTCTCACCGGACGTGACCAGGGTACGATCTTAAAGTCTATGGTGGACGATAGCTTTACACCTAACAGTGGTGTCAAGGTCAACGTGGAAATCGTCGATCCAGGCGCGCTGATGAACGCGGTTATGGCGGGAAGAGGGCCAAACGTGGTGCTTTCCGTAGGCGCGGACCAGCCTGTGAACTATGCGCTGCGAAACGCGGTCGAGGATCTCACCCAGTTTAGTGACTGGGAAGAGGTATTCTCTCATTATACAAAGAGTTCTTATGAACAGTTCACGCTTGATGGGCACATTTATGCGGTGCCTGAGACGCAGACCTTCAATGTCATGTTTTACAGAAAAGATGTCATGGAAGAGCTTGAGTTGGAGATTCCCAATACATGGCAGGAGCTGATCGAGATGTTGCCCACGATACAGGGAAACAACCTCTCAATCGGTATTCCGACAGCGGCGGGCAGCAGCACCACCGCGACAGCGACCACAGCCGTTGCCTCCAATGCACCGGATCTGTCCCTGTACTTTACACTCCTTTTCCAGTATGGCGGGGACATGTACAGTGAGGACGGGACAAAGACTATGGTGGACGACGAGCCGGGCGTCAGGGCATTCAAGGATTACATCAGATACTTTAACGACTACGGACTTCCTACGGTGTACGACTTTGTGAGCCGTTTCCGTTCAGGGGAGATGCCAATTGGTATTTCACCGTATTCTACATATAACACATTGATGGTATCGGCTCCGGAGATCAGGGGACTGTGGGATTTTACACTGATTCCAGGTACGGAATACACGGCGGCGGACGGGAGCACCTACATAGACCGCTCCGACTTTATCACCGGAAATGCGACGATGATGATTGCCACCGAGAATGAAACCCTGCGTCAGAACTCATGGGAGTTTATGAAGTGGTGGGCACAGCCGGATACACAGGTGCGTTTCGGACGCGAGATTGAGGCGCTGCTTGGTTCTTCGGCGCGGTACGCGACAGCGAACAAGGACGCGTTTGTACAGCTTTCATGGAGCAACGACGATATCAAGGTGCTCGATGCGCAGTGGGAACAGACCGTTGGAATACGCGAGGTGCCGGGCGGATACTTTACAGGACGCCATATCACCAACGCGATCAGAAAGGTCATCAACGAGAAGACTGATTCCAGGGAGACAATCATAGATTATGCCGTCACGATCAATGACGAGATCAAGAAGAAGCGGATTGAGTTCGGCTTGCCAATAGAAGAATAGGGGCGTGAAAAATGAAAGAGTATATAAACAAATATTTTACCCTGCGGAAGCACAACATGCAGGTTGCGTGGAAGAAGGCGAAGAAGAGTAAGATGTGTTACCTGTTCCTTCTGCCCTATGCGCTGCTGTTTACATTGTTCTTTGTGGCGCCCGTAGTGATTTCGATTTTTTATGGATTTACATACTATAACATCTTGGAAAAGCCAAGGTTTATCGGGCTGCAGAACTACATCAGCCTGATTCTGGACGATGACATCTTCCTCATCGGTATCAAGAATACCCTGATGATCGCTGTCATCACCGGACCTCTGGGATACATCATGTCGTTCCTGTTTGCATGGCTCATCAATGAGCTTCCCAGATGGGTGCGCAGCGTGGCGGTTGTCGTGTTCTACGCGCCGTCCATCGCGGGCAACTGCTATGTCATCTTCTCTGTGTTCTTCAGAGGAGATGCATACGGCTATGTCAATGCTTTTCTGATGAACCTGGGTATCATCGACAAGCCGGTGCTGTGGTTTATCAATCCGGACTACATGCTGCCGATCTGTATGCTTGTCATTCTGTGGATGAGCTTAGGTACTGGCTTCCTCTCCTTCGTGGCAGGTCTGCAGGGCGTGGACAGATCGCAGTTTGAGGCTGGATACATGGACGGTATCAAAAACCGCTGGCAGGAGCTGTGGTATATCACGCTTCCGAATATGCGCCCCATGCTGATGTTTGGTGCGGTTATGTCCATCACTCAGGCTTTTGGCGTCTGTGATGTCACTATGGCACTCTGCGGATATCCGAGTACGGACTACGCAGCCCGCACGATCGTGACACACCTGTTTGACTACGGTTTTACTAGGTTTGAGATGGGTTACGCGTGTGCGATCGCAACCATTCTGTTCCTGATGATGATACTTTGTAACAAAGCAATCCAAAGTCTGTTGAGGAGAGTAGGAACCTGATATGAGCAAGAAGAAGAAAAAAGAGCAAGAAAACTTAGAACCCGTATACCGCAAAAAGCTGATCAAGAAAAGAAAGCCAAACCGGTCTATCGTAGGAGACATTTTTCTGTATCTGTTCCTGCTGCTGGTGGCATTTGTGATGGCGTTTCCTCTGATCTACGCGGTGAGCAGTGCACTGAAGCCTTTGGACGAATTGTTCAAGTTTCCGCCCAAGATTTTGGCGCAGAACCCTACGTTAGATAACTTTTCCGATCTGTTTGTGACGATGGGAAAATCGTGGGTTACATTTTCAAGATATCTGTTTAACACAGTGTTTATCACATTCGTTGGTACATTCGGTCATCTGATTATCGCTTCCATGGGCGCTTTCGTGTTGGCGAAGTATGATTTTCCAGGCAACCAGGCATTTTTTAAACTGGTTACGGTGGCGATGATGTTCACCGGCTATGTGACACAGATTCCAAACTATTTGATATTAAATAAGCTTGGCTGGATCGATACATACTGGTCCATTATCATTCCAGGATTTGCCTCACCGATGGGACTCTTCCTGATGAAGCAGTTCATGGAAGGCCTTCCGACCTCCCTGATCGAGGCGGCAAAGATTGACGGCGCAAGCGAGTGGAGGGTGTTTAGTGGCATCGTGATGCCCAACGTAAAGCCCGCGTGGATGACATTGATCATCTTCTCGGTGCAGGGGTTGTGGAACAACAAGGCGGCTACATTCATCTACTCCGAGGAAAAGAAGACACTCGTATATGCCATGCAGCAAATCCAGAGCGGCGGTATTGCAAGAACGGGACAGGGCGCGGCCGTACTGGTTGTCCTGATGGTTGTTCCCATTGCAATCTTTGTATTCTCTGAGAGCCAGATCTTGGAGACGATGGCAAGCTCGGGTCTGAAAGATTAACAGGGAATGAGGTGGCCTATGAAAAAGATAATGAAATCAATCGGTGCTTTAGCGCTGGGAGCGGTGATTCTTGCGTCTTCCTCAATGAGCGTTTTGGCGGAGGATAAAAGCTATACATATAATTATGACTACTGGGGTGATGTGCAGGACTCGCCGGATGTCTATTCGGTGGCGGGCGTCTACACGGCGAAAGCGTTTGGCCTGGATCTCAATTTCCGAAATCCCCAGGGAATGTTTGTCAAGGACAACATGATCTATATTTGTGATACCGGCAACAACCGGATTGTGCAGATCGAGCGTACCGGCACGGAGAAGTTTGAGGTAGTGCGTATCTTCGACAGTATCCAGGGAAATACGGAAGTGAAGAATCTAGCTGGCCCGACGGATATTGCGATATCGGACGGGGGCGACATCTTTATCAGCGACAACGGAAACGCAAGAATCGTGAAGGTGGACAGCGACTTAAACTATATTTTACAGTTTAATTTGCCGGTGGATTCCACAGTGAGCGAGAACAGTACCTTCCAGCCCTCCAAAATCGTGATCGATACGGCCGGGCGCGTATACTGTATCGCTACTAGCATCAATCAGGGCTTGTGTAAATATGAGGCGGACGGCACGTTCTCGGGATTTGTGGGAGCGACGCCAGTTACGTTCGACTGGATGGATTATATCTGGAAAAAATTTGCGACGCAGGAGCAAAGGGTGCGTATGACCTCTTTCGTTCCGACAGCGTATGACAATATCTATATCGACCACGAGGGCTTTATCTATGCGTGTGCGGGCGGTATGGAGGAGAATGACCTGGACACCGGCGCCGCGCAGGCGATCCGCAAGCTGAACCTGATGGGCAGTGACATTCTGGTTCAGAATGGCGAGTTTCCCGCTTACGGCGACCTGTACTGGGGCGAGGGCGGCGGCTATGAAGGCCCGTCGTACTTTACAGATGTGACGGTTTTTGAGAATGATATCTATGTGTGTCTCGACAAGAACCGTGGTCGTCTCTTTGGATATGACGATCAGGGCAAGACGGTGTTCTGCTTCGGTGGCAACGGCAATATGGACGGATATTTCAGACAGCCGTCCGCGATCGAGCATATGGGGCACGACCTGCTGGTGCTCGATGCGCTGGATTGCAGCATCACACTGTTTACCCCTACCGAGTTTGGCAGGCTGATCTACAGCGCGATCGAGGATTTTGACCAAGGTAATTACGAGACGTCAGGCGAGAGCTGGAAGAAGGTCATGGAGCTGGACGGTAACTATGATCTGGCATATATCGGCATTGGACGCTCCCTGCTGCGGCAGAAGCAGTACGAGGAGGCGATGGATTACTTCGAACTCAAGTACGATGACGAGAACTATTCGAGGGCATATAAGCAGTACCGCAAGGAGTGGGTGGAGGAGAATATCGTTATGATTGTCATAGTGATCCTGGCAATATTCCTGATTCCGATGTCCATTGGCAAGGTCAAGAGAATCAAGCATGAAATTGATATCGCGGATATCTTCAGAGCTTAGATAGATGGAGGTTGATATGATAGCTGCATTGAAAAATAAAAATACCTATCTAAAATATATAGACAGCCTGCGGTTTGCACTTTACTGCATCACGCATCCGCTGGACGGTTTCTGGGATCTCACGCATGAGAAGCGCGGTACGTATGCGGCGGCAAATACGATTCTGTTTCTGACTTTGCTCGTGCGGGTTATGAAGCTGCGCTATACTAGTTTCATCTTCCTGACAGTGTACTGGGAGGGAATCAATATCTTCCTGTATATTGCCAGCGTGGCTTTTCCACTCGCCATGTTCGTGGTTGGAAACTGGGGGCTGACGACTCTGTTTGACGGCAAGGGGCGGCTCGGCCAGGTATATATGGCAAGCTGCTATGCACTGACTCCGTATGTGCTGATTCAGTTCCCATTGATGGTTTTCAGCAATTTTGTCACGGTGGATGAGAGGGAGTTTTATTCGGTACTTAGTATGATCTCGCTGCTGTGGGCAGCTATGCTGTTCATCTCCGCTATGGGGCAGATTCATGAATTTAGCATGGGGAAGAATATGCTGTTTATGGTTGCCAGCCTGTTTGCAATGCTGGTGATTGTATTTATCCTGCTGCTGTTCTTCAGCATGATTTCACAGGGTGTTGCATACTTTATTTCCATTGGGAAGGAGATTATGTTCCGACTATAGCGAGGCGGGTATCAAGAGGACATCTGCCGGAACGGAAGGATGGGAGTGACCATGAAGAAAGATAAATCAGAATTGGTGGGGAAGCTGAAAGGCCTGGCTGTCCCCGTGATCATAACAGCTGTCGTACTGGTGGCAATTTTGGTAATTGTTAATTTCAAGGGTACGACGGAACAGACAGAGGGGATGACGGTCTACAGTTATGATGGATCAGAGGATGCCATCATATTGGAAAATGATAAGCTCAAGCTTACCATGGATCCCACGACGACTCAGTTTACGCTGGAAGTAAAGGAGACCGGGAAGGTATGGTATTCCAACCCTCCTGAAGCCGATGCGGACCCTGTGGCGGTTGCGTCATACAAGGGAAGGCTCCAGTCCACCCTGATTATGACCTACAGCATTGCCACTGGCCTGCAGACGACGTATGACAGCTACACTTACGGTGTCGCGAACGGGTTGTACACGATCGAGCAGGGCGATGATTATGTCAAAGTCAATTATTCCCTTGGCAATGTGGAGAAGGAGTACCTGATTCCTCCTGTCTGCACAGTGGCAAGCATGGATCAGTGGCTTGGCCAGATGGAAACAACGGACTCTGGATTTATCAAGCGCTATTATAAGAAATATGATATTAACAAATTGGGAAAGGACGATGACAAGGATGCACTCCTTGCTTCCTACCCGATATTGGAGAGTGAGCCAATATACGTACTCAGGGACACGGCGAAGGGTGCTGTTACCCAGAAGCTGGAACAGATTTTTGAGAAGGCAGGGTATACGCATGACGACCTCGAGGCGGATAAACAGCTGAGCGCGCAGCTTACCAGCAAGGATACGTTTGTGTTTGACGCCAGCATTGTTTACAGGCTGGACGGCGGAGATCTGTTGGTGGAGATGCCTTTAAGCGACCTGGAGTACAGTGATGCGACGCCGATCTATACATTAGTACCTCTTCCGTACTTTGGTGCGGGCGGTTCTGAAGACGAAGGCTTTATGCTGGTGCCGGAGGGCGGCGGTGCATTGATCAACTTTAACAACAACAAGCTCTCGCAGGCGTCTTATTACGCGAATCTCTATGGCTGGGATATGGCGCTGTCAAGGGATGCCGTGGTGCATGACACAAGGGCGTACTTCAACGCATTTGGCATTGCAAACGGCGATGAATCCTTTATCTGCATGATGGAGGAGGGTGCACCCTATGCGTCTGTACAGGCGGATATTGCAGGACATGGCAGTAGCTACAATTATGCGAATTCCTGCTATACGATCAGCCCGTCCGAACTCTTTTCAGTAGGGGATCTGGACAGCCAGAATGTCTATAAGTTTTTGGAGACACTGCCTGATGAGACGCTGACACAGCGGTATCGATTTGTGGACAGCAGCAGCTATGTGGATATGGCAAAGGTATATCAGGGTTATCTGAAAGATAAATATGGGGAGTATTTCGCGGAGAACGGCGATGAGAGCACTCCCGTGGTGCTGGAGATTGTTGGCGCAGTGGATAAGGTCAGACAGATCCTGGGCGTTCCTGTTTCCAGACCGCTGAAACTGACAGGATACAGCGAGGCTGAGGAGATGATCCGCCAGCTGGCATCGGAGGGTATGAACAATATTTCGGTGAAATATACAGGCTGGTGCAACGGGGGCGTAAACCAGAAACTGCTCAGCAAGGCAAAGACGATCAGCGCATTAGGCAGCAAGAAGGATCTGAAGAATCTGGGCGCTGCGGCTGCGGAACTTGGCGTGGATCTCTATCTGGAAGGCGTGACGCACTATGAGTATGACAGCGGATTGACAGATGGGTTCTTCTCCTTTACAGATGCGGCAAGATTTTTGTCCAAAGAGCGTGCGGAGCTGTTTGTCTACAGTGATGTGACCTATTCCGCGCGGGAGGGCATTGACAGCTACTATCTGCTCCACCCGGACTTAATTGAAGAAAACGCACAGGTACTTACCAAGGCAGCGGGACAGTATGGCGCGAACGTTGCATTCCGTGACATGGGAAAAGATCTTTCTTCTGACTATTATCTGAAAAATACCGTAAGCAGACAGCAGGCGATGGATTCACACGCGCAGATCTTAAAGGAGATCGGTGATAGCGGCAAGAAGGTCATGGTGAATATGGGCAATGACTATGCCCTGCCCTATGCGGATATCGTGACGAACATGGATCTGTCGGGCAGCGGGTACACCATTATCGATGAGGAGGTTCCTTTCTACCAGCTTGCAATACATGGTTTTGTGAATTATGTCGGATCGCCGCTTAACAACTGCGGCAACGAGGAAGAGGAGCTTCTGGAGTCAGCGGAGTACGGCGCGGGTCTTTCCTTCTCGCTGATGCGCGAGACGGCGTTTGCCCTGCAGAAGACGCTCTATACCGAATATTATGCATCTGATTTTGCCGCATGGCACGACAGGATGCTGGATATCTACAACAGATACAATAGCGAGATGGGTCATGTGTTTAACCAGCAGATGACGGGACACGAGAAGCTGGGTGACAATCTCTCCTGCACCGTATACGAGGACGGCACAAAGGTCTATGTCAATTACGGCTTCACAGACGCGGTGGCGCCTGATGGCACAAAGCTTCCCGCCAGGGATTATGTGGTAGTCCGTTAAAAGCTTTTAGAAAGGAATGTGGTTATGAAAAATCAGAAAAATAAGCTGGCAGGCCTCCAGAAACGGAAAGCCATCTCCGGATACCTGTTCATTGCCCCGTTTATTATCGGTTTTCTGGCATTTATGGTGAAACCGCTGTTCCAGTCCTTGTACATGAGCTTCAGCGATGTGCAGCTGGGAGCGGGGCAATTTAAGAATGTATGGAAAGGCCTGGGTAACTACAATTATGCGTTCCAGGTGGATGCCACCTTTGTCAGGCTTCTCACAGAGGAGCTTTCCAGAATGGCAATTTATTCCGTGGCGATTATGGTATTCAGTTTCTTTGTGGCTTTGGTGCTGAATCAGAAATTTAAGGGCAGGGCGCTTGTTCGTTCCGTGTTCTTCCTGCCGGTCATCCTGGCTTCGGGCGTGATGTTAAAGCTCGATTCGGACAACGCCCTCATGGCAGCTGTCGCTGCGACTGTGGAAGTAAATGCGGGTGGTACGACAGGCATCACGGATGCGCTCCAGAATATTCTGAGGACTACCGGAGTGGGTGTGCGGGCTTTTGAGACACTGTTTGAAGTTATTAATAACATCTATGATGTGGCGATTTCTTCGGGAATCCAGATTATCATCTTCCTGTCAGGACTGCAGACCATCTCGGTCAGTATGTACGAGGCTGCGGATATTGAAGGGTGTACCAAATGGGAGAGTCTCTGGAAAATCACGTTCCCAATGGTCAGCTCCCTGTTCCTTGTGAATTGGATCTACACGGTTGTAGATTTCTGCATGAGGTCTGACAACGAAGTCATTGACAAGATTACGACATATATGAATGTAAACCTGAATTACGGGCTGGCTTCCGCTATGGCCTGGACATATTTCGTGCTGGTCATGGCAATTATCGGAGTGAGTTCGCTCATCATCTCGAAGGGGGTTTACTACTATGAGTAAGGGAAAGACGAAGGTAAATACCGGGAAATATACAAATTTCTGGGAGAGAAACCGCAAATCCGGCGGCTATCTCCTGCGCAAAACCTTGATGGAGTACGGCGTCAGTATCTGCCGGGCGGTACTGCTCTTCGGACTGTGCTTCCTGATCCTGCAGCCCCTGTTGAACAAGATTTCAGTGAGTTTTATGACAGAAGGAGACCTGTATGATCCCATTGTCATCTCCATTCCTCTCCATTTTACCACAGAAAACTACCGTCTGGCAGCGGGACTTATGGAGTATGGGAAGAGTTTGTTTAACTCGCTGGTGATTGCGCTTACGATCTCAGGTGTGCAGGTGGGGATGTGCACTCTGGTGGGATATGGTTTTGCGAGATTCCAGTTTCCGTTAAAGCGCTTCTGGTTTGCCTGTGTGATGCTGATGATTTTGATTCCGCCCCAGGTTATTTCCACTTCGCTGTTTCTGCATTTCCGGTATTTTGACGTGCTGGGAATTAAGCAGCTGGTGACGGGGTCCCCCGTAAACTTAAGAGGTTCTGTATTGCCGTATTATATGATGTCATTTGGCTGTATGGGCTTGAAGAATGGGCTGTACATCTATATGATACGACAGTTTTTCAGAAATATTCCCAAGGAGATGGAGGAGGCGGCCTACGTGGACGGCTGCGGCACGCTCAAGACGTTTATCAGCATCATGCTGCCGGACGCGAAGCCCATTCTCACATCCTGTTTCCTGTTTGCCTTTGTATGGCAGTGGACGGATGGTTTCTATTCCAGTATGTTTTTGGGCAATGTGAGCCTGTTAAGTATCAAGCTTAAGCAGCTTCCGGATACGTTTGGCGGCTATATAGCAAAGATCACCGGCGCATCAAGTTCGGCAGGTGTTTCCGTTCCTTACACGAACTGTATGCTGGCAACCGGTACGCTGATGGTGATTGTGCCGCTGATCATACTGTATCTGTACGCACAGAAGGGATTTGTAGAGAGCTTGAGCAGCACTGGTATCAAGATGTAATCATTAATTATGGTATAGGTTTCCGCTGCCTGTCTCCAGGGTATGTTTCAAAAATGTTTTCTGCCAGATGTCACGCCATAAAAATGGCGGGAATAATTTTTGAAACACGCCCTGGGGCAGAAGACAGGCGGGTGGAAGTTTATATAAACAGAAACAGCGCATGGGTAAGGAACTGTCAAGAAATAACCCATCTGGACATTTTTGAATAGTTTCCGGATTAGCGCAAATTTTTGCCTGCACCCAGATTCACAGGCATAGAAAGAATGGAGGAAAATATATATGAAAAGAAAAATGTTGAGCAGACTGATGGCAGCTTCGATCGCGGCAGTGATGGCGGTTGGTATGACCGGCTGTGGCGGCGGTGATGATGCAAACCAGCCTGCAAACAATGACCAGACAGCTGGCGGTGACACACAGGCCAATGCAGGAGACCAGACAACAGGTGGAGAGACAAAGACGGAAACAGCAGAGCAGGGCGGTGACAGCGAGGAGCAGAGCACAGTAGCTGCAGCAGATGACGGAATGCCGGAAATAAGAATTGATCCCAAGACGGGCGAGCCGTTTGACTTAGGCGGCATGGATATTATTATTGCTGACTGGTGGACGAATCCGGATGATCAGAACTACAATACAGATTTTAAGGAAGCGCAGAAAGAGTACCGCGATTGGCTGCAGGAGACATACAACTTCACAATGGTCCAGAAGAATTATGCCGGCTGGGGCTGGGGTGAAGGCTCGATCGGCGAGGCGTTTGTGCAGGCTGCAACATCAGGCAGTGACGAGAATATCATCTACATACTGACAAACTCTGCAGCGACGGCGGCTGATGTCAGCCAGGGCCTGATGTATGACCTGACCAAGCTCGATGGCGATGTAGTGGACTTCTCCGAAGAGAGATGGCAGCAGAATGGTGAGATCAACAACTGGAAGATTGGCGATTCTGCATACTGCTTCTATTCCGGACCTTCGGAGCCAAGGGGAGGCCTGTACTTCAACAAGACCGTGCTTAAGGATGCAGGCATTGACCCAGAGACGATCTATGATATGCAGGCAGCCGGCACATGGACATGGGACGCATGGGTTGACATCATGGATAAAGTACAGAGGGATATCGACAACGATGGCCAGATTGACGTGTACGGCTGCGTACAGAATAACGGCGGTATGGTATATATGTGCGTGCGTGCTAATGGCGGTGCGCTTGTCAGCAAGGAGAGCGACGGTACATACGTTCTGACTGCTGACAGCGATAACGTGAAGGAAGCGCTTCACTTTGCCATCGATACAGTTACCAACAAGTATTTCCTGAACTACAGCAACGAGGACGGCAGCAACTGGGAGGAGTACAAGAACCTCTTTATGAGCGGCAAGGCTGCTTTCATGTTTGACGATGCATACTGCGCATATGAAGGCGGATGGCTGACAGGCCAGAACCCTGTGGAAGTAAACGGCGTGACGCTGGATCAGAGTGTTGATTATGGATTTGTCATCTTCCCGAAAGGACCCAAAGGGGACAATGTGACAAACGCGTCCAACAACCCGCTGTGCATGCCTGCTTCCTACAGCGATGAGAAGGCAAGGCTGCTGATGTTTGCATATGATGTATGGGAGGATGATGTTCCGGGATATGAAGGCTACTATGCACTGCTGGATAACCTGTACGGCGGCATGAAGGATACACGTTCCGTGGACGAGACAATCGACATGATGGCATCGCATGGTGTGAATGACCTGCACGCGATCGTTCCGAACTTCAACCCGAACGATGACTTCCTGTATAAGCTGGGCGTTGGCGCTGACGTTGACGCGATTCTGGAGCAGAATATTCCTGCATGGCAGACAGCTGTGGATGAGTTCAATGCTTCTTTGAAGAAATAAGTGGATATTGCATAAAAAGAAAAGGGATGGCGTTTTAAACGCCATCTCTTTTTTAGTTAATGCGGTACAATTCCAGTCCCGGACCGCAGGATGTATAGTCTGCCAATTAGTTCTTTAAAGATTCGTTAAATTCATCGATCGCGGTCTGCCATGCAGTCAGGTTCTGATCTAAAACGGCATCCACATCAGCGCCAACGCCCAGCAGATTACCCAAATCGCAAAGGACATTGAGGATATTGCCTTCCAGACCGGCATCCTCTCCCTCAACGCCTCTGTGGAGGCGGCCCGGGCCGGAGCCGCCGGAAAGGGCTTCGCCGTGGTGGCC